>ONAG01000027.1 GCA_900315745.1 uncultured Prevotellaceae bacterium
TATTTTTGAACACCTACTTGATGAATAAATACCATCTATTGCTATATCATTCCCACTCTATTGTTGATGGTGGCTTGGACGAGATGTCATAGCAGACGCGGTTCACACCCTTGACCTTATTGATGATTTCATTAGAGACCTTCGCCATGAAATCATAAGGCAGGTGAGCCCAGTCGGCAGTCATGGCATCTGTGCTCGTGACAGCCCTGAGAGCCACGGGATGTTCGTAAGTGCGTTCGTCGCCCATGACGCCTACGCTGCGCACGGTGGACAGCAATACGGCTCCCGCTTGCCATATTTTGTCATAAAGGATTTCTCCATCATCACAAACATATTGGAGCATGTTCTCAATGTAAATGTCATCGGCATCTTGGAGGATGCGAACTTTTTCACGGGTGATATCTCCAAGTATTCTCACAGCAAGACCAGGACCGGGGAAAGGATGCCTCTTGATGAGTCGCTCTGGCATACCTAATTGATAGCCCACTCTTCTCACTTCATCCTTGAACAGCCACTTCAGCGGTTCACACAACTGCAAGTGCATCTCTTTGGGGAGTCCTCCCACATTGTGATGACTCTTTATCACCATACCTGTTATGCTAAGGCTCTCAATCCTATCAGGATAGATGGTGCCTTGTGCCAACCATTTGGCATCGGTAATTTTCTTTGCCTCAGCATTAAAGACCTCTACGAAATCCCTGCCTATTATTTTACGTTTCTGTTCCGGGTCAGTCACTCCTTCAAGGTCGGAAAAGAATTTCTCGCTTGCATCCACACCGATTACATTCAGTCCGAGACCTTGATAAGCCTCCATCACCTTGTTAAACTCATTCTTGCGCAACATGCCATGATCCACAAAGATGCAAGTGAGGCGGTCGCCAATAGCCCTGTTCAGCAACGTGGCGCATACTGAAGAATCCACTCCGCCACTAAGACCGAGAATCACCCTATCGTTGCCTAATTGCTCCTTCAGTTCAGCCACGGTAGATTCAACAAAGGAAGCGGGGCTCCATTCCTGCTTGCTTCCACAGATGTTAACCACGAAATTCCTCAAGAGTAAAGAACCTTGAGTGGTGTGAAAAACTTCAGGATGGAATTGGACAGCCCACAAAGGATTTTTATTGCTGGCGTAAGCAGCATATTTCACATTTGCCGTAGAAGCAATAACATGGCAGTCGTCAGGAATAGCAGTTATTGTGTCACCATGGCTCATCCACACTTGTGTATTGACATCCAACCCATGCATCAGAGGGTCATCAAGGTCAAATGACGTAAGGTTTGCCCTGCCATATTCGCGAGTGTTTGTCTTTTCCACCTTTCCACCACCGGAATGTGAGATGAATTGGGCACCATAGCATATTCCAAGGACAGGAATGCGCCCTACGAACTGTGACAGANNNTATGGCGAACCACTAAGAATCACCCCTATCACTGAAGGGTCGTCTTTAGGGAATTTGTTATAAGGCAATATTTCACAAAACGTGTCAAGTTCGCGCACTCTGCGTCCTATCAATTGGGTAGTTTGCGAACCGAAGTCGAGAATGATGATTTTTTGTTGCATGTATCCTTAAATTCTGTGGAATGAATAATAAAAATTCTACTTAAAAGAATAGTCCTACCCTATTGTCTTGATGGTTAAAGTAAGGCAGTTTGCAAAGTTACGAAAAATCGAGAGCAGAACAAAAGAAACTTGTTTCTTTTTTATGCCGAGATGAAGTAACTTAGACGCTATGCGTCAGAGTTACGAAAAAACACTCCGCAAACCAAGACGAGATACTCTGGAATGTAGTCACCTTTGCTCCATTGGATATCCAGCCCCAACAAATCCTTTGCCGTCTTTACCATATCGAAACCAAATGCTTCCAGGGATGGACGCACCTTATCTGGATGCCTGCAAGGCTCTCCGTCAATTCTTGCACACCTCAAGCCATTGCAATAAGGACAAGTCCCGACAAATCCAAATGCTAATCCATTTAGGGATTTCTCCATTTCCAATAATTCCTCATTCAAGTCTTTTGTAATGGGTTCCATCAAATCGTTGACAGCCTCTAAAGGAAGTTGCTTGCTGTCAGGGATTATCTTCACCCCAATTATCCTAACTTTATGGAAATCACCAATCAAGGACAAAGGATTGTAATCGAAAGGAGGGCAGCCATACCGCCGTCCATAGTTCTGGCATTGTCGGCAAAATGTCAAGAAGTAATCAGCCCTTCGGAAATCCCTTATATATGCTTCAGCATCAGTGTCAGCACTATATCTTTCCAACGAATATGTCAATGTCAGCCCCATGAATATGATTCAGTTCATAAATCCATCAATCTGGTTATCATCATGAAAGCCTGCTCAAATCTTTCAGGAAGCGCTGAGCCTCAGCAAGGGAGTCTATCTTGCCGACATCAAGAAGATGAAGATCTGGCAATGCAAGTGCACGAATATCAGCCTTGTCGCATTGGTCGAGATAGAAGTCTATGATGCCGAAGCGGTCTTGCCAAGTTTTCATCCTATCCATCAATTCAGGCGACATGACATGAATTCCAGAAAAAGCCAACCTCTTGCAACGTGCCATATCGAGATTGTCATACGGTGTCTTCACCTCTCCAGTCTTGACATTGGTCCATCCCACAAGTCTCATGTCATCATCGAAAAGCAAGTATCTGCTTGTCTCCCTTTGACTCACCACCAATAATGCATCGTGCTCCAAAGCCTTGTCATAGCAATCCACAAGGTCAGCATTGCTGAGAATGTCAACATTATGAATTAGCACATGGCTCGAACCATCGAAAAGAGGAGCAGCCTTTCTCAATCCTCCGCCAGTTTCAAGAAGAGCCTCCCTTTCATCCGACACGCTCACGGTCATGCCCTCATAGACATGATTGTTTATGAAATCTATGATTTGGTCGGGAAAATGATGCACATTAACCACCACATGTTCAAAACCCGAACGATGGAGTTTTTCGAGCATGAGTTGCAACAAAGGCTTCTCCCCCACCCTTACCAACGCTTTCGGCATGTTGTCGGTCAATGGACGCAGTCGCGTTCCCAGTCCGGCAGCAAACAACATTGCTTGTCTCATTCTGTTTTTGCTTCAATGGTTTGAGTGATATTCTGTTCGCGATGGCACACCCTTACTTCTATGCCAAATTTCTTGTTCAAATGTTCGGCAAGATGTTGAGCGGAATAGACACTGCGGTGCTGCCCACCCGTGCAGCCAAACGAGAACATAAGGTCGGTGAAGCCTCTCTGCAGGTATCTTGCCACATGAGCGTCTGCCAACTTATACACACTATCAAGGAAGGTTAGTATCTCGCCATCATCCTCCAAGAACCTGATAACCGGTTCGTCAAGTCCTGTCAGGGTTTTGTATGGCTCATACCTTCCTGGGTTATGAGTGCTTCTGCAGTCGAAGACATAGCCTCCTCCATTGCCCGATTCGTCCTCTGGAATGCCCTTGCGGTAAGAGAAACTAAAAACCCTCACCACGAGAGGTCCTTTGCCATCATATTTCGAGAATGTGGCAGGTCCGTCGTTCTTGTGAGCCTCATAGATATTGTTGTCGGTTATCTTGTAGCCGTCCTTTCTTGTTTTTGGCTCTTCCTCCTCTGTTGCGAACTGAGGCAGAGCAACCATCCTCTGCAACACGTCCACGAGGTAAGGATAGTGGAACAATTCTGTCTGCACCATACGTTTGAGGTTGCTTATGGCAGGAGGGATGGAATCGATGAAATGCTGTTTTCGCTCGAAATATCCACGGAATCCGTATGCCCCTAACACCTGCAAAGTACGGAAAAGCACAAACAACGAAAGCCGTTGCACGAAATGCCTTTTCGACGGCACCTCCGTATAGTTCTTTAGTGAATAGTAATACTCATAAATCAGCCTTCTACGTAGTTTGTCGGAATAGCGTGCAGAAGCCTGCCACAAGAACGAGGCGAGGTCATAGTAATAAGGGCCTTTTCTCCCTCCTTGAAAATCTATGAAAGAAGGTTTTCCTTCGGCGTCGAGCATCACGTTTCTGGCTTGGAAATCCCTATACATGAAGCTGTCGGTAGGTTCCGCCACCAAGTCCTTTGCCATCAGTCTGAAGTCAGCCTCCAACTTCAACTCATGGAAATCGAGTTCTGTGGGCTTCAGGAAGCAATACTTGAAGTAATTGAGGTCAAAGAGCACATTTTCCTCATTAAATTCCGGTTGTGGATAACAATGACTCCAATCCAGTTCACGTGCTCCACGGATTTGGAAGTTGGGCAACATCCTTATGGTATCCAACAGCAAATGTTGTTCCTTGAGGTTGTACCTGCCCCCCGCCTCACGTCCACCATGCAGAGCGTCGAAAAGCGAGATGTTGCCGAGGTCTTCCTGCAAATATCTCATTTGGTCATCGCTGACAGCGAGCACTTCAGGCACGGGCAACTTCCTTTTCCTGAAATGGCGCGCGAGATAAATGAAAGCCTGATTCTCTTCGAGGCTCGTCCCCACAACTCCTATGACAGCCTTGTCATCATCCGACTGGAGTCTGAAATACTGCCTGTTGCTTCCAGCCCCAGTAATGGGTTCCACAACAGTTGGGAATTTTCCAAAAAAACTATAATAAAGTTGTTTGAGCAATTGCATGTCAATGTTGGTAATAGGTTTATTCCTCCTTGTCGGTTCTTGTCTTTTCTTCTTTTTCTTTCTCTTCCATCATTTCCTGCAACCTTTTCTCCTCCCATTCACGTCTTCTCTTGTTGTCATACTGCCTGAGTAAAGCGTCAATGAGCAATAGCAGCATCATGATGCCAAGCGCCATGAGAAACGATTTTGTGAGATAGACCAATGCAACCGACAAGGCCAGCAAGAACAAAAGATGTAAAACAGTCTTCCTATTCATGATTGAAACGCCAGATTTTGTAATCGGGTGTAAAATTACAAAAATCTGTCCGACAAGTCAAACATATCATCCGTTTTTTGCTGTTGTTGTCGATAATCGATTGAAAAAGAAGGTGAAAATTTTGATTGTTTCCTACTTTTTGTTATTTTTGCAATCACTATGCAAAACAGCAAATATCTCGTAGCCAATGAGCGTGACGCCTATTGGGGCTTGACGGTGAGCACAGTAGGTTTCGACACAGTTGAGGTGGGAGAATCCTATCCCACCAAAGGCCATGCCGACGGATATTATTTCGACATGGACAAAGGTCGTGAATTGAATGAATACCAAATGCTTTACTTGTTGGAAGGCGAAGGCACCTTCCGTTCTGCCCATGTTGAAGAAACCAAGATAAAGACAGGTGACGTCTTCCTTCTTTTCCCTGGCGAATGGCACACCTACGGTCCGCTGCCCCATTCCCGTTGGAAGAGCTATTGGATAGGTTTCAAGGGCAAGAACATGGACGAGCGCGTAGCAAATGGTTTCCTCAGTGTGGAAAAGCCAATCTACCGTGTAGGTTTCTCCGTAGAGATGATAGAACTATACAAGAACGCCCTCAAAGCTGCCAATGAAGAAGCGGCATATTCCCAGCAATTGCTTGCCGGCATCGTCAACCACCTCATCGGAATGATGTATTCATTGGAAAGGAACATCATACTCAACAAGAACCAGACGCAGGTGGAACTCATAAACCGCGCACGTCTTAAAATCAGGGAGTCGCTTGAAAGCGACCTCACCATCCAACATCTTGCAGAGGACTTGGGAGTGAGTTATTCTAATTTCAGGAAACTCTTCAAGGAATACACCGGACTGTCGCCAGCACTCTATCAGCAAGACCTAAAGTTGCAAAGGGCAAAAGAGCTGCTTTCCACTACCAAACTGAGCATCAAGGAAATAGCCTATCGTCTGAATTTCGACTCACCCGACTATTTCTCTTCAAAATTCCGCATGAAGACAGGTCACAAGCCCAGCGACTTCCGCGAACACAATTCATGAAGCTATCACTCGGAGAGCATATTTCATCACTCTTACACCAAAACACAAGGCATTGCTGTCAAAAAAACATGTAATAAAACGCAGGAAGCGCTTAACTTTGCACACAACAACAAATCAAAAACATATTTATTAGAAAAACATGAAAAGTATTTTGGAAGGACGCCCCTTGCTGAAACGCGAGGTGGAGAAGATAGCCGAGGTTGCAGGCTACTTGTGGCAGAATGGATGGGCCGAGCGCAATGGCGGCAACATCACAGTCAACATCACAGCATTCATCGACGATGAAGTAAGAGCCATGCCCGCCATAAGCGAGGTGAAACCCATCGGCACGACACTTCCCAACCTGAAAGGATGCTATTTCTACTGCAAGGGCACAGGCAAGCGCATGCGCGACCTGGCACGCATGCCAATGGAAAACGGCAGCGTGATACGCATACTCGACGATTGTTCAAGCTATGAAATCATTGCTGACGAACAGGTGCAGCCCACAAGCGAGTTGCCTTCTCACCTGACAGTACACAACCACTTGATTGAGAAAGGGTCCAAGTATAACGCCACCGTACATACCCACCCCATCGAACTTGTAGCCATGAGCCACAACAGGGAATTCCTGAAGAAAGATGTGCTTACCAACCTGCTCTGGAGCATGATACCAGAGACCAAAGCCTTCTGTCCCCTTGGCCTTGGCATCATCCCATACACCCTCCCCGGCAGTGTGGAACTGGCAGACGCCACCCTTCGCGAACTTGACGACTACGACGTGGTGCTTTGGGAGAAGCATGGCGTGTTTGCCCAAGGATTGGACGTGATGGACGCTTTCGACCAGATAGACGTATTGAGCAAGAGTGCAAAGATTTATGTCAATGCACGTGCCATGGGTTTTGTACCCGAAGGGATGAGTCAGGAGCAAATGAAAGAAATGAGCGTGGCATTCAATCTTCCGAAATAAAGGATACCACATATAAAAGCGAGCAGGCAGGATTTCATTGTGAATCCTGCCTGCTCGCTTTTATAATACGTTCATCTTAGTAGTCGTCACCATAGCGCTCCTTGGCTATGCTGTCAAGCGTGCGCCCACGTGTGTTGGGGCAGCCGATAAAGCCGACAACAAGCGAAATGAGCAGCAGAGCAATCATGCAATATGCGGCAATGGTGAACCCTTCTCCGTTCTCACCATAAATATAGGTGAAGATGAGTCCCCATACAGCTGAAAGGCCACGAACGATGAAGAACATCAGACCCTGGGCACCAGCACGGAATTTTGCCGGGAACAGTTCCGACCCCCACAGTGCATAGAATATCTGTGGTGAGGTGCCGCCCTGGACTCCCCATAGAATGGCAAACGCCCACAAGCCGAACTGGCCATTGACACCTATGGTCACAATGACCAGCCATGCCATTATTGCCACCAACAAGCCAAAAGTGTAAATAGCCTTATGGTTAGTCTTGTCAATGAGTTTGGAAACGATGAATGTAACGCCTACGATTATCGCCCATTGGATACAGTTCATCCAGTTGGCTTGCTCGTTGCTCACACCTCCCGCTGTCTCATAAATATGAGGCTGGAAGAAGCCCATCACCGAAGCCACAAGGTTCCATGTGAGATAGATTGTGGCGAGGAAGATGACGGTGCGCACTGCCACCTTGTTGGAAAACAGCACACCAAAGGCATGCAGCAGTCCAGTGTCTTCACCTTTGGCTTTGGCAGCCGCCTTGGCAGCCTTCCACTCGCTACTCTCGTCAAGTTTCCTTTGCAGGTTCCAGGCGATAAATGCCACGATGAAGAGGGACAAGAACACGATGCGTGAACTAAACACATTGACAGCATTTTGCGCAAGAGAATCGCCGCCAATGGCATGTGCGATGCCCTCAACCCATTCGAACAGATAGCCGCCGGGGGCGAACAACATACCCAAAAGCAGTATCATCATTGGACCCACGCCCCAAGACATTTGTGATATGCAGATATTGCGACCACGGTTGTTCACCTCTGAACTTTCTGAAATGTAGGTCCACGACGCCGGCACACCTATACCCACAGAGATACCCGTCACCAGGAATCCACAGAGCAGCATAGGATAATTGACACTACAGATGACAAGCGCCACGCCCAACATATAAACTAAAAGGTTGTAGGTATATATGAACTTACGTCCATACTTGTCGGCGAGGAATCCTCCAATAATGGCACCAAGGGCTGCACCAAGACAGTTGGCACTGATAAAGTTCAGCCACCCAAGATGCACTTCCGACAATCCCAAGTAGTTCTGCCACAATGTCAGTCCGCTCGCTCCTGCCACAATAGCACCAGCATCGAGATAATTGGTAAGAGACACGGCAATCGTGCTCCTCAAACTTCCTTTTTCGTTTGACATGACATAATTATATTAAGGTTATCTCTTTACCTTTTTGAAGTCACATCCTTCTCATATTGTTGGATGGCAGGTATGAACTCCTCTCCTACAGGAACATTGTTCTTCAAGTTGAAGTAGTCGAACACTGCGCCAAACGGCATCGACTTCGCCTCTTCCATAAGAGCAAGACGCTCGAAATACTGTCCATTGTTTTCAAATTCACGCAGTTTTTCTACGGGTTCGAGCAGTGCTTGCAAGATGCACTTCTGGGTAGCACGAGTACCAATGACATAGGCTCCGATACGGTTGATGCTTGCATCGAAATAGTCGAGACCCACATGTGCGCGGTGCAACCCATCAGCACGCACCAGTTCCTTGAATAGGTCAAGAGTTTGGTCGTTCATAATGGTTACATGGTCAGAATCCCATCTTACAGGTCGGCTGACATGCAGCATCAGTTCTGGCACATACATCAAGAGTGTGGATACGAAGTCGCTGACATTCTCTGTTTGCTCATAGTGCCCGGTGTCGAGAGTGTACATCTGTTTGCGTGTGGCGCAATAAGCTGTGTAGAAGTCGTGTGAGCCAACGGTGTAGCTTTCCAGACCGATGCCAAACAATTTTGCCTCGAAACAAGCCTTCATGTCGGGCAAGTTCTCTTCCATTATCTCATCAAGAGAAGCTGCCAATATTTCACGATACTTCTTGCGTTGCACAGTGAGGTCCTTGCTGCCGTCATGCACCCATATATTCATGATACAAGGGTCGTTTTGGGCTTTACCCATGGCATCGGCAATCCTGCGGCACCTCTTTGTATGCTCAATCCAGAAATCACGAATGCCCTTGTCGGGATTTGAGAGTGTGAGTTCTCCACTCTTCGGGTGTGAGAAAGATGTGGAGTTGAAGTCCAATTTCATATTGTTCTCCTTAGCCCATTCAATCCAACTTTGGAAATGCTCCACTTCCACTTGATCTCTGTCTATGAACTTGCCACCGAAGTCGCCATAAATCTCATGAAGGTTAAGACGATGGTTTCCTGCTATCAGAGTCTTCACGAACTCGATGTCCTGTCTCACCTCGTCAATGGTACGTGCACGTCCGGGATAGTTGCCAGTGGTCTGAATGCCACCAGATAGAGCCTCGTTGCGTTCGAATCCCACCACGTCGTCGGTCTGCCAGCAATGCAGTGAAATTTGTTGTTTTTCAAGCTCAGCCACCACTTTGTCGGTATCTACTCCGATAGCGGCATAGCGTTCCTTTGCTACCGCATAGGCTTTTTCAATCAGTTCTGCTTTCATTGTTTTTGTATTTTATTGTTGTTTTAAAGATATGTTAATATGAAAAGACACTAACGACCAATATTTCGCCATTTAATATATGGTCTTATTTCGTGACATCGAGATAACGCTTGAAGGCATCGTCCCATATTTCCTTGTCCTGTGGCACGAAACGCTTCATTTGGATGCTGTTGGCAATGATTTTCCTCATTTCCCAAATGTTCTCCACCACACCACAAGCCTTTGCCTGCATCATGATGTTTCCTATGGCTGTGCCTTCCTGTGGTCCAGCAAGCACTTCCACTCCAGTAGAATTGGCTGTAAACTGGTTCAGGTAAGAATTGAGGGAGCCACCTCCTATGATATGCAAGATGTCTATATCGAAATCCGCAAACTCCTTGAGCCATGAGAAGGTCTGCCTATATCTCAATGCGAGACTGTCGAAGATACATCTGCATATCTCGGCATACCCCTGTGGCACATGCTGTCCGGTCTTCTTGCAATAATTTTGGATTGCCGCCACCATAGACACTGGATTGACAAAGTCTTCGTCATCAGGATTGATAAGACTTTGGAAAGGCTTCACCTTCATTGCCTGTGCCTGCAGCTCCGGGTGTGAACTTGGAGCATCAGTCCACTCCTTGCGGCATCTCTCATATAGCCACATGCCGCAAATGTTCTTCAAGAATCTTGTAGTACCCTCTATACCTCCTTCATTTGTGAAATTATACTCAAAGCTGCGCTCGTTGATAACAGCCTCCTTTGTCTCTATTCCCATGAGGCTCCACGTGCCACTGCTAAGATATGCAAAATGTTCATCGCGTGCGGGCACTGCAGCAACAGCACTGGCAGTATCATGTCCAGCCACTGCTATGACCGGCACATCCCCCAGACCTGTAATAGACTTCACTTCTTCTGTCAAAGTGCCTATTATCGTGCCAGGAACCACCATGTCACCAAATTTCTCACGCGACAAGCCCACGCTTGCTAACAGTTCCTCGTCCAGTTGCTTTGTTCTTGGGTCAAGCAATTGCGAGGTTGATGCGATGGTATATTCGCACACCATCTTTCCTGTGAGCATGAAACTAAGGCAATCAGGAATAAAGAGCAATTTTGATGCTCCTGCCAAAGCAGAATCACCATTCTTGCCCATGGCATAAAGTTGGAACAAGGAATTGAAGTTCATGAACTGAATTCCAGTTATGTCATAGACCTTCTTCTTGTCCATCACCTGACTGAAGTATTCCTCCATTTTGCCAAAGGTATGGGGGTCACGATATGCAAGCGGGTTGCGCAAGATGGCATTATCGCTTCCTATGCACACGAAATCCACGCCCCAAGTGTCGATACCAATAGAAGATATTGGAATTTGCCGTTGTGCTACGATTTTCAAACCTTTGATGATTTCGAAGTACAAAGCATAGATATCCCAATAGAAATGCCCTCCTGTCTGGATTAAGTTGTTGTCGAATCGAGTCAACTCCTCAATTTCGAACTTTCCATCGGAAATATTGGCAACAATAGTACGTCCACTGGTGGCACCGAGGTCCACTGCAAAGAAATATACATTATTCATAGTTTAAGGCGGGAGCGCGAGTCCCCATATAAGTGAAAAAATGATTGTTTGTTGGTTGGCTATCCGTGGGTGGCAAACCCCATTTCAAGTAATTTTTGCAAAAATACCACTAAAACCCGACAACCACCCCAATTATTTGATATTCCACCCGAAATTTTTGAAAACAAAAAAAATCGGATGTCTCACGACAACCGATTTTCAAAAAACAAACTACTTAAAAACTAATCTACTAAAACAAATCAAAAAAATATCTTTTCGTTCTTTGCGATTCATATCATTTGGAATGCAAAGTTATAGACTAATATTTATTAAACAAAAAAAATATTTGATTTTTTTGCTGTCTTATGTAAAAAAAACAAAAAAAAGGATGGGAGCACGTCCCATCCCTATAATTTTGATATGTCGGGTTTGCATTTTTACATCATACCACCCATTCCTGGTGCTCCGCCCATCGGCATTGCTGGTTTCTCCTCAGGCTTGTCAACGATAAGACACTCTGTTGTGAGGAACATGCCGGCGATGGAAGCAGCATTTTCAAGAGCAACGCGTGCCACTTTGGCTGGGTCGATGACGCCACATTGGCGCAAATCCTCATAAACTCCAGTGTGAGCATTGTATCCGAAATCACCTTTACCTTCTCTCACTTTCTGCACTACAACAGCACCCTCGCCACCGGCGTTGATAACGATCTGGCGCAAAGGCTCCTCTATTGCACGAGCCACGATGTTGATACCAGTCTGTTCGTCTGCATTGTCACCATTTACAGTTGCGAGAGCATCAAGAGCCCTTACGTAAGTTGTGCCGCCGCCAGCGACAACACCTTCCTCGATGGCAGCACGAGTGGCACAGAGAGCATCGTCCACGCGATCCTTCTTCTCCTTCATCTCCACCTCACTGTTGGCACCAACATAGAGAACTGCCACGCCTCCAGAAAGTTTAGCCAGACGCTCTTGCAGTTTCTCCTTGTCATAGGAGCTTGTGGTGTTTGCTATTTCATTCTTGATGGCTGCCACTCTGTCGGCAATAGCCTCTTTGGCACCTGCACCATCCACGATGGTGGTGTTATCCTTGGAAATGGTAACCTTTTCGCAAGTTCCCAGCATGTCGAGAGTAGCCTGTTCAAGTTTCAGACCCTTCTCTTCGCTGATGACGACGCCACTGGTAAGAACAGCGATGTCCTCAAGCATTGCCTTGCGGCGATCTCCGAATCCAGGAGCTTTGACGGCACAGATTTTCAAACCTGAGCGCAGTCTGTTGACCACCAATGTAGTGAGAGCCTCAGAATCCACATCTTCAGCGATTACGAGCAATGGTCTTCCACTCTCTGCAGCAGGCTGCAATATTGGCAGGAACTCCTTGATGTTGCTGATTTTCTTGTCATAAATCAAGATATAAGGACGGTCGAAGACACACTCCAGTTTGTCTGGGTCAGTGACAAAATATCCACTAAGATAACCCCTGTCAAACTGCATTCCTTCCACCACTTCGATATGAGTGTCGCGGCTCTTGCTCTCTTCAATAGAGATAACGCCATCTTTAGAAACCTTGCGCATGGCATCGGCGAGCAGCTTGCCTATTTCCTTGTCATTGTTGGCTGAAACAGTAGCCACCTGCTCGATTTTGTCGTAGTTGTCGTCAACTTTCTCTGCACTTGCAGCGATATGGTCAACAACAGCCTTCACAGCCTTGTCGATACCTCTCTTGAGGTCCATGGGATTAGCCCCTGCGGTAACATTCTTCAAGCCCTCATTGATGATCGCCTGTGCCAGGATTGTGGCAGTGGTAGTGCCATCACCTGCATCGTCACCAGTTTTTGAGGCTACGCTTTTCACGAGTTGTGCTCCGGTGTTCTCAAAAGCATCTTCCAGCTCTATTTCCTTTGCAACGGTCACTCCATCTTTTGTTATTTGTGGAGCGCCAAACTTTTTCTCGATTACCACATTACGTCCTTTAGGACCAAGAGTTACTTTTACAGCATTTGCGAGTTGATCGACGCCCTGTTTCAGCAGGTCGCGAGCCTCAATATTGAATTTAATGTCTTTAGCCATGATGAAATTCTATTTTTATTGTTTTGTTTATCCAATTATAGCAAGTACGTCGCTTTGGCGCATGATGAGATATTTTTCGCCTTCGAGTTCCACTTCCGTGCCGGCATATTTGCCATAAAGCACTGTGTCGCCCACTTTTAGCACCATCTCTTCATCTTTGGTGCCTTGTCCGGCGGCAATAATTTTTCCTTTCAAGGGTTTCTCTTTGGCGGTGTCGGGGATGATGATGCCACCGACTTTTTCCTCAGCAGGTGCTGGGAGAACTAAGACTCTGTCTGCTAATGGTTTGATGTTCATGTCTTGATATTTTTATGGTTATAACTATTATCTGAACGTCATACAGCGAAAATCGTGCCAAAGTGGTGATGCCATGAAAATACCAATGACTTTTTGTCAGTTGTGTCAGTATGGTCACGTTACCCACAGCCTATCAAAAGAACTGAAATTTCAAACCCAACGACAAACCCAACATGTCCATCAGCCCCACATTCTTGTTGTTTACAAAGTCTATTATATAAAGGTCACAACTGCTTATTTCATAAAAAGCTGTCACCGCCTTGAGTCTTTTCATTGCGTGCCACTCCACTTGTTTTGTGATTCGTTGTCCCACGAAAATGTTGGTTCTAAACATTGTAGAGAACCAATAATAATTGTTGGGATAGCGGTTTGGTTGATGGTTCCAAAATTCTTTTCCAAAGATGGCATTTACATACATTCCACATTCAAGAGGTTCAACATTCCATTTCTTTGGCAACGTAATGTTCCATGGTATGAAATTCTCCTTCAATGTTATTGTAAATCTCGCGTTTTTCGACTTGTGCTTTGGCACGTAACCCAACAAGAGATGCGTTTCCCACTGACTACGTCGCCCATAATCCCAACCCACTCCACAGGACACCAAACCCATGTTTCCTGCATTCTGAATCACGCCCTGTGTAGGAATCAGTGTTCTTAACACCTTTCTGAAAGCCTCATTTTTCCTCATATCACCTGGCAAGGAGTCATTATTATCTCCTTGCGCAAATGTCAATGCGGGCAACATTCCAAGAAAAACAATCATCCTAATAATACACAACCTCATAGTAGTATCCTTCAGTGGTGATTGTAAACACTATATAATTACGGTGGTTGGCACTGTCGCTGGTGAAATATATAATGCCATTGTTGAAATAGTCCTCAGCATTGAAGCGATGCAAATGACCTGAAGTGCAAAATTGCACATTAGGGAAAAGTCGCACGTAATGGTCGAAGGCATGCACCACCTTGTTGTTGAACTGTTCGTTGAATGGTGGTGAGTGCATGCAAAACACAGTCTTGTCATAGCCATCAGTACCCTTATCCAACTGCGACTGAATGAAATCGAAGTCGGGAATTGCCTCGCTGAAATCATATTCGAGGGCATTTGTGTTCAGGCAAATAAACTTCACCCTCCCTGCTATGAAGGAGAAATTCAGGTCGCCATACATTCTCTTGAAAACCTCTATGCCCGTGCCAAGGCAGTCATGATTGCCAATTAATGCCACATAAGGCATGTTCAGCCGTTGCAGAATATCTCTCTGAAGGACGAACTCCCTTGTTACCCCATAATTGGAGAGGTCTCCGCCATGAATGACAAAATCGATGTCACCCCTCCCATTGATGTCTGCCACCATGCCTGCCGCCTCGTCATACCACCCTTGCGTGTCGCCAGTAACCACGAATCGTATAGTGTCCCTATCGGCGTACAGGCGTTCTATTCGTGCAATATTTCTGACATTTATACTTTCCTCTCCTTCAAAATCAACATCGTAAGGGTGAATGTCGAAGACATCTTTACAAGAAACTGACAAGAATGCCATCATTCCTGCCAAGACGAAAAACAAAGCATGAGAAGCGACCTCAAGAGTCTTCCTTGTTACCACCATAAATGTAATAGTACCAATAAGTGTGGCGATAATGCTTCCATGCATACATTTTGGTGTTCACCACTTTTCGCTTGCCGTTAGGTTTCAAGAAATCCCTCAGAGAATTTGCCAATTCCGAATCATCATCATCAGCCAGTTTTCCTTTTTTCCATTGATTCAAAATCAACGCCTCTGCATAATGCTTTGGAAATATGGAATCCGGGTATGCTTTCGCAACAAGTTTTCCAAACCCTTCCAAATCCTTGTCGATAAGCAAGTCGATAAGTTTATAGTCCAATTTGGCACGTGCAGTTTTGGAGTAGTCTATCATCACGCTGTCAGGCAGCAAGATGTTTCTCAAGTCTGCACTGTCTGGAGCCACCGTATCTCCCTTTCTTGCTACAGGGAATTCAAAAAAATGCTCGCCGATTAGTCCTTTCCTTGACAATATAAAAGCCCTCAACGATGTAAGATAATGGTCAGTGGCCCCAGAGGCTTTCCCCACCTTGAGAGCCTTTGTATATTTTCCTTCAGCTACAAGGCGCTCCATTCTCATCCTATAATGGAATGTTTCATCCGCATTGCTGAAAAGTCCCACCCCTATGAACATGGCGACCAGTGTCAGTACGTTAACCCACGTAGTGCGTGACATATACCCCATGCTTGCAGACTCTGGTTCAAAAGGTTCCACCTGCTTCAGTCCTAAAGCCAATCCATAAAAAAGAACCAAAAGGAGAGGAAATGCGAGATACCACCATCCAAATGAGAATCCCCGGTCGATATTGGAACTAACATCAGTAATGATGGTAAGGACAAGAAGCGATGGGAAATAAGTCAGGGCATGAGCCCTTTTTTCCAACTTTGTAATTTCATAAACCACCCTTTGCAAGAGGAACAGGGTGAGTGTGATGAGCACGGCTCCCACCGTCCTCCCATAATGTGTCTTGCCTTCGGACAGCACATGCTGGGCAGCAGCGAGCACGTCTGCCTGATAGAAGAACAGATAGGCAAATGAGAACAAGCAAAAGATGACAGCACATGCCACCTGATTATGGGATTTGAAAAAACGATTGGAATCCAAAGTGATAGAAGGTACGGTGAACAACAATTACAATCTTCAAACAATCAAGAGAGCAGGATTTCTCCCGCTCTCTTTGACCATGAATCAATTTTTCTTAAGCACTACTGCCGAACGAGCCGGAATGTAAAGTTTCAGCCACTCTTTGTGGTCCTCTACATACAACGGGTCGTAATTGGTGAAGTGCGTAATTGTATCGTCAGCCAGTCCATTGCCACCGAAATCCTTTGAGTCGGTATTGAGCAGCACGTCGTATGAACCTGTTGGAACAAGGAAACCATAATCAGTGAACGAACGATTAGGACTGAAATTGAAGACGAAAACGAGGTCGCCTCTCATGAAGGCAAGCACCTGGTCTCCATCGTTATGCCATATTTCCTGCACTGGTGTCTTTTGGAAGTTCTTCTGGCTCTTGATAACCTCAAGCATTTTCTTGTCGAAGTCACCAAGCCAATGGTAGCACAGTTCATGATTATCTACCAGATTCCACTGACGCCGAGCATATTTGTAGCTCCATCCGTTGCCCTCACGAGGGAAGTCTATCCATTCAGGATGTCCGAACTCATTACCCATGAAGTTAAGGTATCCACCATTGATGGCAGCGGCAGTCACCAGCCTGATCATCTTGTGCAGGGCGATGCCTCTATGAGCCATTTCGTTCTCGTCACCTTTCTTGAAATGCCAATACATGTCGGCATCAATCAGTCGGAAGATGATGGTCTTGTCTCCCACAAGAGCCTGGTCGTGACTTTCACAATAGCTGATTGTCTTCTCGTCGGGTCTTCTGTTCTTCACCTCCCAGAAGATTGAACTTGGCTTCCAGTTCTCGTCGCTAAGTTCCTTGATGGTCTTTATCCAATAGTCGGGGATATTCATTGCCATGCGATAGTCGAATCCGTAACCACCACTTTCAAAGTTGGCTGCCAACCCTGGCATTCCGCTCACCTCCTCGGCAATAGTAATCGCATTGGGGTTCACCTCGTGTATCAGTTGGTTTGCCAATGTGAGATAACAGATGGCATTGTCGTCCTCATGCCCATTGAAATAGTCTCCATAATTGCAGAAAGCCTCTCCCAATCCGTGGCTATAATAAAGCATTGACGTGACACCGTCGAAGCGGAATCCATCAAAATGATATTCCTCCAACCAGTACTTGCAGTTGGACAGCAGGAAATGAATGACTTCATCCTTGCCATAATCGAAGCACAGGGAGTCCCATGCTGGATGCTCATGTTTCTCACCTGGATAGAAGAATTGGTTGGGGTCACCAGCCAAGTTGCCCAATCCTTCCACCTCATTCTTGACAGCATGAGAATGAACGATGTCCATGATGACAGCCACCCCGTTCTTGTGGGCCTCGTCGATGAGAGCCTTTAGCTCTTCAGGAGTGCCAAACCTGCTTGAAGCGGCGAAGAAGGAACTGACATGATAGCCGAAAGAGCCATAATAAGGATGCTCTTGTATTGCCATTATCTGAATGCAGTTGTATCCATCGGCGATGATTCGAGGCAGCACATTGTCCTTGAACTCCGTATATGAGCCAACCTTCTCTGCATCCTGTGACATGCCTATGTGGCACTCATAAATGAGAAGCGGGTTGACATTAGCCTTGAATTTCTTTTTCTTCCATTCATAAGGCTTCTCTGGGTTCCACACCTGTGCGGAGAATATCTTTGTATTTTCATCCTGCACCACTCTTTGTGCCCAAGCCGGTATGCGCTCTCCTTCTCCTCCATTCCAATGAACGTGCATTTTATAGAGGTCTCCATGCTTCATGGCTTTGGATGGCAACTTGAGTTCCCAGTTTGGAGAGCCAGGGATTCTCTTGGCACGATATTTCTCTGTTTCAGTCCAGTCGTTGAAGTCACCTACGAGGTAGATATCTGTTGCATTAGGCGCCCATTCTCTGAACACCCATCCACGAGCAGTCTTGTGCAGTCCGAAATAGTCATATCCCGATGCGAAATCCTTGAGTGAGGTTTTCCCATTACGAGTCAACTGGTTGATTTTCCATACGGCATGGTCATGCCTTCCGCGAATGGCATCCTCATATGGTTCGAGATAGCCATCCTTTGCCACCAAACCAATATGTTTTGGTTGTCTTTGCCTTGGAGCCTTGGTCTTGCTGTCGGCAACCTTTTTCTTCGCAGTCTCGTTTTTCTTTGATGTTTTCTCAGCCATGATAAGTAGTTTTATGTGGTATCAGAATATATTAGCATTTCACCTTGAAGATTGCCTTCTTCAATTCCTTTTCCAGAGAGATGCACGGGGCATGTCCATCCTGTGGGAAGAACACTGCGAACATGCCTTTTTTGCATGTGACAAAACTCTGAGATGGCACTCCGGGGAATTTTGTCATGTCCTTCACTTCATCGTATGCCACGTCTGGCAGTTCACTTGTTGGTATATAGCCATAAGTTTCATCCCCCGAAATGGGTATTTGAATGTCAGCCATCACCCTATGAGTCTCCACGACGGCTTCTTCAGGTGTCTTTCCCTTAGCCATCTGTATGTTCACGAACAATTCGTCTCCCTTGATGACATGCTTGCCAGGCTCCATTGCTTCAAGGTCATTCTCTTTGAGGAACTTCACCACGTCAGCAAACAAAGGGTTCAAGACAGCATACATCTCTAAATTCTGCAAAGTGTCTATAATCATAATTGTCAGTTATTTGTAGTTGATCATATTCATTCTTCAAATCGTTGTCCGTCTCTGTAATATCCACGAGCTACAATTTGTCCATTTTTGTTTTTCTCCACGAAATTCCCGTCGCGCTCGCCATTCTTGTACGAACCTTCAAACCGTTTTCCGTCGGGAGTTTCCTCAATGCACTTCCCATGCCTGATGCCACGATGGAAATTGCCCTTGAACCTGGTTCCGTCATGAAAATGGATGGTTACCACACCCTCGAACTTTCCGTCTCGGTACTCTCCTTCATACCTGTCACCATTTTTCTTGACGAGTCTTCCAGTGCCATTCTGTTTGTCCTTTATCCACTGTCCGGTATAAACATCCCCATTTTTCCAATAGTATGTTCCACTTCCCGACTTGTCTCCTTCAAGGAATCTTCCGGTATAAGAGTCTCCGTCGTGATATTTCACTGTTCCCATGCCAGTGCGCTCACCTTTGATATACTCTCCCTCATAGACATCGCCATTGTTGAAAGTATATACACCTTTTCCGTTGGGCAGGTCCTTTTGCCACAAGCCAACATATTTGTCACCTCCCTCATAGAAATTGGTGCCTTTTCCCGAGCGTTCGTTGTCAAGCCAATATCCTTTATAATAAACTCCTTTTCCCCAGTTGAACACACCATACCCGTTTTTCATGTCGTTCTTCCATTGTCCCTCATAGTATTGTCCTGTGGAGAAAGTATATTTGCCGTTGCCCTCTCTTTTGTCGTGTGACCACTGTCCGTCATAGACGTCGCCATTATAGTAGTACATCACGCCTTTTCCTTCTTGATAATCCTTGTACCAAAGGCCTACGTACTTGTTGTTGTTCATGAAATAGAAGGTTCCACGTCCATGCTGTTGGTCCATGAGCCACTCTCCTTCATATCTCTCACCATCGGAAAAGGAATATACACCATAGCCTTGCCTTTTCCCTTTCACATACTGGCCTGTATATACGTCGCCATTCTTATATTTAGCAACCCCTTTTCCATGAGGCTTGTTGCCCACCATTTCGCCCGTGTATGTGGCACCATCCTTGGTGGTACAAGTGCCTTGCACTACTTTCTGGGCATCCACTACGATGGGTGTCATCATGAGTAGCAGGAGTATCAATTTCGCAATATTCATTCTCTTCTTCGGATTTTCAGCCCAAAAGTAGTAAAAAATGAGCAAATCGGGAAGAAATTAGCATTTTTTATATGATTTGAATGGTCTTTTGGGTGATTTGCCAACATCATAGGCTTTCAAACACTCAGGTTATAAGAAATGAAACTTCCATCAAGTATTCAAAATAGTCATCATTTTTATCCAAAACGCCATCTATTAGAATCATTATTATTAAATTTGCAGAAAATCAACAGCCACATGAAGAAATACACTTTGACATTGTTGTTGTGCTTGATGAATGTAGCCGCTTTTGAGTTGCAAGCACAACCTCTTGCTTTCCCCGGTGCCGAGGGCTTCGGCAAACATGCCACGGGAGGGCGCAGCGGTAGCGTATATCACGTGACAAACCTAAACGACACTGGCAACGGCTCGTTCCGAGATGCGGTGAGCAAGCCCAACCGCATCATCGTCTTTGATGTGTCAGGCGTCATCCGACTACAGTCGCGTGTGGCAGTAAGCAGCAACCTCTACATAGCAGGACAGACAGCACCTGGCGAAGGCATCACACTATATGGCAACGGCTTGTCTTTCAGCAATGCCAACAACACCATCTGCCGTTACCTTAGAGTGCGCATGGGTATTGTAGGCAGTTCAGGCGAAGACGCATTGACCCTCGCCTCAGGTCACGACATGATATTCGACCACTGTTCTGTTTCTTGGGGACGCGATGAAACATTCTCCATAAGCGGTCAAGGACCTCAAAACATAACGATTCAGAACTGCATAATCGGCCAAGGCCTTCTAAGCCATTCTGCCGGTGGACTTATTCAGACTGATGGTGGTGTGACCATCTATCGAACCTTGTACATTCACAACGACACACGCAATCCTAAATTCAAAGGTCGTCACCAGTATGTTAACAATATCGTATATAACTGGAAGACAGCAGCATACATTATGGGAGGAGACTCTGAAGGCTCATCTCAGGCCAACGCTGTGGGAAACCTGTTTATCACAGGTCCCACAGGAAAGAGCAATGCCTTCAGCGGAGCCAACAGCAGATACAACATCTATGAGAGCGACAACATGATAGATGGCAACCATGATGGCACTTTCTCACCTCGACGTATCGAACGCAGCGAATTTCAAGGCGGTCCCACATTTGCAACCACACCTTTCGATTACCCATCACTCCCCACAACTGCTTCCACCAACCTTCTTGACGATTTGCTTCCCACAGTGGGCGCGTCCCTACCCTATCGTGACAACCTGGATTGGCTGTTGATTTCTGACGTTAAATCGCTTGGCTTGAAAGGAGATATCATAAGCGACGAGCACACTCTCGACATCGATTCTCCCGACAGATGGAACATGTGGCCAGGGCAACGCATTTCAGACAACGACGGAGACGGCATGCCTGACTGGTGGGAACAAGAAAACGGCACCGACGACTGCGCCAACGATGCCATGACAATACAAGAAGACGGATATACAAACATAGAGCATTACATAAACAGCATAGACAAATCACAATCACAGTATTTCTTGAAGACACCGTTGTCGCTACATGTAGAAAAGCGTGAATCCGACGCATTGTTATTGGAATGGCGCGATGTTACCGACAACGAGACCGTCTATTGCATTGAGCAACAGATAGATGGTCAATATGTGGAAATAGGCCGTACAGAAGCCAACCAAAACATATACCGCGTGGATGGTCTTCACCCCATGACCAATTACACCTTTCGCGTAAGGGCTTACGATGGCAAAGACTATTCAGGCTACTCCAACTCCATAAATGCCACCACAAGCTCACAACCAGCCGACGTGACACCTCCCAGCCAATACCAGGCAGATGTGGTGTGGAAAGGAACAGAGTCAAAAGAATGGGACACCCAAACAGCAAACTGGTCTGACACCAATGGCAAATCCACCAATTACTCAGACGGCCAAAGCGTGCTATTCGATGAAACAGGAAACCAGCATGCCATCAGCATCACAAATACTGTACGGCCCAAGAGCATCTTGGTAAAAGGCGACCTCGACTATCAGATAGACGGAGTAATAGGAGGCATAGGACAGTTGGGCAAGTCTGGAAGCGGAACGCTCAGACTCACAGGCAAAAACACTTATAGCGGCAGCACAGTGCTATGGGAAGGCACGCTCGAAATTGCCCAAATTGGCATCACAGGACAAGCCAGTCCTATCGGCTCATCCCCCATTTGGGTGTGGAATGGCGGCACCGTCAGATATACAGGTTCTTCTGCCACAACCAACAAGGAAGTGACACTGACAGGCAGCACGACAATCGACATTGTGAATGCCGGCACAAAACTAACACAAAACGGAACTATAACCGGAGAAGGTGACTTCGTGAAATCCGGCAACGGAACATTTGTCATTCCATTGGGAACTCTTGCCCACACAGGTGCCACAACAGTCAAAGGAGGCACATTATCCATCCAAGGTAAGGATGTTATAGGAAACAATCCGCAATTACGAGGCACACTTCATCTCCAAGGAGGACGTCTTGAGATAACCGGTGGCGACAATGCAGCAGAAGGCATCATCAATTTCCCTGTTGTCGTGGAAGGAGAAAACACAAGTTACCTACACATTGGGCAACGCAACTACATAAAAAACAAATTCAGCGGCACAGGCAACTTAATTCTTGAGGTGGAATACCTTCGTGAATTCTATCAAGGCGACTGGCGTGAATTCTATGGCACTGTGACAGCCAAGCAAACGGGCTCACAAGGCAACCAATTCTATGTGGACAATGCCACATACGGAGGTCTTCCCAATGCCCACCTTGACCTTCAAGGCAATCTTGAGATGCGTAGTGGAACTAACGAAAAGACCTATTCCATCGGAGCACTATCAGGAACATCCTCCACGACTCTCGCCTGCACATTCATAAAGAAAGACGGTGGCAAGGTGACATGGCGCATTGGTGGTTTGGGAACAGATGCCACTTTCAGCGGAAAAATCACCAATGGCATAGAACATTCAAGCCGCATTGGCGAGACGAACATTGTAAAAGAGGGTGAAGGTTATTGGCGCATTAGCGGAGCATGCAGACATCGGGGCACCACACGCATAGAAGGTGGCACATTGATATTGAATGGCACTCACAGTAAGGACAAAGACCATACCGGCACATATTTCACCCCAGGACAATACACTGTATGCAATGGAGCAATACTTGCAGGGCGAGGCACTACAGAAGCACCAGTTGTTGTGCTGCAGGGTGGCAGCATTGCTCCAGGCGATTTTGCAATAGGAACACTGACATCGAAGAACAATGTCACATTTAATGCTGGCAGCCATCTTTACATGGAAATCAACCGTCAGTACAAGACTAACGACAAACTGGTATGCCAAGGCAAGCTCACCACCAATGGCACACTCCATATAGATGTTGTTGATGGGAAATTGCAAGCAGGTGATGTCTTCTCATTGCTTTCAGCCAGCAGTTATGCTGGAACATTCACATCCATAGAACCAGAAATACCTGACGAAGGGTTGGCATGGGATACGTCCCAACTGTTTACAAAAGGACAGTTACGTGTGGTTTCTGACGAGTCGAGTATTTTTACACCCATAGGTTCATACAATGGCTGCATCATGGTATCCACATTGACCGGCATGGTGGTGGAACGCCTTTCGCAATGGCCTACAGATGGGAAATTCAACCTACCAACAGGCATTTACATAGTAAATTACAACAATCAAAAGAAGAAAATTATCATACCATAACAAGAAACCAAGGTTTCTGTCAACATACCAAGCATGTAAAACGTACGGCTTATTATTGCACCATTGACGGCAAAAAACTTCTCTTGCAGTCCCTACAGTCTTGCACAAAAAGCGAATATGACAGAAAAAAACTTCCACCTTGCAACAGAATAAATTGTAAGCAAAATATATGTTTTTGCAATCTTTTTATTACTTTTGCATCCAAATTATTCAAAGAACATGGTGAAAATAGGTTTTGACAATGACAAATATGTAAGGATTCAGTCCGAGCACATTAGGGAGCGCATAGCCCAATTTGGTGGAAAACTGTATATGGAATTAGGGGGTAAGTTGTTTGACGACCATCATGCGTCTCGCGTGCTCCCCGGTTTCAAACCCGACAGCAAGCTGTGCATGCTTCAGCAGTTGAGAGAAACCATTGAGATAATAATCGTTATCAGTGCAGAAGACATAGAAGCCAACAAGACCCGTGCCGACCTTGGCATCACATACGACGAGGACGTGCTCCGTCTTCGCAGTGCCTTTATGGATCGCAACTTCATGGTTGGCTCTGTGGTCATAACCCACTACAAAGGTCAGCGTTCGGCAGACACTTTCCGTCTAAGGCTTCAGCGTATGGGCATCAAGACATACATCCACTATCTCATAGACGGCTATCCACACAACGTAGCCCTCATAGCGTCCGACGAAGGCTTTGGCAAGAATGAATTTGTTGAGACCGAGCGACCATTGGTGATTGTCACCGCACCTGGTCCAGGCAGTGGCAAGATGGCAGTATGCCTCAGCCAACTGTATGGGGAAAACAAACGTGGAGTACATGCCGGCTATGCCAAATTCGAGACGTTCCCTGTATGGAGTCTCCCACTGAAACATCCTGTCAACGTCGCTTACGAGGCAGCCACTGCCGACCTGAACGACGTGAACATGATAGACCCTTTCCATCTTGACGCTTACGGCAAGGTGGCAGTGAACTATAACCGTGACATTGAGATATTCCCCGTTCTCAACACACTTTTTGAAGGCATATATGGAGAATCCCCATATAAGTCCCCCACCGACATGGGTGTGAACATGGTTGGTTTCTGCATCAGCGACAACGACGTATGCTGCAAGGCATCCGAAGACGAGATCATACGCCGTTACTATACCGCCACCAACAAATTGGCAGACGGAGCATGCAACGACAGCGAAGTTCACAAGATCCAGATGCTGTTCAACCAGCTGAAGATCACCACAGCCAACCGCCGCTGCACAGTTGCCGCCAACGAGCGGAAACAAAAAAGCGGACACACCTCAGCTGCCATTGAACTAACCGACGGCACCATCATCACCTCACAGTCCAGCCCCTTGCTTGGTTGTTGTGCAGCACTACTTCTCAACGTGACCAAGCACTTGGCAGGCATAGACCATGAAGTGAAGTTGATACCACAAAGCATGATAGAGCCTATCCAGAAGACCAAGATAGAATACTTGGGAGGGCGAAACCCACGACTACATACCGACGAGGTGCTCGTCACCCTCTCCGTTCTCTCTCCACACGACAGCAACTGCCGCCGTGCTTTGGAAAGCCTTCCACAGCTGCGTGGCGCTCAAATACACTGCACTGTGATGTTGAGCGAGATAGACAGGAAAATCCTCAAGAAGTTAGGATGTGACTTGACATGCGACCCAGTGAGGAAGACAGGTCAATCCCATACATACACCCAGCAGTCGGATTGAATCTCCATCAACACCGGCCCTATCTCACGCAGGACATAGTATTGCACGCTCTCACCTCCAAACAGTCGTACATACAATTCCAATCCTTCCTCAGTTTCCACGATGCAATGTATCTCTGGTGAATGAGGCATGAAGTCACCTTCATCATCAACAAACCATATCGACTGGAAAGAATCATAGTTGTTGGGGTCTATTTCTCCATGAAATTCCCATACAGAATTCACCATGCCCTTACCAACGCTTACCAGCGCTGCCAAGGCATCTGTATTCTTATGCTCAAACTGCACGACATAGAAAGAGCGCTCTCCCGACTCCAAAGTTGCCAACCAGCGGGAGTCCTTTATCTTTCTTCCTCCGTAATAATCGCTAATGATGCGACATACGTCAGGAGTGGCTTTCTTTACCATCTCCCCTCCCTTCCAGCGGCTGTATTGCAGTAATGAATGCTTGTTGAAAAAACTGCTCTTCACCACCCAAGGACACATTTCCTCATCTTCATAGCCCCTGAACATCTTGGGCATCACCGATGGATTAGAGAGTTTGAAGATATATTCCATCCTGTCCTTGGTGGCAACGCCATCCTCATTGGTCTCATATACTTTATTCTGGTTTGCCAGTCTGACGCTGTTCTTGTGGGGCTTGAAAATCATTTGGTTGTATGCATCGATATCAGGTATTTTCTCCCCTTCTTCAACAACCACCTCGAATACATTAGATTTTTTGACGGGATTGCGCACGGGAAGAGGGCGTTCCTTCTTTGTTATGTCAGTGTTCTTTGTGCGGTTGCGCCCCAAGTCGCTTATCCCATCCCAATAATAATCACCTTGCAGAATGTCTTTGCCTATAATCTGAGCTTTTAGCTTTCCTCCATCAGGAGTGAACATTATGAGTTCGCTCTCCTCGGTATTGGCAATGACCAACGCATATCCAAAAGGTGAAGCTTTCTGATATTGGAAGATGGTGAACTTCTGAGGCAGGCTCTTGGGATTTTTCCTGACTTGTTTGAAGTCAGCAAGTGCATCACCACACCTATCTGCATACCAAGTCCTTGCCTTGGCTTCCTCTTCGTAATCTTGCTGAGCATGAATGTTGACCGTCATAGTCAACAACAAGACTAATGTAATGAAAAGTCGATTGATGTTATTCATAAAAATTTACAATATTAAGAAAAACAGTTGGTTTAATGTGCGGAAAAGAGCATTATGACGAAAATTTTTCGCATCATTGTACAAAGGTAAGACATATTGCCTTTTTTCCCAAAAAACTATTGAGGAAAAAAGACCAAGAACAATTATTTTTCTTCTCTACCATTAACATTCAGAAAAAATACTTAAATTTGCACGTCTTCTTACATGTTTATAACAAAACAACCAACAAACCATGAAAAAGTTCATTTATCTGATTGCATCAGCATGCTTGATAGCATTTGCCTCATGCGGCAGCGACAACAAGAAAGCCGAAGAAACACCTGCTCCAGAGGAACAGAAAGACACTTTGGCAGTAGAGCGAGACACCTTCCCCGCTGACCGCTGGATGGAAGAAAACAAGTTGAAAGAAGGAGTTGTGGAAGCCAACGGCATCCAATACAAGGTGCTGGAAGAAGGCAAAGGCGACAAGCCCAACAAGCGCAAGCGTGTGAAGATGAACTTTGACCTGAGACTTACCAATGGGAAAGTTGTGGAATCACATTGGGGCAAGGATGTCATGGAGCTTGCCGTTTCTAACGTTATCCCAGGCTTGCAGAATGCCCTAACGCAAATGCCAGAAGGTTCCACCTGGGAAATATATGTGCCTTGGCAATTGGGCTACGGAGAAGAGGGTTCAAAGAACATCCCTCCCCATTCAGCCCTAATATTCAAGGTTAAGCTGATAGAAGTGGTGAAACTTAAATAACAAGAAAAAGCCATTTCACTCCTCTAACATTGGCGGTGAAATGGCTTTTTCCTTTTTATGTATCATCTTTGCCTAAATACATCATTTTTTACCATTCACGATGTCTTTCAGGGCAGAACCAAAGATGATGTACTGAGTATTGCCGGCTATGGTGCCCTCATTTTGTTCTTCTCTCGGTCAACTATCCTCTCAGTCATTTTCGGAACAAGGTCCCACTGTTCGGGTGTGTTGTTCAGCCTCACGGCTCCACCTTGCACGGTTCTCACCCCATGATGTATGATTTCAATACCTGAGTTTTTCTCATCGTTGAACCCACCATTAAAACTATTGCTGAACACCAATATGTTGACACCTTGCCGCTCGAAGTAGTCGAGGTCGTTGAGTCTTAGTTCTTGTGCATTGACAAAAATAGGTGCAATTAGTCCTAAAAAAGAAATAAAAAACTTCATAATCAACAAGTTAGTAAGTAATCAAGATAACAAGCAAAAGGCAAAGGCAACAGCCATTGCCATTGCCATTGCCTGTTTTTGCAATATAAAAGTGGTTGATTTAATAACCAATTGGATGATTGAGTTCGATTATCACATCTTCTGGCAAATCAAGTGCCTTTCTCACCGCGTCTTGATCCATCATCGCCCTTGCCACAGTGCGCATGCCAAGAGCTGTACATGCCAGGTAGATGTTTTGTGAGACGTAGCCTGAGTCAATGTCTCCATAATGGCTGTTTTGGCGCCTTGCCTTGCTTTGGTCGCTAACAAGCAGTAGCGTGTATGGCGCGTCCTTGACAAAAGGTTGGCCAGCAGCCAAAGACTCCAGCAAGTTCTTGTCTGACACAGGAGTTAGCGTATTTGCCTTGGGGTTATAAAGACAAACTCCCTTTTCAGAGCAGACATACACCTTGATGTCTTGCATGTTGATGGCAGATGGTGCCGTAATCTTTCCTGAAGCAGGGTCGCTGATGCCACAAGCAGCCCAGAGAATGGTTGACAAGGTTGCCAAGTCAATGGCTTTGTCTTTCTTGTATTCACGATATGACCGACGTGTCTTCAGTGCTTCTCCCACCGACATTCCAAGTTTGGTGACATCTGGTTTTGGCAACTCCACTGCGCTTTGCGCCATGATGCTTGAGCTTACGACCAAGCAAAATGCTAAAAGCAATACTTTCTTCATAGGTTTAGGCTTTATTTGTAATCTGAATGAAAATCATACAAAGTTACGCACATTTTGCGATAGACACAAATTTCATGTGTTAAAAAGCGTTTTGCATGTTTCCACACGGATACAAAGCCTCACCAATTATCATCATCATTTCCGACCAACCCATTCCGCACAGCCTCTTTCACCTTGTCCATGATGGCATTGGAATAAGCGTGTGTCATCACGAGAGCCTTTGAGCAAGTACGTTTTTGCGGGTCTTTATCCACAAAAGGATAGTGCCTGGCTATCTCCCATTGTTCGTCATACAAATTGGCATTGGTCTTGTCTTCAGCCTTGCGTTTTGAATCCCCATAGGTGCGGTCATCCACATTTGTGACTAGTCCACTAAGGAAACCTCCTGAGATATCACGCAGAATGTCATAGTTTTGCACCGTAAAGGTGACACGTATTCTGCCATCTTTAATATCAATTCTTATCACAGGCGTGATGCTAACCGAATAGCTATTGATGGTGCCAGTGTGTTCGGCTATATCTTTCAAGGTGGAAGAGATTATGATGCAACCAGCATCCTTGTCGTTAAGCGTTATTGCCTGCTTGTCCTTGAAGGTGGCAGTAGCCCAATAATTCAGTGCCACATAGAGTTGTGACTTGGTCTTGCCTGGTGCCTCTATGATTTCCTGATAAGTGAGGCTCTGATTCTTGTCAAGCACCAGACTGCTTGCAAGGTTCGTTGCAGCATCCACCCACCTATCACCATAACGTTGCTTTGCATATTTCTCCAAATCAGCACCTTTTAGCACTTGAGCTTGAGTACCCATCACGCAGAGCATGAAGATGGCTGCCAATGTCATTATTTTCTTTATCATAGTTAGTAGTCTTTTATTTGTTATTTTGCGGTATTGCGGTTTGACGTTTTTACGGTATGACGGTATAACGGTATGACGGTATAACGATATAACGTTTTGACGGCATTTCGTTTTGACGGTGTAAAAGTACTATTATTTATGAAAAACACGAATCATTTATTGCCCATAAATATCGCAATTATTACGACAAACAGCTTTGTATTGCGACAAAAATAGCGTATAGACACAATAAATGTCGCATCTGCCATTACAAATGCTCAATAATTGACATATTGAAGAATCCATCAAAAGCCTCTTGCCCTCAATAAAGAAGAGGCATCCGGCGACTTCATCCCGGTGAAGTCGGTGAACATCTCCATAAGGTCTTTGGTGTTTCCACGACTAAGGATTTTGTCGCGCATGTCTTGTCCCACCTTTGGGTCCAATGGTCCGTGAGCCTTGAAGTAGTCAGCCACATTGGCAGCCAGCACTTCCGTCCAGAGGTAGCTGTAATACCCTGCTGCGTATCCACCACCCCACACATGGTTGAAGTAGGAAGTGGAATATCTTGGAGGTATTTGCTCGTCATACATCCCGACATTCTTCAGCGCAGCCATCTCGAAAGCAGGCGCATATTGTGCTGTAGGAATGTCTTCGTATGCCAATTTGTGCCATTCCAAGTCGAGACATGTGGCGGCAAGATTTTCTCCCAAGGCGTATGCTGGTTGGAAATTGATAGACTTGAGCATTTTCTCCTTCAGGTCGGCAGGCATAGCCTTTCCCGTGACCGCATGTTTGGCATAATGGTCGAATATTTCAGGCACGGAAGCGAAGAACTCATTGAATTGGGATGGCATTTCCACGAAGTCACGTGCCACAGCGGTGCCACTCAATGTATTGTATTTGCAGTTTGACAAAATGCCATGCAGGGCATGCCCAAACTCATGGAACAATGTTGTCACTTCATCCCATGTCAGAAGAGACGGCTGTCCTTCAGGAGCTTTTGCGTTGTTGCACACATTGAAGATGAGCGGTATCTGCTGTCGCAGTCCACATTGTTTTGCAAACGAGCTCATCCAAGCCCCACCCCTCTTGGTGGGCCTGCGGAAATAGTCGTTATAGAAGATAGCCAATGTCTTTCCATCCTTGTCTGTCACCTCATATACTTTCATGTCGGGATGATACACTGGAATGTCATTCCTCTGCTTGAAATTCAGTCCATAGACCCTGTTGGCAGCATAGAACACGCCATTCACCAGCACACTGTCGATATTGAAATAAGGTTTCACCTCTTCATCCGAGAAATTGTAGGCATCCCTCTTCATCTTTGCCGAATAATAGAATCGGTCATAAGGTTGCAAATCTATTTCCGCCCCTTCCATCTTGCGTGCATACTGCTGTATCGCCATGGTCTCTTCCTTTGCCTTGGGGGTGTATTCCTTTATCAACTGCTTCAGGAAAGCATCCACCTGCTCGGTGGTCTTTGCCATTGTCTTCTCCAAAGACAGCGAGGCGTAGTTCTTGTATCCCATAAGCCTTGCCTTTTCTGCCCTGAGCTGCGCTATCTCCACCACGATGGGGAATGTATTGAACGACCTTGTGCCGTCTGCCCTGTGTATGGAAGCCTCATATACTCTTTTTCTCAACTGCCTGTTTTCAAGATTGGTGAGGATAGGCTGTTGGGTGGTATTGATTATTACGATGCAATAAGGAGTTTTTCCTCCACGGCTTTCGGCATCTTTCTTGCATTGGGCAATATCAGCATCACTTAGTCCTGCAAGTTCCTCCTTGCTGTTCACCCACACCACGGAGTTGTTTGTTGCACTTGGCAACAGGTCGCCCCAATTTTGCTGCAGATCGGCTATGCGCAAGTTTATCTCCTTCATGCGCGCCATTTTGTCGTCATCAAGCAAGGCACCCGAACGTACGAAGTCCTTATATGTTTCCTCCAATAATTTCTTGTCTTCACCTTTCAATGATTTGTACTGTCGGTCATAGACATATTTGACGCGCTGAAACAATGCCTTGTCGAACACTATCTCGTTCTCCAATTCCGTAATCATGGGTGTGACTTTCTTCTCAATAGCAGCTATCTCTTCTGTTTTGTCTGCACTGACAAGTGCATAGAAGATGCTTGAAATTCTATCGAGCAGTTCCCCACTTTGTTCGTATGCCAAAATTGTGTTTTCAAACGTCGCCTTTTTCTTGTTTTCAACGATACTTTTGATATTGTCACGCTTTTGCTTGATGGCTGCCTCGAATGCAGGCAGATAGTCTGAATATTTGATTTTGCTGAAATCGGGTGCTCCGAACGGCAAAGAGCTTTGTTGCAGCAGAGGGTTTGCAGTGTTGTCATCAGTTCTCATGGCATCACGCGTTGTGGCCTGCAACTGCATCATGGCTGAAGCAAGGCAGATTGTCATCAAGATTTTCTTTATTTTCATAAACATGATAGTTTTGGTGATATTCGCTAATCATAATCCCATTTTAAGCACATTAATTAATACTATGTACGTGTATATTAATATGTATTTACAAAGGTAAAAAAGACATCTCGATTTTCCAAATTTTCAAAAGAAATTCTATTGTAATATGTTTTCTTGGTGTAAAGTTTTGGCTCCACTCTCCTTGAAATATGCCTAACGAAGCAAAGATTACTACATAAAAGTAAGGTGTGAGTGCACTTCCATATTATTTTTGGTGTAACATATAGGATTAGCGGCTATAAAGGCAATAGAACTTGTTTTTTAACATGATTGTTTACGTATGTTGTAAAATCTAAAGAAAATGAAACACCCATAATGTGATAATTTGGTTATTTTTTCATACTTTTGTCCCCTGTAATACCTATGCTTTACTTTTTATACAATTAACTAACCACAATTATAGCATTACTTATGAATCAAAATCTGTCAAAATCTAAGGATCTAATGCAGCTGATTAGACAGACGATCCCCGCTATTTTGATGCTATTCACATTCAGCACTATGCTGTATGCCCAGAATGGTGTCACGGTGAGGGGTACTGTCACAGATAGCGCCTTGGAGCCTTTGATTGGAGCCTCGGTAGTAGTGAAAGGACAACCTTCCCTTGGAACGGTGACTGATATCGATGGTAACTTCCAGCTGCAGGTGCCTTCAGAGCAATCGGTGCTGGTGATTTCCTATGTAGGTATGGCAACAAAGGAAATCAGGGTCGCCAAGCAACGCGACATCAAGGTAGCGCTTGCTGACGATGCCCAGCTGGAAGAAGTCGTAGTAGTAGGCTACGGCCAACAGAAAAAAGCATCTGTGGTGGGTGCCATTACGCAGACCACGGGTGAAGTACTTGAACGAGCAGCTGGTATTGGTAGTGTCGGTGCAGCCCTCACTGGTAACCTCCCGGGTATCGCCACCATTGCTTCTACCGGCCAGCCTGGTGAGGAAGACCCACGAATCTACATTCGTGGTGCAGCAGCATGGAACCAGGATGCTCAGCCTCTTATCCTCGTGGATGGTGTGAAACGTGAGATTAAGTCAGTTGATATAACATCCGTAGAAACCATCTCTGTCTTGAAGGACGCATCTGCCACTGCCGTTTATGGTGTGGAAGGTGCAAACGGTGTCATCCTTATCACAACAAAGCGTGGTTATGATGGCAAGGCAAGAATCGATGTTGGCTTCAACGCAACTTTGAAGGCTGTATCAAAGCTCCCACGCAAATACGACGCATACGATGGTTATATGTTGCGCAACCAGGCTATCGAACATGAGCTCGCATTAGGTGGCGCAGCTTCTTGGGCATACTATCGTCCACAGACATTCATCAACAACTTCCGCAATCAGGACCATACAGTAAAGCCTAACTATGATGCTGACGGCAACTACCTCGGTGACTACAGCCAGGCAGAACGTTATCCAAACGTGGATTGGCAGGATGAGATGTTCAAGGAATACACCTTTTCTTATAATACAAACCTCAACATAAGGGGTGGTACAAAGTTTGTGAAATATTTCGTGTCTTTCGACTTCCAGAATGAAGGTGACATGACAAAGATTTGGGAAAACCACCAGGGTTATGAAGGTGGCTATTCATACAATCGTTTGAATGTACGCTCAAACCTTGACTTCCAGATTACCAATACCACTACGTTACAGGTCAGTCTGGCAGGTTCCAATGCCCAGCAGAAGACTCCACGTTTTTATTATGGGAACAATGGTGAGTTCTTCCAGCAGCAACAATGGGCAGGTGCTTATCGTATGCCGCCAAACGTTTACCCTGTCAGGTTTGCAAATGGCGCTTGGGGTTATTCCAGATTGGCAGCTTCCAACATGGTGAACTCTCCCATGAGCGTTGCAACATCAGGTTTTGAACAGAAGACCATAACCCGCATATTCACTGACTTCACACTCGAGCAGAATCTCGATTTTATTACCAAGGGTCTCAAAGCACGTGGTACGATTTCTTGGGATAACCAGTTCGATGAGAGCAACCGTGGTATTTCTGCCGCTGGCGGTGGTCACGTAAACAATACCGCATACATCATACCTGAAAACGGCCAACTTCTTTTTGAGAATGAAATTTTTGCAGAAACAGGTTTTGATTTCTTTGAGAAGCGCGACTGGAACCATGAAGCAGGTCGCGTCGGCTCTACAAGCCGTGCAACGGAAATGTCACTCCAACTCTACTGGGGCCGTCAATTTGGCGTACATGACGTGTCGTTGATGGGAAACTGGAAACGTCGCAACAACGCAGGTAATGCCGACCTCGAGTTCCGTCGCGAAGACTGGGTCTTCCGTACAACATACAGCTTGATGAGCAAGTATTTCGCAGAGTTTAACGGAGCATACAACGGTTCACAGAAGTTCTCTCCCGACAACCGCTTTGCTTTCTTCTGTTCAGGAGCTTTAGGTTGGATGCTCTCGGAAGAAAAGTTCATGAAAAAGTTGAAGGACAAGAGAATTATTGACATGTTCAAGATTCGTGCTTCTCTCGGTGAGATTGGTGATGACAGTGCAGGTGATCGTTGGGCATACCTCACAACCTGGTCCGTAATTGGTCCTTTCACCATGAACCTTGACGCAACAAACAGTATATTTACAGGATACAAGGAATCCAGCGTCGCCAGCCCCGACCTTCGCTGGGCAACAGTACAAAAGAAGAACATCGGTTTCGACTATGCTTTCCTTGGTGGTATGTTTGCAGGTAGTTTCGACTATTTCCGCGATGACCGTTATGACATATTTATATATGGTAGAGACCGTTCAGTGCCCTCATACTACGGTGCAGCAAAAACTCCTGACATCAACAAGGGAAAAATCAAGAACCAAGGTTTCGAAGTTGAAGTTCGTTTCAACAAGGTGTTGAAGAATGGCATGCGTTTTTGGGCAAATACCAACTACACCTATGCCCATAACGTAATCAAGTTGAAGGACGACCCCGCCTTGATTCCAGCTTACCGCAAGGCTAAGGGTTATTCTCAAGGACAATACGTGTCGTTCATTGACAACGGCTTTATAGGTACATACGACGAACTCTATAGCACCCCGGAACGTCAGACAAGTGACGAACAGGTGCTCATTGGCGACCATTACATCGTAGATTTCAATGGCGATGGTGTAGTTGACGAAACCAACGACCAGGCTCCTTACGGCTACACAGGAACTCCGGAACATACTTACAATGCCACTATCGGTTGGGAATGGAAGGGCTGGAGCATGTTTGCACAGCTGTATGGTGTGACAGGTGTCACCCGTGACGTAACACTCACATCCTTCCCAGACCAGCTTCTTACAGTATATGATACAGGCAAGTGGTGGAATCCAGATGATGGTGGAGGTGAGGTCGTAGTGCCACGCTTCAACACCCAGGTTGCCTACAACAACGGTACTCAGTTCCTCTTCGACGGCTCGTACTTCCGTCTTAAGAACGTGGAAGTGGCTTACACTTGGACAAAGGGGTGGATCAAGAAACTTGGTTTCACAAGCCTGAAGGTTTACCTTAATGGCAACAACCTCTTCCTTATCACAAAGATGCCTGACGACCGCGAGAGCAACTACGGATGGAGTGGTAGTGGTGGTGCCTACCCCACTGTCAGACGTTATAACTTAGGATTTAAGCTTTACCTTTAATAGCGAATATCGATATGAAATATTATAACAATATAAAAGCCCTTTTATGTGGTTCGCTGCTCTTTGTCGCTGGCGTTGCCTCTTTAACATCTTGCAGCGACTGGCTCGACAAGGATCCTGAGGCCATAGTGGCAGAGGATGAGGCATTCAAGAACTACCGCAATTTCCAGGGATATATTGAGGAAATCTACAATCTGATTCCTGATAAGGAGAAGTGCAATTATTGTACTGCCTGGAACTTTGGTGATGATGCCGTTCACAACCCTGAAGGCTACGCACACATGGACCACCAAGTTGACCTTGGCAACTACCGCAACTGGTTGAGCAACAACCAATGCTGGCTTATGGGTAATAATTATAATGGTAGAGAGCAATCACTTTGGAACAACTCATGGTACTGCATCCGCAAGTGCAACATGGGTATTGAGAACATCAAGTCACTTGTTGGCACGGACGAAGAGCGTGACCTGTTGCTTGGACAGATGTATTTCTTCCGTGCATGGTGGCACTTCGAACTGATGTGCTACTTCGGTGGTTTTCCATACATTGACAAAGCTTTTGATGCTACAGAGATACCAGAACTTCCACGCCTTTCTTTCCAAGAATGTGCTGACCGCTGTGCAGAAGACTTCGAAAGAGCGTACGACCTTCTTCCTTTGGATCCAGCAGCATGGGACGAGACTCTCGCCGGTATGCAGACTATAGGAAAGAACGACTTGCGTGTCAACGGATTCATGGCGCTTTGTTACCTTGGCAAGTGCTACCTCTGGGCAGGTTCCCCACTCATGAAGGAGTTTGAGAAGACCAAGAATGGTGGTGTAGCACAGCTTTTAGGCGCAAGTTCCAACGGCAAGACATACGATTATGACGTGGAATATTGCAAGAAAGCCGCAGAGGCTCTCGGCAAGGCGCTTGACTTGGTCAACAGAGGTTCCGTAACCTACAAGCTTGCCGAGTACAAGTATTCCGACCTCTACAATCACACGAAGGATGATAATGCAGAGACCAACTACTCTGACATATTCTACACCCACAGGCAGAGTTGGCTCTATCCTGGTTCTTGTGAGGCCATCTTCCGTGGTGCTTATCCTGGCGTCAATGCCGCCAACTGGAACTGTGCAAAGATTTTCGGTCCTAAAGTGGCAGGTCTTGTGGCTCATGACAAGATCATCCATCACCCCACAGCAAACGTCATAGACCAATACGGAATGGCAAACGGACAGCCTATCTATCTTGTACGTAACGGTGAATATGTGCTGAACCCTGCCTCTGGTTGGGATCCTGAGCATCCATACAAGGACAGGGACCCACGATTCTATCACGACATCATATTCGATGGATTCCACTATGTGCTCAGTACAGACGCATTGAACGCTGACCAGAAGAAATTAGAGTATTGCGACCTTTACACTGGTGGTGCCATGCGTTCTATTGCCGATGGAAGCAGCACGGGCTATTTCATCCAAAAGCTGATACCCCACCAGTGCAATGAAGGCGACAAATGGTACGACTATGACCATGCTTTCCAAAGCTATCTCCCCTACATGCGTCTTGCTGACATCTATCTGATGTATGCGGAAGCAAGGGCTGCCATGGCAAATTCTGTTAGCGACCTGAGCAACAAGGATTATTGCATGACTTTGTCTGCCATTGACGCCATTAACGCACTCCGCGACCGTGTCAACTCTGATGATTATCCAATGGAACATGTAGTAGCAAACGTTCGCGACACCAGGGAACACTTCATCGATGAAGTACGCCGTGAACGTGCAGTGGAACTTTCATTCGAAGGCTTCCGCTGGTGCGACCTACAGCGTTGGCTCCTCCTTACAGAGCCTCCATACACTATGAAATACTCTCATGAATTTGAGCGTTTGGAAACAGCCGACTGGTTCAAGACTCACGATCCAAAGGACGCCCACATTGGCAACTTCCACAAGGAAGAGCTGATCACCCGTCGTTTTGAATCCAAGCACTACTGGTTCCCGCTTCCTGACAAGGATATCTATCTTTACGAAGGATATGCTCAAAATCCGGGATGGTAAGACAATGATTAATGATTAACGACAACCGATTAATGATTAATAAGACATTTTTATGAAAAATATAAAAACAAACATATTTCTCTTTGCCATGTTTGCTGTTTCGCCACTGACAGTCAATGCCCAGAGTGTTGACGAGGTCACAGGCGGAGCCGACACCACCACCGTGGCGAAAAAGAAAGTCCATGTTGCATTCCGCGACAAGGATCCCGACCATCTTCTCGGAGGCATTTCATACATTGACATGGAAGAGCTGCAGAAGAAGGATTATACAACGAGTAGCCTTGAAGACATGTATGCTCTTGTTGGCGGATGGAATGGCAACAACCTTTGGGGTATGGACAACGACCGTCTTGACAACAATGACAACAGCAACATGCCGCTCGTCATCATCGACGGTGTGAAGCGTCCATCCAACAATGTGCTTCCTTCTGAAATCGAGCAGATCACCTTCCTCAAAGGTGCACAGGCAGTGGTGCTATATGGCCCCAAGGGTGCCAAAGGCGCCATCCTTATCACCACCAAGCGTGGCAAGGTTGATGGCCTTCAGATTGTAGCCAATGCCAACACCGGCTTCCATGTGGCAAAGGAATTCCCAGAGTTTCTCGGTTCTGCCGAGTACATGACATTCTACAATGAAGCCGTTGCCAACGATGCCCGTGCCAATGGCAGCCCATACAAACCCAAGTACAGCCAGATGGACATCTACAACCATGCTGCAGGCATCAATCCCTATCGTTATCCAAACGTCAACTATTTTTCTGACGAGTATGTACGCAAAATGTACAACCGCTCAGAAGGTACATTGGAGATTCAGGGTGGTGGCGCCCGCGCACACTTCTACACGAACATCAACTACTATCGCACCGAAGACCTCATCAACTTCGGCCCGGCAAAGGACAACTACACCGACCGTTTCAGCGTGCGTGGTAATGTAGATCTTATCGTAAACAAAGTAATCAAGGGTTTTGCCAATGCAAGCGCTACATTCTATAATGCGAACAAGAACAAGGGAGATTTTTGGGCTGAGGCAGCCACCATGCGTCCCAACTTCCCTGAAAACGCGGCACCATTGATTCCAATCGACCTGGTTGACCCTAATGCCTCCAAGGCTCTTGCCATCCTTGGCAAGTCTCTCAACCTACTCAACGGAAAATATTTCCCTGGAGGAACGAAAACCACAACAGGAAATGTCATTGCTGATTGCTATTTTGGTGGAAGGACAAAAGATGTTAGTCGTCAGTTCCAGTTCGATGCAGGTGTCATCTATGACATGGATAAGTTTGTAAAGGGATTGTCTTTCAAGACTTTGTTCTCAATCGACTATGCTGCAAGCTATAGTCTTTCATACAACAACAAGTATGCCGTGTTCATCCCAACTTGGAGCAACTATAATTCACAGGATGCCATTGTGGCGCTCACTCAGCAGGGCGATGAAGTAGTGACAGGCAACATGTCAATGGGAAACACTGCATATCGCCAGACCATCACATGGAATGGTCATTTTGACTACGACCATGTATTTGGCGGCAAGCATCATGTCACCGGCATGCTTCTCGGAAACATGTACACTACAACAGCCAGTAATGCATACCACCGTTATGCAAATGCCAACTTAGGTCTTCAAGCAGGTTATGACTATATGGGTCGTTACTTTGCAGATGTGTCTGTGGCAGGTGTGCATTCCGCACGTCTTCCCAAAGGTCATCGCGAAGCCATTTCACCATCTTTCTCCATCGGCTGGAATATTGCCAAGGAGAGCTTTTTGGAAGGAAGCTTCATTGACGACCTGTTGCTCAGCGCTTCATACAGCGACTTGAATGAGGATATGGATGTCTATTTTGGTGATAGGGACTTCTATCTATATTCTCCAACGTGGACGCAAAGTGGTAGTGGATTCTCATGGAAGGATGGTACAAGTGTGAATCTTACCAATTCACAAGTAGGTAGCAATCCCGCACTCGACTTCATTCATCGCAAGGAATATTCCGTCAGCCTTCGTGGATCGTTCTTCAACAAGTTGATCAGCACTGACATCACCTTCTTCAATACAGACATGGATGGCTTTGTCGTCCAGAACTTGTCAACATTCCCTTCACACCTTCAGGGAGGTCTCAACAGTGGTACATTCATGCCTGCCATCAATAACAACATCCAAAACCGCAAGGGCGTTGACTTCAGCGTAACCTTCAAGAAACAGTTTGGCAAGGTTCATGCTGCTCTTGGCATTGTCGGCACCTACCTCACCACTGAGTACACCAAGTACGATGAACTCGTAGAAGCGGGATTGGAATACCAAAAAGTAGAAGGACATACCCTCGACGCCATTCGAGGCTACAAATGTTTGGGTTTCTATTCTGTTGATGAATTTAATGTTGATGAAGCTACAGGCAAATACACTTTGAAGCCAGAACTCCCGAAATCAAAGATTGGCGGTTTGATTCAGCCCGGTGACTTGAAATACGAGGATGTTAATGGCGACAAGGTCATCGACAGCAAGGACATGGTTGACCTTGGCAAGAATGGCGCTTTCGGTTCGCCTCTCACCCTTGGCGTAAATCTCACGCTCAAGTATAAGAACTTCACGCTTTTCATGCTTGGCAATGGTCAGTATGGCGCTTACGGAATGAAGAACAACAGTTATTACTTTATGGATGAAAACGACAAGTACTCAGTTAATGTACGTGGTCGTTGGACTCCAGAGACAGCTTCTTCCGCCACTCATCCTCGTCTGTCTGCAGCGACTTCGGCACACAATGGTGCAGCATCCACATTCTGGAAATACAGCACGGACCGTTTCAACCTCCGCAAGGTGCAAATCACCTACGACTTCCCAAAGGAAATGTTCGATGGAAAGTGGGTGCAAGCTCTCTCAGTTTATATTAACGGCAACGACCTCCTCACGATTTCAAAGAACCGCAAGTTGATGGAGACAAGTGTTGGTTATGCACCACAGACCCGTTTCTACAATCTCGGTGTTAAGGTAACTCTCTAAAAAAAACACGACAATGAAGACAAGACACATTATATTGTATTTCATCGGTCTCCTTGCTATAAGCTCGTGCGATGACATGTTCGAGCCAGCAAAAGAGAACTTCCGACAGTTGGAAGACATGACGGAGGAATCAGACTATGCACATGGTCTGCTGATGTACGGCTATGGTAGTCTTCCTTACATGACCACAACCCAGACAGACATAGCTACAGACGATGCCACATCCAACTTGACAACCAATTCCTACTACAATATGGCAACATTTGGCAGTTGGAAGGCAGAAGATAATCCCATGTCACAATGGAACAATTGCAAGGGTGGTATCCAGTATATCAATCTCTTCCTCACAATTGTGGAAAAAACGAAGTGGGCACCAAGTGCTGAATCAAAGCAGCAGATGTTCATCGACCGCATGAAAGGTGAAGCTTACGGTCTGCGTGCACTACTCTATTACTACTTGTTGCAGGCTCATGGTGGCTATGCTGATGATGGCGTACTCTACGGCGTGCCATTGCTCACCACTCCCGAGGACGGTAGTTCCGACTTCAACCAGCCACGCGCCTCTTTTGCAGATTGCGTGAAGCTGTGTTTCGCCGACTGTGACAGCGCCTTGGCATATCTCCCTGTGGATTATGTGGACATCAAAACCAATGACGAAATCCCAGCAAAGTACAGGGTTCTTGGTGCGAATTATTCCAACTACAACCTCGTGTTCGGTGACAACGCAAAGGGACTGATGTCTGCAAAGATTGCCGAGGCAATCAAGGCACAGATAGCCCTGCTCGCAGCAAGTCCTGCTTTCCGTGAACAAAGCGGAGTGACCTCAGCCGAGGCAGCCACTCTTTGCGCAAATGTACTTAAACGCATTGGTGGACTGGAAGGTTTCGACCCCCTGGGAAACATCTGGTACAAGAACACCTCAAAACTTGGCCCCGGCTCATCAGAAATGCCGGAAATCCTTTGGCGCGAAAGTCGCGGTGATGGTCATAACAACACAACCCAGGAAGGAGACAACTATCCTCCAACGCTTTATGGCAACGGTCGCGTCAATCCATCGCAGAATCTCGTTGACGCTTTCCCAATGCGTAACGGACGTCCTATCACAGATGCCAATTCTGGTTACAATGCTCAGGATCCTTATGTCAACCGTGACCCACGTCTTTCCGACTACATACTCTATAACGGCACCACATTCAGAAGAATTGACATCATCACGGGCACCTACCCCAACTCCAAGGGCGAGTCTTATGACAACATCAACAATCGTCCTACCATGTCAACACGAACAGGTTATTACCTGAAGAAACTTCTCCGCGACGACGTAAGTCCAGCGGCAAGTGGTTCTGAGATAAAGCAATGGCATGTCTATCCACGCATACGTTATACAGAAATCTTCTTAGCTTATGCCGAAGCAGCCAACGATGCTTGGGGTCCAAAGAGCGACCCAACGGGCATTGGTTTCACCGCATACGATGTCATAAAGGCAATCCGTGAGCGCGCAGGACTTGGAACAAACGAGATAGGACAACCTCTTCCAGAAGGAGATGCATATCTTGAAGAGTGCGCAGGTGACCAGGCAAAGATGACAAACCTCATACGCAACGAGCGCCGCATCGAGCTTTGCTTTGAGAACAAGCGCTTCTGGGATCTCCGCCGTTGGATGTTGCCACTCAATGAACCTGTAATGGGTATTCAGATTAGCCGCAACAAAGACACCAATGAGCTCATCTATGAACCTATTCAAGTTGACGAAAGAAATTTTGCTTTTCCTGACGGCTCTTATCAGTGGTACGGACCAATACCAAAGAGTGAAATACTCAAATGGAGCAACCTAAAGCAGAACAAGGGTTGGTAAAAAAAGTTTAAATATATATCATTATGATGAAACTTAAGACATCTATATACGGAGTAGCCTTGGGAGCCCTCTCTCTAACATTTGCATCTTGCTATAATGCAGACCATGAGTTCCCTGACTATGAAGAAGGTACAACAGCCTACTTCGCGTACCAGTTCCCAATACGCACGCTCGTACTTGGAAACGACATCTACGACAACACGCTCGACAACATCAGCGCTGTCATCCTGCTGCCTACCAACAGGTATGCCAACTGGAGCAACTTCTACAAGGTCATCAACAACTGCAACGTTGTCTTGAACCACGCCCCGGAGGTAATGATTGAAGACCCTGAATTCACCGAGGGTGACTATCAGGTGGTCCGTGCTCAGATGCTGGCACTGCGTTC
>ONAG01000065.1 GCA_900315745.1 uncultured Prevotellaceae bacterium
TGAAGACAATCCCGACAGCAGCTTCATCGAAAGAATCACTTCTTAGGAGGTACGCTTGCTACCCCCTAAGAAGTCATGGGCTCATGACTGAGTAGTTACGAGATAATGTAACAATTCAGCGAATCTTAGTAACTACTAAGCGCCCCATGGTAAAAAGGTTTAGAAAATCAAAAAAGAGTCGCCTACGGCGAGAAATCTTTCAAATCTTTACAAATCAAACAAATTGCTATGATGAAAAAATATAAAGATTTGTCAGATTTGAATTGATTTGTAAGATTTACTTTCCCTCGCTTCGCGAACAGTGACCTTTGGTTCTGCCCCGAAAGGGGCACTCCTAAGTATATTCATTATGAAGGTGCTTAGTAGTTACGAATCTTACGCTCAGGTGGATTTGCCGCTCGGCTCTTGTCTATAAAGATTATCCGTTTTGTTTATTTAGGTGTCAACCCACGCATGGTGAGTGCTATTCTGTTGCGGCGAAGGTCTATCTCTTTCACCATCACTTGAACATGTTGGTGCAGGTGTACCACCTCATTTGGGTCTTTCACGTATCGGTTGGCAAGTTGTGATATGTGTACCAGTCCGTCTTGATGTACGCCTATGTCCACGAACGCTCCGAAATTGGTTATGTTTGTAACGATGCCCGGCAGCACCATGCCCTCTACGAGGTCTTCAATGCTGGTGACGTTGGGGTCGAACTCAAATTCCTCTATTTGTTCACGTGGGTCGCGACCAGGCTTTTCCAGTTCGCTCATGATGTCGGTGAGGGTTGGTATGCCGACAGTGTCGTTGACGTATCGTCGTATGTCTATCTTGCTTCTTTTCTCACGGTCTGCCATCAGCTCGTCCACGCTGCATCCACAATCCTTTGCCATCTGACTCACGATGGCGTAGCTTTCAGGGTGTACCGCACTATTGTCAAGAGGGTTCTTGGCTCCGGGAATGCGCAAGAAGCCGGCACATTGTTCATAGGCAGACGGTCCTAATCTCGGAACCTTCTTTAGTTGTGCCCTGCTGGTGAAAGCACCATGTTCGCGGCGGTATTCCACAATGTTCTTTGCTAATGTTGGTCCTAAACCACTAACATAAGTCAGCAGATGTTGGCTTGCGGTATTGAGATTCACCCCCACGGAGTTGACACAACTTTCCACCGTCAGGTCGAGGCTTTTCTTCAGCTTGCCTTGGTCCACGTCATGTTGGTACTGGCCCACTCCGATGCTTTTGGGATCTATCTTTACCAGTTCGGCAAGAGGATCCATCAGTCGCCGTCCGATGCTCACCGCGCCACGTACTGTGACGTCTTCGTCGGGAAACTCCTCGCGCGCTATCTTCGAGGCGGAATAGACGGAAGCGCCATCCTCGCTCACCACGAATGTCTGAACTTTATGCTTGAAGTCCAGCCCCTTCACAAAGTCAGATGTCTCTCTGCTGGCGGTGCCGTTGCCTATGGCGATGGCTTCTATTCCGTATTGCTCCACCAGTTGTTGCACATGCATGGTGGCTTGCATACGATGGTTTACGGGAGGGTGGGGGAAGATGGCCTCATGATGTAGCAGGTTGCCTTGGGCATCAAGGCACACCACCTTGCATCCTGTTCGGAAACCGGGGTCTATGCCCATCACCCTCTTTTGTCCCAAGGGAGCAGCAAGAAGAAGTTGGCGCAGGTTTTCTGCAAAGACAAGGATGGCATCTTCGTCAGCCTTGTCCTTGCTTAGAGAGGCGAACTCAGTCTCTATCGATGGGCGAAGCAGTCGCTTGTATGAGTCTTCCACCGCCTCTTCCACCAACAGGCTGCACGCACCGCGTCCTCTTATGTATTGCCGCTTCAACCGTTCCAGACATTCTGTGTCGTCGGCAGTGATGCTCACACGCAGTATGCCCTCGCTCTCGCCGCGTCTCATGGCTAACAGCCGGTGTGACGAACAGCGGCGTAGGGGTTCTGAGAAGTCGAAATAGTCGGAATATTTGGCAGCTTCGTCGCTGTCGGCTTTCGCCTTCACCACTTTCGATGAAATTATGGCGTCTCGTCGGTAGGCGTTTCTTAGTTGGTTGCGCGACCGTTCGTCTTCGCTCACCATTTCTGCTATGATGTCTTGCGCACCCTTGATGGCGGACTCCGTGTCTTTCACGTCGCCTTTCACGAAGCGTGCTGCCGCTGTCTTGGGTTGGCTTTCGCGTTGTAGCAGCAGCAATGTTGCCAAAGGTTCAAGACCTTGTTCGCGAGCCACTTGTGCCCTCGTGCGCCGTTTGGGCTTGAAAGGCAGGTAGAGGTCTTCGAGCACGGTGCTTTCCCAGCAGTCTTCTATGCGTTTCTTCAGTTCGTCGGTCAACTTGCCTTGTTCGCCTATGGTCTTGAGTATGGTTTCCTTACGCTTGCTCAATTCCTGTAGCTTGTCATACAAGTCGCTTATTTGCGCTATTTGCACCTCGTTGAGATTGCCTGTTCTCTCCTTTCGGTATCGAGCGATGAAAGGGATTGTGCAACCCAAGTCGAGCAGTGCAATGGTATTTGCCACATGTTCTTCGGAGAGGTTGGTCTGACCAGCTATGAGCTTTGCGTATATGTTCATTTCCTTTTTGTTATTATCTAATTTTGATCACCTACTTATTTTCTTGCCGTTTTTGATGTATATTCCGTGTTCAGGAACTATCATGAGACGTTGTCCTGCAAGGTTGTATATCGCATCAGTCTTGTATTGGGTGGTAGTGGTATTTGAAATTTTGGCAGTCGTTTCCCCACAATATTGTCCGATGAAGAGAATGCTGCCTGTAGATTGTTCGTTGATTATATACAAGAACGGACGGTTGGCTTCAAAATCAACATCGCTCATGCCTTTTCTTGTTTCCACCACTGTCACGGCAGCAGCCTCGGTGCCTTCTTCATCCACTCTGATTTTTGATGCCTGCTTCATCAGTCCTATATGGAGAGCGGCATCGCAAAATTCTGTTATCTCATCATAGGCAAACACACGTGGCATGCCAAGTGAAGCCATGATGTCGTTTAGTCTGATGTTTGTGGTAGCCTCAAAGCGTGGGAAACTCAACTTGACATGTGCGGCGTCATAGTGGTTTGAAAGCCAGTTGCTTCCATCGAGAGATGCAAGGACGTCGTCTATCGACTTGCCCTTTTGGGGGAGGAACACGGTCATTTGGAACGCCATGTTGCCGTAGGGCAGCATGATAGACTGGTACAACTCGTTTTCAAAATAATAGAAATCACTCTCTTGGAACATCATGTCAGCGGTTGCCTTGCCTTTATCGAAGTCCATGGGTCGTGTCTTGCTTTTGTCGAAATGGTGAGTCCAGTCTCCCCTGAAATACAAAGCGTTGAGCAGATAGCTTGCGGCGAGAGGATTGAATTCGTCTTCGGTGAGCACTTCCTTTATCATATCCTCTGTATGGTCGCTTGCCCATTTGTTGATATAGTCCAAGGTTCCGGCATCGAAGAAGTCCAGTGTTTCAGGCACCACGCTGTAATATGTGTCAGCCATCTCCGCAAAGGCATCCTTCACCTTATAGCCATAGTTGACGAAAATGCCATTCGAACTGACCACTTTTGTCTGGTTGTCGAGTGTGTTCATTCCGTCAACAAGTTTTTTGCACAAGGCATTTATTTCCTCGTCGCTTGCATTGGCAAAGCCCAGCACATTGTTGATTTCTTCCTTGCTCAGTCCGGTCACTCCGTTTTTCAGCATGCTAAGAACATACGTTATGCTAAGTGGAGAAAGCACTTGACTTTTTTCGTCATGTGCCTTGCGAAACAGGTTGAAAGCAAAGTCATTGTTTGATGTCACCAATTCACGCTCGGATGGAGTGAGACTGATCTCCTTTGGTCCCTCATCTTGTGCATAAGATATTATGGCAGTAAGCGTGAATAATATAAGAAACAAGCTCTTTTTCATATTGAATCCTCCTTATATATAATAATGTTAGGCGTTAATGTTAGTTCTTCGCAAAATTAGGCTTTTTTTTATGAATATACAACAAATAACAAAAAAAACTTGTTAAAACAAAAACGTTCGCCAAACAATTAGTTTAGCGAACGTTTTTTCATCTGATGCTCAAGGCATATTCTGAATCAATATTCAATCATTGGTGGCAATTCCTTAGCCTGCTCAATCATCTTTTCCACTTCCTTCAAACTTGGCACACGATTAGTGAGATTTTTCTGGGCGTTGATTTCTTCCAGTTTGGCTTGAAGGTTAGCTGCATTCCTGTTACGGAATTCCTTTACGGTGTCAACACCAGCAGCCTCCAATAGTTCGGAGAACTGTGGACCCACGCCATTGATGCGCATGAGGTCGCAATGGTTTGTCCAGGTAAGGATGAGTTTTGGTGAGATGCCTGTTTCTTCTGCCAATGCCTTGCGTCCGGCAGGCTTTGAACATTTCTCCAATAGAATGGCGTCGGTAGTGATGCCAGCCTTTGTCAATTTCTCTGCATAAGCGGGACCAATGCCCTCAATGTCGATAATCTTGTACGTCATAATCGTATTTATTTAGGTTAATAGATTGGTTTAATAATCATCTTAGCAAATTTAGACATAATCATTGACATAGTTGCAAGAGCATGCCATCTTATAATATATTTTAACAAATACGGAGGCTGTTGTTGCCTATTTGTATTCTATTCTTGCCTTGAGGTCAATGACCCATTTTCCACGCTCCAGATGAGCCTTGCCGGGAGTGCATACGAATTTGGAAGACTTGGCACCCACGAAGTTGCATGCCCTCTCTATGTACTTCTTTGAACTGTTGTTGGCTTTGCTCAACTGTGTGTCGCTCATGGTGATAAAGGTGAAGTCAGCTTTCGTGCGTGTGTCATCCAGGTGGAAGCGATAATACGTATATTCTGTTTGCACCTGTTCGCGCTGAGAGTCGTTGAATGTGCCATCGTCGGCAGGCCAGCGGAAGAACACCACCGACGGGTCGGCTTCCACTACGGGTTGAGCCGCCTTTTCCTCCTCAGCTTTCTTCTTTATCTCTGCATCGAAGAAAGCCTTCTGCTCTATTGACGCCATGCGCTCTTCAAATGCCAGGCGGTCGGCTTCCGCCTGTTCCGCCCACTGTTTGGCAAGACGCTTCACTTCCTCTTTTGTGGCAAAATAATCCATTGCTCCCGACTGTTCATTGTCGGTGTCGCGCTTCACGCCTTTCAGCCGGTATTCCACATAACCTATGGCAAGGGCGAAGAGAAACAATGATATTACTACAGACATGTTGTGATTGCTATTGTGGGTTTTGTGCTATGTGAAGTGCAAGGCGGCAGATGCCTCCTGTCAGAGGGATGAAGAACAGCGAGTCCTTCAATTCCGGGTTCTCTTCATCTGTAAGGCTGTCGTTGCGAGCCTCGATGGCTTTGTTGAAGTCTTGTTCAGCCTTTTCGGTGAGCACGGAGCGGAACTTGGAGAACTCACGTTCGTTGGACACGCCGAAATACTTTGCGAAGCTGTATTCCTTGCTCAGATTGAAGAAATAGTCGATGAATGTTCGGTAAAGGTCAAGCACCTCGCTTCGCACCTCCGGTGTGATGTCTTTGTAGCGCGGCATTGCCAAACTGTCGAGTATGGCAGAGCCTGTGCAGAACTTGGTGATTTCCTCCACATCGTCCACCACGAAGCGTGGCTTCATGTTAAGTCCTCCCTTGCAGGTTATCTCCTTCGGGGTATCCACTAGTTTCAGCTCCACCTTTCCGTCATCGCCAAGAACATCGTTGAAGATATGGGTGGCAAGCGACTGCAGAGCATCGATGCTGCCGATGAGACCGAGCACCTTCGATGCAGTGCCGCTCACGGTGATGTAGGCTGGTGTCTGCAACTGCTTCATCTTCAGCAGGTGTGCGGCATAGTAGATTTCTGCGGAATAGAAGAGCAGCAGTACGACACGCAATTCTTGATGTGCCCGCAGTTCTTCGGAGAACGATATCCCCCTGCCCTCCATGCGTGGGTTGCTGTCGAGCGAGTAAAGGAAGGAAATGAACTCGGAACTGTTGCGCTTGGACTTTGCATACACGTCGCTCACGCCGCTGATGTCGCGCAACTTCATGTCGAAAAGAGGTGCAAAAGCCTTTACGAAGCCATTGTGCTGCGGTCCATGTCCCAGGAAATCACCATAGATGCTGTTGCCGGCAAATCTCACCGACGAGATGAGCGTGGCAGTGTTGCCGCGGTGATAAACCACGAAGTCGGTGGTGCCGCCACCAATGTCCATGGACACCACAGGACGGCTCTCCGCATCCACATCTTCATTCTTGGTATAGTAATAGTAGGGCGCCAATGATTCAGCCACTTTCTGCAATTTGTAGCTTTCTGGCGCGATGTATTTGCGGCAGAGCTTGTTCCAGGCTTTCTCAAGGTTTGAGATCTGGTATGGCTGCATGCTCACGGGGTAGAACCATGTGATGCTGGTGCGGGCGAGGAAGCCGCCGGAGAGCAGCACCTTGTTGCGTATGAGCATCAGCAACTCCTCGAAATATGCCTCGATGAGCAGGTTGTTGCCTCTGCTGCTGTCCCATTTCAGGTCGGTGCGCGTCTCGTTGTAGTCGTAGGTGTCTTCTTTCTCGTAATGGAATCCAATGTTATAGTCAGCCAATGGGAAGATGTCGCGCCCTTCCACGTTGTGTCCTGCGCCATAGCATAGGTTTGTGCGCATCGGGAAGCGTGCTATCTCGCCTTGTCCGATGGTCAGTGGCAGGAATTCTTGCATGTATGCTTGTGCAGGTCCTCCGTAGAACGACTCCAGCCCCTCTTGGTCTATCATCTCCACAGAACGGCGGGACGTGGAGTTGAGCGACAGCACCTGCACCTCGTCGGGAGTGATTGTCAGAGCCTGAGGTGTCTCGTCAACATCAGTCTTGTATTCTATGTGTGTGTTTGTCGTGCCGAAGTCGATGGCGAAGTCGAACACCTTACCGCCTTGTTGCAGATGCCTGTAGAGAGGTATCAGGATGCCATTAGCGATGGAGTTGGAAACCACGATGTAGTCGAACTCCTCAGTGAGGCAGAAATACTTTGAGGTGAGGAACTGCCTCCGCTTGTCGGCTCTCTCCACGAGGGTGTGGCGGAGAGGTTCGTTGGCATGGTTGCGGTATGCTGAAGCAGTGTATTGGAATTGTTCCTTCTTGTAGCCTTCGGTGTCTTCATCCACGATGTATATCCGCTGGGGCTTTTCTAATGTTGGGTCATCGATGTGATAGCTGGGGAAGAGGAACATGTCGAAGCGGCATTCCATGATAGGCCATATCAGTCTTTCGGGGTCAGGGTCCACCTGCGCCGCCGTATATTCCCTGTGCAAGGTGACGTGTCGCCCCTTCTGTACGGGAATATTGATGACAGCCTGGATGCGCCCGTCGGGCATCTCATTGAGTTGGAAAGTGGGCTTCGAAGTGTTGCCGGCATAACCTGTGATAGTGTTCACCGAGAGGTAGCGCATTATTTCCGGCTTCAGCGGAAGCAGGTATTGGCACTCGTCGGCGGTGCGGTTGGCGCCGCGATAGAGGTTGGTGAAGAACGCCGATTCGTTGACAGGGAACACCGTCTTCAATAGATATGGCTCAAAGACATCGTCGGTGGTGAGATAAGGATACTGTGTGGAGTCGAAAGGCAGGGTGCGCTCTTCCATAGGACGTTCGTCTTGGAGTGGCGCCATCAAGTGAGCGTTCCAGTCAGAGGTGGTGTATTTCATGTCTGGCTCGAAGTACGGCTCTGAAGGCAGCACGAGAGGCAACCGTTCGCCCTTTTCCTCAGATAGGATGCGGAAGTCGCTCTCCTGTGCTATGCGGTCGCCGCCGAGGCTCATCAGGGGGATGTTGCCGGGTAACATCATTTGTGAACTGCCAGCCAGGAGAGGTTGGTATTGGCTGGCGTACATGCCGGGCTGCATGGCGTTGAGCCTGTTCTTGAACATCGTGTCGTTGTCAGCTCTGAAGCATGCGTCGGCGTATGCGTGAAACTCTGGATACAGGGCGTTGAATTCTGGCTGTTTGGTGAGCAGGTAAACGAACTCGCGGAATTCCTTGTCGCGTCCCACCAACGAACGGAAAGTGCCGTCGCTATCGGGATGGAAAGCCAGATGATAGTTGCTCAGGTAAACATCGTTGACGTATGTAAGGTCATTGGCAGAAGCCATGCACACAGATGTTGGCGATGTGCCGCCCACGATGTTGATTTGTCCCTTTGCGCCCTGTCCGATGTAGTTGAGCATGTAGATGAACTGCATGCGAGAGAAGTTGAAGCTCCTCCCATCCTGTGAGAGGAACAATCCCAAGGTGGAAGCCAAGGCGGCATGTTCTGGCACGCCGTCGGCAGCCAGGCGTTGCAGGTCGTTGGCCTTGTCCCACACTACTATCTGGAAGAATTTGGCATATTTCGTACGGAAGCCGAAGAATATCTCAAGCACGTCGAGGGCGTTGGCAGCCAACTTGTGGTAAATCGACGAGCCTTTGACACCAGCCTCGGCGCAATATCCGAAGGCGGTCTTTGCAAGTTCGAAGCCTGCGAAGGGGGTTGGTATGGAGGTTATGGGCAACGAGGCTTTAGAGCCGTTGGGGTCTTCGATTGCCTCTATGTCCTTGGTGCCAAGTTGGGCGGTCTCTTGCCATCCCTCTATGGTCTCGCTTCCTTTGTGGAATCTGAATACGTATGACATGTCAAATGTTGTATTTCTTCTTTATGACGTTGTTGATGGCTGTCTCATGAACAGTGATGAAGTAGTTGTATGCATCCAGGCCTTTCAGCTTTTTCATGGACACATCTGATATTTCCGTGTCTATGGCAGGATAGCCAGTGAGATTCTTGCCAAGCAGCCTGCCCAACTTCGAGGTTTTCTTTGGCTCGATGTGCATGATTGTCTCAAACACGTCATTGGTGTTGGCAAAGAGGTCGAAGGGTTGGAAGCTGCGTTGGTTGTCCGACAGCTCTTTCAGCCATTGGTTCTTGAATGCGTCTCCAAACTGCCTTATGTCGGCGAAGAAGGTGTCGTTGAAACTGGCGTTCTTCATCTGTGGGGTCTTTGCCCAGGCATAATCGCGGGTTTGGTCGAAATGCTCCATCATGAAGCGTGAGAAAAGATAGAAACTCATCAGCTCTTTTCCTGCAGACCCAAAGGTGTTGGAACATAATTCGTTGAGCGTTAGTGGGTTCTCGTCTCCTCTGATGGCGAATTCCCTATAGGAAGTGCTTGTCTGGATGCGGTTGTGCTCCACATTCGAGTTGGCGAAGTCCACAATTGCCATGGCAGCAGCCAACTCCACGAAATGAGCTTTGTTGCGCTGGTCGGTGGCACCCTCCACGTTGTCGTATCGGTTCTTGATGGTGTCGCTGATGTAGTAAAGGTTGTCCACGTCGAGATTGCCGATGTAGTATTTCAGAGCCGCCTTCGTCTTTGAGATGAAAGTCTCCATGTTGATTTCGCTCTGCTGGTCCTCCTTTAGTCCGAAGTAGGGCAGTACGGTGACAGCTCCGATGGCGGCATTGGCTATTGCCGACGAGTTGGGCATGTTGAGGCGTTCAGCCTCGCGGAATGTCTTTTGAAGCAGTGGGAAGCCAGCGGCGCCGGTGCCTCCGAAGATGCTGCTGATGATGAAGATCTGGTCGTCGGACTGGAAGTGCTGCAACAGCGACATCATCGACTCGGTGTTCTTTGGGTCGTTGAGCACTATGCTGCCCATGTTGGGGTTGCCCTTGAAGCCCACGTCGAGCGGACATGCAAGGTTCTTCTCCGAGAACAGCAAGCTCAGCAGAGCTTGGTTGCTGTCGGCTTGTCCTTGGTTGGCGAACCTGTTGTATGCGATGTAGTCGGAGAACTTCATGTTAGCCACATTGTTGAGATGCAGCCTGAAATTGGTGTTCATGTCGTCGATGCCCACATGGAAGTAGCCTCTCTTCTCTGGACGGTTGTCGAAGTTGAGGTGTTGGCGTATCTTCTTGTAAAGGTTCATCAGCGACACCGTGCGTGTGAGGTCTCCGTTGCTGGTGTCGGGGTCGATTATTACTGGCACTATCGTGTCAATCTTGCCACCCAGCGACACGCCGGAGGCAAGCAGCATGGTGAGTGAGCGCAACACACGTGCTCCTGTTCCACCAATGCCGAAAATATATAGTTTGCTCATTGTCTGTTGGTTTCTTTGGCTCTTTTAGAAGGGGATGTTTCTCGACCTGCTGCTGAACGACTTGAGAATTATCGAGGCGATGAAAAAGAATAGTGCGCTGTAGGCGAACACTATGAATCCAAATGACAGGAACTCGCCCGAACCGATGCCCGCGTCGAGGATGTTGTTGCCGAAGGTGTGGCTCTCTATCTTCTGGTGTGCTATTATCACCCCAATGAGTGCTGCCACCGCGCTGGTGCCGGCACCAATGAATAGCCACTTGCGCAACTGTGCCAAAAGTATGTGGTCGAGGACCACATAATAGACAAATGCCACGATGATGGGTAGCAGCAGCATGACGTAGAACACAGAGCTGTATGCTCCTGACTGGAACATGTACTTTGAAAAGTCGCCGAGGTATGCAGCCCCGAAGAGTTCAAGAATCTCACTTATGATGTCCATGGATGTGTTGTATGGTTGATGTTGTTGTTATTCGTATGCGTCGAAATGCACGTCAAGCCTGAATATGTCGCGACTTTCGTTGTCCTTTGCGTTGTAGAATGCGCCGTAAATGCCTTCCACCATCTCGTAGATGGCATACGACTGGTGGGCTGGTGGGAGTGTGCCAAGTCGCTTGTTGTAGCTGCAATCGCCCACCCATGTGGGGATTTGGTTTTTCAGCTTGATGGTGATTTGTGGCACGTAGTTCTGGCCTAATGCCACTAATTGGAGTGTCACGGGATGTTTGAAATAGTCACATTCGGTGAATTTTGCCTTGTCGTTCACGTCCGTGATTTTGTATTGTGATGGCTCCACTATATAGTTGTCCTTGTTGAGCACGTATGCGCTGTCGGCGAACAGTTGGCTGATGCCCAAGCCTAAGGCGAAATTGAGGTTTGGCTTGTCTTTGTCCAATGTCAGTTTGCGCACGTTCAGGCCGTCGTGATGTGCTTGTATGCGTATGGCATTGTTGAAGTTGCTGGAGTAGATGCGTGCCGTGGTGTGGTCGAGAAGCCATGTGGGCTCTGAGCTGAGCATGTATTTGTGCGACATGCCAGGCAGACCGGTGGAGGTGTTCTCCAGTTCCATGTGCTTGTTGAAGTCAGCCAACTGTTCCATGTTGCCCATCACGATGACATAGTAGGGCCGTTCGCTCTGGCAAGGTATCGACATGTTGCCTTCGTAGTAATTGCCGCTGAATTCCGACATGCATTGCATGATGATGGTTCCAAATTCCTGTTTGGCGTCGCGAGCCTTGCGTATGGCTTTCATGAATGTGCCGGTGGTGCTGCTTGCTGCAGCCGAGAGCAGGTTGCCAACGTTGTCAACATCATACATGCAGTCGCTCACGAGCACCGATATGGTGTCTTTCGACGTATGCTCCAAAATCATTTTGAAGATTTTGTTTATGTCGGTGCTGCTTGTGTTGCCCACCTGCATTGATTGTGGGTTGAGGTTGAGCACGAAGTTGTCGAGGTCGTCGCACATCGGGGTGTGGTAAATGTCTTGGTTGATGAAGTCAAGGCGTGTGCCACTATAGAAGCCGTCGGCTTTGGTGATGAGGTGTCCCAAGGCATTCTTGAACTGTGAGTTAGTGGTTACATATCCGTTCATGCTGCCCGAGTTCTCCATGTATATTCTCACCACGGGTTTGGAAGTCTTTGTCGTCACGGTGTCGGCAGGCAGGTAATGCCCCTTGTCTATCTCGTGGGTGCCGCCACGTCCGATAAATATCACGGCTACCACCAAGAGTGCAACAATTAGCAATGCCAGCAACTTTCTTGTCATAAGATTTTTGTTAAATGTGCGTTCTGATTTGTTGTTTTTTGGAAAAATGTTCTGCTTGCCATCATGGGGTATGGCAATTGGGTGCAAAATTAACAAAAAATGTGAAGAAAGAGCCTTTTTTTCTGTTAATCTTTATTTTGTAGATTATTTTTAAGGTGTATTTGTGTGAATCGGCGGTTGTGTCAGGACGTTTGCCGATATCATATTTTGGATTTTTGCATCATTATTCGTTCACCGCCCCACAATGTGGGCAACGGCCTTTTTCCTTTATCTGCTTGCCACAGTTTCCGCAAATATACTTGCTGCGTGTGTGGTAGAGATAGCGCCAGAGAGCCACGGCTATGTATGCCACAAGAAGCAGGTAACCAATGTAATACATCGTGCTGATGCTGAAGACGATGTAATTCACGGCGCAGATGCCAGCCAACCCCAACAGATAGAGCACAGCCTCAGCGAAGGGCAAGTGTCGGAATGTGTCATCTACGGCGGCAATGCCGACAATCAGTATTGCCCACACCGAAGCCAAGAATATGCGTAGCAACCCACTGAGGGTGAAGGGGTTGAGCGAAGGGTGAAAATAGAAGTCCCGCCAAGCATCGGGGGCGAACATCTGTATGCTGGAATAGAGCGTTGCAGAAGTTGCCACTACAAGGGTGAGCAGGGTGGGGTAGAAAGTGGCTATGTCGTTGAAGTGTACGATGTAAGCATTGCGTTTCAACAACTTGCGCATCCCATAAGCGAAAAGAATCAACACGAACGTGACAAGGAAGATGAGCAAGTGCTCATTGGAGAAGAACGATATGAATTGCGATATGGGGTCGTCGGGTTCCACCTTTTCGAGCATTTCGCTCTCATGTATCCACCCAAACATCCCGTCGGCATGTGCTAATTGCACCCACACGGAATCTATTGTGTCGTTGGGCATGATGATGATGTCCGCCACCGCCAATGTCTCGTCACGATTTATGGCAAACGAGTCCGTGGGCAGGTCGCTGACAGCCTCCTCCGGCATCTGCCTGGTGAGCATCAGCGAGTCGGCACTCACCACGAAATTGTAGTTGTGAGAATAGTGGTGTGTCAGTGCGAAAGTGATGGAGTCCATCTGTTCCACTGTCAGAGTGTCGTTTTGTGCGTGTGGTCTTGCATCCGGCTTGTGGTAGCACCCAGTGACAGGCATGCTTAGGATGAAGGCAACAAGCAGCAAGAAGAAGGTATTTTTAGTTTTCCGCATAGACATTCATTTGGCATTGTTGGCAGTCGAACTGTAGTCTCAATCTCTTGCCGTCGTCCATTCTTAGGAACAGCGGTTCTTTCCATTCCGTCTTTGTTCCATTCTCACGTTTGCAGGCGCCCAACAGACGGCGTATGCAATGGCGGCATTGCATGAGCAAGGGCTTCTGATGGTTGGCACCCTGCCAATGTCCTAATTCGTATGCGTTGCCTACGTTGTTAACCCCATGGTCTGCATAGAATTGTCGTGCTTGACTATTGGCTACATTGTAAAGGTATGGATATTGGCGATATTCCTTCTGGAAAGGGTTTTTTATGTCGTTTTTTTGAGGGCTTATCCCTTTGTCTTTGCCATAGCAGGCAGCAGCGGCTATTATCTCGCTGTCGAGTGCCGCCACGCAGAGTCGTCGCAGTTGCGACAGCACGCTTGAAGGGATGAAGTGCCTTTCGAGAGCTTCATCCATCTGCAGTGACGCCATCTCATAGACGGTTGTCCCTAATTTCGACAACTGCTTGAGTATGTTTTCGGCTTGTGGTTGCTTGGCTTCTTGTTGTGCCGACTCCACCTCCACCATTGTCCGTATGTCCGTGTTTGGGATGGTGGCGCATAAGCCATAACCTCCGTCGACAACCGTCAAGGTCATTATTACGGGAATCTTGCGCACGGTGCCAGATTTCGACAGCGCTCGGTCCATGGCAGCGTCAGCATTTCGGTACAGGCTCATGCCGGGACGCAGTTGTGGCGGCATGACCTGTGGGAAGATTCTGTTGCCCTCGGCGCGGTTCGCCCTGAAGCCACGCAACTGCTGGTCGTGGTCGAAGAAGCACAGGCCGTCTCCATTTGCAAACGTCGCGATGCCGGCTACGGAGAACGAGTCACGTCTTATCTCCTTCACCTTGCCAACATATTCTCCTAATGCCTTTGGGGTGTTGGGTGAGGCTATGGGACCGTCCTTGCCATCCACGAAGTAGGGTGTGAACCCACGGTTGAAGGTCTTGTGAAGGTCGGGATGAAAGGCATACCTCGCCTTTCCTAATGAACTTCTGCAATACCTTTCGGGCGACTTTTCTATCACTCTGTCGAGAGCCTCGCTATATGCCGCCACTACGTTTTTCACGTAAGCGGCATCTTTGAGCCTTCCTTCTATCTTGAATGACGTGACACCTGCGTCCGCCAATGATTCAAGATGGTCGATACGGCACATGTCGCGCAGTGACAGCCAGTGACGTGGCTTGTCGATGGAATGTCCGTCGGCGTCGGTAAGGTCATATTTCAGTCGGCACAGTTGGGCGCACTCGCCACGATTGGCGCTTCTTCCCATGCAGTGTTGCGAAGCGTAGCACACTCCAGAATAGCTCACGCACAGAGCGCCGTGGACGAATGCTTCCAGTGGCATGGCAGGCACCTCATGGTGAATGTCGCCTATCTCCTTTGCCGACAGTTCACGAGCCAGCACCACCCTGTTGAAGCCAGCTTCGGCAAGCCATTTCACCTTGTCGGCAGAGCGGTTGTCGGTTTGTGTGCTGGCATGTAGTTCCATTGTCCTTCCTTGCGAAAGAGACACCTCCTTCACCATGCCCACAAGAGCCATGTCCTGCACGAGGATGGCATCCACCCCCGCCTCGCAAAGGTCGGCAATGAGACTCCGCGCCATCTCCAACTCGTTCTCATAGATAATCGTGTTCACCGTCACATACACCTTTGCAAGAAATCGGTGGGCATGGTCGCACAGCGCCTTGATGTCCGTCACAGTGTTGCAGGCAGCGGCACGTGCTCCGAAAGCAGGTGCTCCCATGTACACTGCATCGGCACCATGGTCGATGGCAGCCATTCCACATTCCAAGTTCCTGGCAGGTGCCAGCAGTTCGAGGCTGGTCATTTGATGTCGTCGATGTTGTATGGCGTGGCTTGGTAAACGTAATAGTTTATCCAGTTGGAATAGAACAAGTTGGCGTGCGCCCTCCAAGTCACCAATGGCGGGTTGTCGGGATTGTCGTCCTTGTAGTAGTTGACAGGCACCTTCACGTCATCGCGAATGTCTTTATCACGTCGGTATTCCTTGTCAAGTGTATAGGGCGCATATTCCAAGTGTCCGGTGATGAAGAATTCTCGTCCCTCTCTTGCCATTACGATGCTTACGCCACTCTCTGGCGATTCGGCGATGATTTTCAGCTTGTCGTTGGCGGCGATGTCTTCACGATGTATCTCAGTGTGCCGGCTATGCGGCATGGCAAAATTGTCGTCGAAGCCACGGAATATTGGCAGCAACGGGTCAACGGGTTGTTGGTGGAACACGCCAAACATCTTCTTTTCAAGAGGATATTTCGGTATGCCATAGTGGTAAAAAAGCCCTGCTTGTGCAGCCCAGCAGATGTATAGCGTGCTGGTGACATGTGTCTTTGCCCATTCGAAGATGGTGGACATCTCATCCCAGTAGGTCACCTCGTGGAAGTCGAGCTGTTCTATGGGAGCGCCAGTGATGATCATTCCATCGAAGTTCTGCTTCTTGAGCACCTCGAAATCCTTGTAGAACAGCATCATGTGTTCTATAGGAGTGTTCTTGGGTGTGTGGCTCTTGAGTTTCATGAAACTAATTTCCAACTGCAGCGGTGTGTTGGAGAGCAACCTGATGAGGTCGGTCTCAGTAGTGATTTTCAATGGCATGAGGTTGAGAATCACTATTTTCAGGGGACGTATGTCCTGAGTATGGGCACGAGTGTTGTCCATCACGAAGATGTTCTCGTGCTTCAGTATGTCTATGGCTGGTAGCCTGTCGGGTATTCTTAGAGGCATGTCGTTTGTGTCACCAGAGGCTTAGTCTGTTTTCTTTTGGTACGAACATTTTGTCGGTGGGCTGTATGCCGAAGGCATCATACCACATGTCGATATGAGGCAGGGCCCCGTTCACGCGGTATTTTCCAAGAGAGTGCGGGTCGCTCTTTGTGCGGTTGCGTATCTCTGCCTCGGTGATGTTGTTAGCCCAGACTCCGGCGTATGCAAGGAAGAATCTCTGTTCGGGAGTGAATCCGTCGATGGTGCCCAGTGGGTTGCTGGCAAGCGCATTCTTCATGGCGTAGAAAGCCACTTGCAGACCGCCGTGGTCAGCGAGGTTCTCACCGAGGGTGAGTTTGCCATTGGCATTGAGGTCGGGCAGCACCTTTATGGCAGAGAAGAAGTTGGCATACCCATCGGCTCTTGCAGCGAAGTTCTTGCCATCGTCCTCAGTCCACCAGTCGGTCATGTTACCGTCCTTGTCGTAGTGCCGTCCCTGGTCATCGAAGCCATGTGTCATCTCATGGCCTATGACCACTCCTATGGCTCCATAGTTGAATGCGTCGTCGGCTGTCATATCGAAGAAAGGCACTTGCAGGATGCCTGCCGGGAAGCAAATCTCGTTGGTTGTGGGATTGTAGTATGCGTTCACCGTTTGTGGTGTCATATGCCATTCGTCGCGGTCCACCGGCTTGCCAGCCTTGTAGTTGATGGTCCATTCATCCCAGAACTTCTTGCATTCGAGGACATTCTCACAGAATGATTTCTTTGGGTCGATGGTCATCCCGCTGATGTCCTTCCATTTGTCGGGGTATCCCACTTTCACATAGAAGGTGTTGAGCTTGTCAAGAGCGTTGCGTTTTGTCTTGCTGTCCATCCAGTCTTGCGCCTCAATGCGCTGTGCCAATGCCACTTGCAGGTTGGCAACCAGTTTCTCCATCCTCTGCTTGGCTGCTGCAGGGAAGTATTTCTCCACATAAATCTTGCCGAGCGATTCTCCCATTATGCTCTGCACCAAGTTGGTGGCGCGTTTCCATCGTGGATGGTTCTCCTTGCGTCCCGACATCACTTTGCCGAAGAAGTCGAAATGCTCTGCCTCCACCTCGTCGCTCAGTATGTTGGCGCATGAGTTGATGAGGTCCCATTCCACGTATGATTTCATTTGTGACACTGTCAGTTCGCCGAAGATGGTGTTGGCTCCTTTAAGAAAGTCGGGCTGTCCCACTACAAGTTGGCGGATATGTTCTGTCTTGACACCTTCGGCAGTCATGAGGTCTGTGAGGTAGAGGTTGGGGTAGTCTTTCTCAAAGCTTTCCAACGAGACCTTGTTGTAGTTGGCTTCCACGTCACGCAGTTCGGTTCTCGACTTCGACACCTCTGCCAGTCTTGTCTCTATGTTGAGCACGTCGTTCATTTTCAGCACTGATGCTTTCTGGCTGAATCCGAACAGGCGGAACATGTTGACGATATGTTTTTTGTAAGCCTCCCTGATGGCTGTGGTGGCAGTGTCGGTGTCGAGGTAGTAGTCCTTCATGCCTAATGTCAATCCGCTCTGGTTGATGTTGAGAATGTTCATCTTGGCGTTTTTCTCGTCAGCACCAAACCATGCGCTGTATGGTACGCCATATCCGAAAGCGGCATGTTCCTGTTGCCATTTTATGATGGCGAACATGTTCTTGCAATTCTCGATTTGCTTTATCAACGGCATTATGGGTTTCACACCTTCCTTGTTGCGCCGAGTGGAGTCCATGGCGAGTTTGTAGAAGTCGCTGAGTTTTTGCTCTACGGTGCCTTTGTCGTATTTGTTCTTTTGCAGTTCGGTGAGTATTCCGTTTATTCGTTCGTTGTTGTCTTGCTGCAAGCGGTCGAAACTTCCAAATCTGGAATAGGCGGCAGGCAGAGGGTTGTTCTTTATCCATCCGCCACAGGCAAATTGGTAGAAGTCGTCACCTGGTCTTGCCGAGCGGTCAAGGTTTTCGAGAGGTATTCCCGATTGCAGTTTCTCTTGTCCAAATGATGGCATGGTTGCAGCTGTTATAGCCATGATGGAAATGATGGTTTTGATGTTCATGATGTTATGATTGTTTTTGAGGTGTGTTTAGAAATTTGATTGTAGGTCTTCGAGCACTTCAGAGAGTTGCTCCCATCGTGCTATTTCGTTGTCGAGTGCTTTTTTCGTTGTGGTGTATTCAGTCACGAGTTTCATGTCGGATGCTCCTTCAGGAGTGCAGAGGATTTGGTCGAGTTCTCCAAGTCTCGCCTCCATTTCCTCTATTTTCGCCTCACTGACTTTCACCTCCTTCTCTGCCTTTCTTATGCGCTTTTGCAGTTCGCGACGGTCGGCATAGTTCTGCTTGTTTTGCGATACAGGCTCCTCTTGTGGTGGTTCTTCAGTCTGTTTCACTGGCGACGAACAGCCAAGTTGACTCAGCGACTCTATCTTGCGGCTTTGGAGGAAGTCGTAGATGCCTCCCAAGTGTTCACGAACCTTTCCTCCTCCAAACTCATAGACTTTGGTCACAAGTCCGTCGAGGAATTCCCTGTCGTGCGATACTATGATGGCAGTGCCGTCGAAAGCCTTGATGGCTTCTTTCAGCACGTCTTTCGACTGCATGTCAAGGTGGTTGGTCGGCTCGTCGAGGATGAGCAGGTTGACAGGTTCCAGCAGCAGTCGTATGATGGCAAGGCGGCTTCGTTCGCCACCACTGAGCACCTTCACCTTCTTTTCCGAGTTCTCACCACCGAACATGAAGGCGCCGAGGATGTCGTTGATGCGCAGCCGCACGTCGCCCTTTGCCACATAGTCGATGGTGTCATAGACGGTCTTCTCGCCGTCGAGCAGTTGGGCTTGGTTCTGTGCGAAGTATCCTATCTGCACTTGGTGCCCTATCTTCAGTGTGCCTTCAAAGGGTATCTCACCCATGATGCATTTCACAAGAGTTGACTTTCCCTCGCCATTCTTTCCCACGAAAGCCACCTTCTCGCCACGGCGGATGGTGAATGTGACGTGGTCGAAGACGGTGTGGTCATAGTCCTTTCGCACCTCGTCGCAGATGATGGGGAAGTCGCCGCTGCGCAGGCATGGGGGGAATTTCAGGCGCATGGCAGAGCGATCTACCTCGTCCACTTCTATCGGCACAATCTTTGCCAATTGCTTTATTCGGCTTTGCACTTGCACCGCCTTGGTGGGCTTGTATCTGAAGCGCTCTATGAAGTCCTTTATGTCGGCGATCTCTTTCTGCTGGTTCTCGTATGCCCTTAGCTGTTGTTCACGCCTTTCTTGTCGAAGCACCACGTATTGGTCGTACTTCACCTTGTAGTCCACCACTTGTCCGCATGTTATCTCCAATGTGCGGTTTGTGACGTTGTTGATGAATGCGCGGTCGTGGCTCACGAGCACCACGGCACTCGATGTCGTGGCAAGGAATTGCTCCAACCACTGTATGCTGTCGATGTCGAGGTGGTTGGTGGGCTCGTCGAGCAGCAGCACATCAGGATGCTGGAGGAGTATCTTTGCCAGTTCGATGCGCATGCGCCATCCGCCGCTGAACTCTGCCGTGGGGCGGTCGAGGTCCGAGCGAATGAAGCCGAGTCCGGTGAGCGTGCGCTCCATTTCAGCCTCATAGTTGCTGCCGCCCATCATCATGTAGCGGTCGTGCTCTTGCGTGAATCGTTCCACAAGGGCGTTGTACTCCTCGCTCTCGTAGTCGGTGCGCTCGCCAAGTTCACGCTCCATGCGGTCGATGCGCTCCTTCATTTTCATGCTTTTGGCAAAGGCCTTGCGTGCCTCGTCGCGCACCGTTGTGTCGTCTTGTATCACCATCACCTGTGGCAGGTAGCCGATGGTGGTGTCGCCAGGGATGGCGACATGTCCGGAGGTGGGGTTTTGCATCCCACAGAGTATTTTTAGCAAAGTGGACTTGCCAGCTCCGTTCTTTCCTACGAGGGCTATGCGGTCGCGGTCGTTTATCACGAAGCTGACATCATGAAAGAGGGGTTTCACCCCAAATTCCACCTTGAGTGATTCTACAGAAATCATTCTTTGATGTTGTTGTAACCTAAACGAAATGCAAAAATACTCAATTATGGCAAGATTGCCAAATTTATTCCGTTTTATTAACTCTTACGCGCTTTGTCACAGTAAACGAACCGCTGCCATATTCTTTCCATTCGTTCTCACCGGGCAGACACACGGAGGCTGTGGCACCTTCGGGAATGGTGAACTCCCATATCCATGAGTCATTGTCATAACGCCATGCGCTCTTTATAAGTCCTGCTGAAGACTTGTACTCGGCAGTGACATGCCCTAACCGTCTGTCAATAACAGGCTTCATGATGACATGTCTGAAACCAGGATTGCTGGTGTCGGTAGCGATGCCAGCCACAGATTCCCATATCCATTGACACACACAGCCGTAGGCGTAGTGGTTGAAGCTGTTCATTCCTCTCGGCCCCATACCAACGTCCTTCATGTAACTGTTCCACCTCTCCCAGATGGTGGTGGCGCCATTGTCTATCGAGTAAAGCCAACTGGGGTTCTTGCGCTGGAAGAGCAATTCGTAGGCGATGTCTTCCATCCCGTTATCGGTGAGCGTCTGCATGAGTATGGATGTCCCAAGGAAGCCTGTTTGAAGGCAGTTGCCATGTTCGGCAAAGTTCTCACGCAGCCTTGACTTCATCATTTCCCTTGCCTTGCCCTCCACGAGGTTGTTTTTCAGCGCAAAGAGTGCCGGTGTCTGCATGGTGTTCAGAATCTCGGTCTTGAACGTTCCGTCATCATTAAGGAAATGCTCTTTCAGATATTCCTTCGCCTCGTCTTCCATCCGTCGATAAGAACTGTCGTCTCTTCCTGAGGCTGACGCCATGTCGCCCATCATGTGGGCATCGATTGCCCAATAAGAGGCAGACAGGTAGTTCCAGTATGCCTTTGCTTCGGGCAGCAAACCATCCTTTCCCCATGCTTTCCCGCTGCAGCTCTCCAAAGGCTCGTAACTCAGCCAGTCTGCCCATTGGTAGTTGGTATTCTCCGCAGACAGTTTGTCATGGTCGTATTTCGTTTCAAAGACATGTCTCATATAGCGATCCATGGCTTCCCAGTTCTCGTTGATGATATCCTTGTCGCCAAACTGTTTCCATACCGTCCAGGGCACGATGATGCCTGCGTCAGCCCATCCCACGCGCATTTTCTCATTTCCATACTGACCGACAGGCGCCACACCAGGGAACCCACCCAAGGAATTCTGTGAGTCGCGCATGTCACGCATCCATTTATGGAAGAACATGTCGGTGTTGGCGAAGAAAGTCCCTGTCTCGGTGAAGACTTGTGTGTCGGCAGTCCATCCAAGTCGCTCGTTGCGCTGAGGGCAGTCCGTGGGAATGGATAGGTAGTTGGAGAGCTGTCCCCAATACGTATTGGAAATCAGTTTGTTGACCATCTCGTTGCCAGTAGTTATTTTTCCTGTCTCCATCTCTTTTGTAATGGAGGTCACCGGCACCGATACTACAGACTTGATGGTTACCTCGCCATTGGTTGTGACAGACAAGAAGCGGTAGCCAAAGAAGGTGCAACTGGGCAAATATGTGGCATAATCATCATTGCCGGAAAAGGTATATACCAGACGCATTCCACTATCGGGGATGCGTAGGTTCAGGCGGTGGCAACTGCCTTCCGGACCATCCATGCCACGGCTTTTGGCGCCATTGCCATCGTTGAGCAGTTCGGCAGGCAAACATGTGATTGTGTTTCCCTCTTTTGCTTTGAATACGAATGATGGCACTGCGGAGCAGTTCTGTCCGAAGTCGATTACCAACGTCTCCCCTTTATTGACAGTCATTTCTTCTCCATCGGCAAAATCTTTGGTGACAACCACCTTGCCGTATTCCTCTTCCGAAGAGCCTGTCACCCCTTTCCATTTGTATGCTTTAACAGGTTTCAGGGCAAGGTCATGCCTGTAATATACTTCAGCGCCGTTGGTCGGCAGTATCTCGCCCTTGAACTCAGTGTTGACCTCAGGCTTAGAAAAGTGCTGTGCGTTGTCATGTCCCATAGGCTCGCGGGCATCATACTCTTCACCATCGAAGATGCCGGCATGCTTCACCGGACCAGCTATTCCTGCCGTCCAATGGTCTTGGTCTGTTCCATATAGTTGTTTGGTGCCGTCGGAATAGGTCAGCTCCAAAACACCACGAAAGGCACACTTGCGGCCAATCATGCCCTCGTGTCCGCCAGGCGTGACGATTTTGTCAGCCCACCACCCAGGAGTCACCTGAACAGACAGCACATTCTCGGCTTTTGACTTGAGGTTGAGCAAGTTGGTGATGTCATAGGTGAAAGAACGTTTGGTCTTTTCGTGATGTGTGAAGCCGGGTTTCAGAATTTCTTTTCCTACCGTTTTCCCATTGGCATACAGGTGGTAAATGCCCAGTCCTGTTGTCTGCCATAGTGCCTTTGTCACCTTCTTCTCGTTCTTCACGGTGCATAGGAACCAACTGGCTCCGTCAGCGGCACGGTTGTTGACATTGTCTTCCACCTTGCCCGTAACTACTGGAGCGTCAGCAGCAGAAATCCATTCCGACATGCTCCAAACGTTATTGTCAAGTGGGGCGGTGAGCAGAGCCTCACCATTTTTCGGCTTAGTGCTGCATGCCATTGCCAAAAGGCTGGTGGCGATTACTGCAACGTGCTGTTTGTTGGTTTTCATGCTTTTTGCTATTTTACATTGGTTAATGGTCTTATTTCATTTTGTCTAACAGGCTTGCCAGTGCCTCAAGGTCACGGGCATCCACCTTGATGTCGAGCAGGTTGCCGTTGCGGTCGAAGAGTTTGTATGTAGGCCAGGAGTGTACGTTCAGGTGGTGCTCGATGGCGGCCTGCTGGTCGTTAGGCAGGTTGTAGTGTGCCACGTTCGGGCCGCTGACGTTGTACTCCTTGATGACGTTCTCCCATGCTGTCTGCGGACTCTCGTTGGCAAGATAGAGGTATTGTATGTCGTAGTCCTTCAGACGGGCATACTCCTCGGTGGAGTGGGAGAGTGCCTCACGGCAAGGTCCGCACCACGTGCCCCAGACATCGAGCAGCACGAACTTCCCCTTGTAAGGTTCGAGGATTTTCTTTAACAGAGCCTCGCCCTCAGAAATATCCTTGAGGTTGTCCGACGACTTGAGCACTAACTTGTCGAACTCGCGGTTCTCGATGGCGAGGTAGTAGTTGCTTTGCTTCTCAATCATCGCGATGCCCACGGGATTGGAGACCAATGTCTTCAGTGTGTCGATGACCATTGGCGACAGCGACATGTGCGTGCTGCCAATCTCCCCATTGAGCAACCGTGTGAGCCAGATGTCTTTAAAATCTTGGTCAGCACCTAACGAATCGAGGGCAAAAGCCTCTTGCTTCATCCGGATGACGAGACCGATTCCATTCTGCACTTTTTTGCCTCTCGTGCCGTTGAAAATCTTGTCCACCTCAGCTATCATGTCAGCATTGTCGGCATTCAGCTTTTCTGAAATCTTCTGCTTCTCTTCTGGCGTCGGGGCGGCTTTTACCTTGGCATCGGCATCTGTCCACCAGTCCTTCCAGCGGTTCAGCAGCGACAGTTCCTCATCGTTCGAGGCTATCATGTCGATGTAATCAAAGATTGTCCAGTTCACC
>ONAG01000045.1 GCA_900315745.1 uncultured Prevotellaceae bacterium
AAACTACAATAACATGAACAAAGGTACACATTTTATCGGACAGCCGATGTATGGTCAGCTGATTTCTTTGCTTAACAAGTCAAAAATTCTCAAAATCAGCCGTGAAAAGGGCGGCGAGAGGTATGTGAAGCACTTTGATGCGTGGCAGCATCTCGTAATCATGCTCTACGCGGTGATCAAGCGTTTCGACTCCCTTCGCGAGATAACGGACTCCATGTTCCCTGAGGCGCGTAAGTTCTCACATCTTGGCATAAGCATGATGCCCCGCCGCAGCACCCTCTCTGACGCCAACGCCCGCAGGCCGGAAAGCATCTTCGAGGAGACCTACAGGGATTTATATGCCTCCTACAAGGACGAGCTTTCCTCGGACAGCCGGAAACGCCAGACCCCCAAATGGCTTGGCAGGCTGCAAATCATCGACTCCACGACCATCACGCTCTTCTCCAACCTCATATTCAAGGGCGTGGGCCGCCATCCGAAGACAGGAAAGAAGAAGGGCGGCATAAAGGTCCATGCGAACATACACGCCAACGAGGGCGTGCCGTCCGACATCAGGTTCACTTCGGCCGCCACAAACGACAGTTTCATGCTCAAGCCGTCCAATTACGAAGCGGGAGACCTGCTGGCCATGGACAGGGCGTACATCGACTACGCCAAGTTTGAGGAGCTGACCAGGCGTGGAGTGACGTATGTAACGAAGATGAAGAAGAACCTCGCCTACACAGTGGAGAGCGACACGATGTACATGTCGCCGAAGGGGCTGATGGAGCACAGGGTGCAGCACGTCACTTTCACCAAGCGCGCCAAAGATGGAGGGGAGATTGTGCACCACGCAAGAATCGTCACATACGTTGACGTCAAGAAAACGAGGGCAAAACTGGTCTCGCTGTTGACCAACGACATGGAGATGGAGGCGGAGGATATAGTGGAGATTTTCAGAAAACGTTGGGAAATTGAGCTGATATTCAAACAGTTAAAACAAAATTTCCCATTGCGCTACTTCTATGGCGAGAGTGCCAATGCCATCAAGATACAGATATGGGTGACGCTTATAGCAAACTTGCTGCTGATGGTCATGCAAAAGAGAATAAAGCGCTCATGGAGCTTTTCTGGCATGGCCACCTTGTTCAGAATCATGCCCATGTACTATGTCAACTGCTACTCGTTCTTTGAAGAGCCGGAAAAGGACTGGCTGGCCATACTTGAAAAAGAAGAATATATTCCGCCGGAACGCTCGTTTTTTGACTAAGGGGCTTACTTTTTGAAAAACGAATCCGCAATGCCTGTTTATTGGCACTGCGGACACGTGTTCGGTCTGTTATTCATTTTTAGCGGACACCAATATTTTTTAACAAAAGGAGGGCGCGCCTATTTTGACACACCCTCTTTCATTATGCTCATGCAGAGCATACATGTTGTCAACAAATTGGTGGACCTGACCTCCGTTAATCTGTGTGGCTTTACCGATTTCAGGGTATTGCCAGATTCGATGGAAAAAGATAACTATGCACCGCAAAAGTTAAACCATACTGCACGAAACAATCGGATGCAAGATGAAAGACAAAATCAAGCAGTCTTACCGGACGAGCAAAAGTATCTATGACGATGTGCTGACAAGAGGCACATGGTGGAGCCGACTCTACATGAATGTCTTCTGGGGAGGGTGCGATGACAATGAGATCGCCCGAAAAGTGCTTGCATACATCCCTGATGACTTTCAAGGCAGGCTCCTTGACGTGCCTGTGGGTACGGCTGTGTTCACATATCAGAAATACGCACGGATGAAGAATGCTGATATCACCTGCGTCGATTACAGCGGGGATATGCTTGAACAAGCCAGCAGCCGGTTCACTGATAACCACCTCCCCAACGTGATGACCATGAAGGGTGACGTGGGGGCACTGCCGTTCGATGACGAACGGTTTGACATCGTGCTCAGCATGAACGGATTCCATGCCTTCCCTGACAAGGATAAGGCCTATTCCGAGGTTAACAGGGTGCTGAGGAAAGGCGGGAAGTTCATCGCCTGCTTCTATGTGAAGGGGCAGTCAAGGATCTCTGACTGGCTGGTGAAAACCGTCCTTGCCCGAAAAGGGTGGTTCACCCCTCCTTTTGAGACACCGGACCAGTTGCGTGTCCGTCTTGAGAGTGGCTATGACCTCAAAGAGTTCCATCTCGACCGGTCAATAGTTTATTTTCTCGCAGAGAAGAAATAAAGACCTGCTTTTGCTGAGATATTCCTTTTCTTATTCTTTTTCAGAATCCATCCCGCTTGATTCTTCAATCTCACGTCTGGTGCCGCAACAGAAGGCATGCAGCCGATCGCCCATTACTTTTTTCATAATGACGTAAGCAATGTCACCCGTGCAATGACTTGTGTGGAACACCGCCTGGGGATAGTTGTCTTTCAACCTCTGGGCAAGACTGAAAAGTTCATTTCTCGACTCATGACCATCCAGCAGGTGGAATCCCCCCACGACAGTGCTGACATGCCAGGGACATGCAGCCAGGATATTCTCCAATCCACTATGGGCGCAGCCAGTGAAAAGCAATCCGTCGATATAAAGAGCCAGCTCGTGGCGGAAATCATCGGGAATGTAATTCCCCTCATCATCCTTGCAGTACAGATGCCGGTTGCCCTTGGGCTTGGGATAGGTCTGTGGAATATGAGCCATGACACGGATGCCGTCGGCGACCTCACAGGTATGGTCCACCATGATGGACCTCTCCCCTATCCCCTCCGGCCATATCGTGGTGATGCTGTGCAGGTCATTTCTCATGGAAAAGAACTTTCCTTTTACTGCCTCTGGAGAAGCAATGACTTTCGCTCTCTTGTTGATTTCCATGAAATGACGCAGACCTCCCGCATGGTCGCTGTGCCCATGGGATACGAAGACGTAATCCACTATCCCGAGGTCGATGCCCATCCGCTTCGCATTGCGGATGAACACATCATTAGCTCCTGTGTCGAGCAGGATTCGATGGAGTCCCGTCTCCAACAGGATGGACAATCCGTGCTCCGTCTGAAGTGACGGGTCCTTTGTGCGGTTGTCTGACAATACAGTCCATTTCATAAGCATTCCCTTTTCCCGTGTTATGCTTCCACCTTTCTCTCAATGTCGTTCAATTCAGAAAATGTAGATTGGCATATTTGCATGCAAAATTACGCCTTTTCAATCAAAAAAACGTGTTTATGTCGTTCTTTAAAGAGATGGCCGATGAACATTGTCAATTGTCTTTCGACTTAAAGCTACAGGCTCTTTCCATAAGGTCACACCTGAACAAGTTCGACCCCATGGTCTCCAGAAGTTCAAGATTCAAGGATACCCCTTCACAAAAGAACCATGGACTAAGGAAAAACAACCAGACAAGAAAAAGAACACCACCCAAATATAAATCGTAATATCCAAAAGAATACCATCTCACAAAGAGACAATAAAAACCCCAAAAATGAGTTTTATAATATCATGGAATATTTTACGTACCTTTGTCATCCAAAATCAGGAATAACGATGAAAAGGAAATCCATCATAGCCCTCTTCATTTTCGCCACCCTAACCGTCGATGTGCAGTTCCTCTTCCGCATTAGCGGCAATGGTCTTCCGGAACCATCGTACATGCTTGGCATCACACACGTGCTGTCCGCCTCTGAGCTGGTCACTTAATAGGTTAGCATGGCATCGTTCAGAAACTCTGCGATGCAGGATATGAGGTGGAACAAATAAAATAGAAATAAAGCAAATCCACAAAAGAACATAAAACACAAAAAAGACGATGACAATACAAGAATTCAGAGATTACATGGCATCGGGCAAGCCCGTCATTGGAGGTTCCGATGTTCACATGATGTTTCATCAGCTGTCGCAGGAGGCACTGAAGATAACGGCTGAGATCAACGGCAAATATCATACTCCTGAGGAACTGCACGATTTGTTGGAGCAGCTTTGGGGACGCGAGGTACCCAAGACGGTAGGAATGTTTCCGCCGTTCCATACCGACTGTGGCAAGAACACTGTTGTTGGTGAACGTGTTTTCATCAACATGGGCTGCAAGTTCCAGGACCAGGGAGGCATCACCATTGATGAGGGCGCACTCATAGGCCATAATGTCGTGCTTGCCACCATCAACCACGACCTTGCCCCCACCAAGCGACAGAGTATGAGCTATGCGCCTATCCACATTGGTAAGAACGTCTGGATTGGAGCCAATGCTACTGTCCTTGCAGGAGTGACCATCGGAGATGGAGCCGTTGTAGCTGCAGGCGCTGTGGTGACCAAGGATGTGGAACCCAACGCAATAGTTGGCGGAATACCTGCCAAGGTCATCAAAAAGATAGAAGTCTAAACAGATAAATCGGTATTAAATGAGAAAAATACTGATAATATTGGGGATATTGTCCTTGACTTCGTGCGTCATCACATTTCCTGGAACAAGATACAAGCACCTTACAGAAGACCAAAAGAAAAGAGTAGTTGTCTGCAATGCGCCTATTGATAGCCTTACCAATGATGGCAATGTTTATCTGGTCACGATAGAACAGATGCAGAAGTTCTTAAATTCCAAAAATAGAGTGCTCATTTATGAATATGCGTCCTTTTGCCAATCTGAATATTGTGTGAATCCAGCTGTAATAGAAAATGAATGCACAAAGGCAGGTGTCCAGTTTTGCATAGTTTCAGTAAGTTACGAAGATGTTTTCAACATTTCAGTTCAGAATACTCCAATATTGGCAATTGAGCCAACCATACTTGGAAAGAAAATCGGTAAAGATTGCAGTAAGGTTTTCTTTGACAAATTGACAGGAAAGACATGGAAGACCCGAGGCTATGGCAGGTATTACTCTTACATAAAAGGCAAATTCAAGGGGTGCTATGATGATTATTCTGATGCCTTGACAGGCAATTAAATTTCGATTCATCTGACTACCGTTTTCCCTACACGAAGGGTGGTTTTCCTACTAACGAATAGGGAAGCCACCCTTTCACTTTAGGCATAATCCTTTTCAAGGTCGTGAATTTCGCACTACTTTTGCAGTAGAAAACAAGAGATAAGAAACAAAAAGTTCAACCATCAAAAAACGATACGACTATGAAGAAGATGATGACCTTGGTGATGATGATGACGATAGCCATCTCCGCCGCAGCAATGCCGTACAACACCGCACGCAACGAGGCCCTCTTCCTTTCCGACAAGATGGCTTACGAGCTCGGACTTACAGCAACACAATACGAGGCAGTGTATGAGATCAACCTCGACTACCTGCTCAACGTTGATACCCGCGCCGACGTATTCGGCTTCTGGTGGGAAGTTCGCAACCGCGACCTGCGCTATGTGCTCAGCACCTGGCAGTACGACCGCTTCATGGTCAGCGAGTGGTTCTACCGTCCCATCATCTGGACCAACGCAGGCGTGACATTCTCCATCTACACCCGTTACGGCAACGGAAGGATGTTCTTCGACCGTCCAACAGTGTTCGTGACATTCAAGGGTGGACACAGCCATAAGGGTGCGAGTTTCTATAACGGACACCATTTCGACAAGCCCAACCCTCCAAAGGGCCATGGCAATGGAAATCACAACAACAATAACTGGAATCACAACAACGGAAATCACAACAACAACGGAAATCACAACAACGGGAACTGGAGCCACAACGGCAACCACAACAATAATGGGAACCACAATGGCAACGGCAACCACAACGGCAACGGCAACCGTCCCACGACGGGTAATGGAAACAACCACTCTGTTGGCGGTGGCTTCGGCAACACCAACCGCAGCGGATCGTCCACTACTCCCAGCCGCACCTTCGGCGCACCTTCTAACGGCAGCGTGGCCAGCAATGGCAACAATACTCCAAAGAGAGTCTTCGGCGGTGCCCGCAAGTAAGCTTACATCTACATACACAGCATGGGCGACCATGATGCACTGACAATCTCCACACCCTCGTCATTCCGGGTGTGGAGATTTTTTTATCCTTTTCATAAAATCACCAGTTGGGGTGCAATTTGCAGGAAAGATGCGGCATCATAACATTGGAGTTGTATGTATTACAGAAAACCTTTATGGTCAGCTTGACAATTTGTAATGAAATGATTGTTTTTGGGAATGGATTTTATACATTTTGTTGAAATTATCGTCATTTTATATACAAAGTGTCAGAAATATAATTAATATTAAATCAAAGTGACACGACAACGCTTATTTTCGTTTCATAATGTCGTACCTTTGCACCGTCAATTGACAAAACGATGTCCCAAAGACATGGTTGAGTATAACAATTTTAAGGTAAAAGGAGAAAATTATGAAAAGGATTGAAGCGATTATCCGTAAGACGAAGTTTGAGGATGTCAAGGAAGCACTGCTCCAGTCTGACATCAACTGGTTTGAGTATCACAATGTGCACGGTATTGGACAAAGCCGTGAGGAGCGCATCTACCGTGGAGTCCAATATTCGACAGATGTGATAGAGCGTGTGGCACTAACCATCGTGTGCCGTGACCAGTTTGTGGAGCCGACGGTGAAGGTGATATTGGATGTGGCACACACGGGCGAGGTAGGTGATGGCCGCATCTTTGTCAGCGAAATGATAGACACCTGGAGCATACGTACGGGTGAACACGGCGACACCGTATTGAGAGACAAGAAATAAGTTGTAGGATAACTAAAAAAACTGAAAGATTATGAACGAAATAGGATTATCACTCGACACTGTATGGATGTTGTTGGCTGCCATGTTGGTTTTCTGGATGCAGCCAGGATTCGCATTGTGCGAAGCAGGTTTCACACGTAGCAAGAACACGGCGAACATCCTGATGAAGAACTTCGTAGATTTCATGTTTGGCTCGCTCTTGTTCTTTTTCCTCGGTTTCGGCTTTATGTTCGGCAGCGAGGGAGCAGGTTTTATCGGCATGCCTAACTGGGGTGACCTGAGTTTCTACAAGGGAGATCTGCCCGTAGAAGGGTTCTTGATTTTCGAGACGGTGTTCTGTGCCACGAGTGCCACGATAGTCAGTGGTGCCATGGCAGAAAGGACGAAGTTCTCGATGTACCTCATCTATAGCGCTGTCATCTCGCTGTTCATCTATCCCATCGAAGGCCATTGGACTTGGGGAGGCGGATGGCTCTGCAATGATGCGTCTGACAGTTTCATGATGAAGACCTTTGGCGATGTATTCCATGACTTCGCAGGTTCTGCCATCGTGCATAGTGTAGGTGGCGTGCTGGCGTTGGTTGGTGCGATGGCGCTTGGTCCGCGTATCGGCAAGTATGGGAAAGACGGCAAGAGCCGTGCCATTCCCGGACACAACCTGACGATGGCTGCCCTCGGTGTATTCATTCTCTGGCTTGGGTGGTTTGGCTTCAACCCTGGCTCACAGTTGGCGGCTTCCGGTGAAGTGAACCGTATTGCCATAAGTCATGTGTTCCTGACTACCAACCCTGCTGCCGCTGCGGGTGGAACGGCGACAATGTTTGTCACATGGATGAAATATGGGAAGCCTTCGCTCTCGCTGACGCTCAATGGCGTTCTGGCAGGATTGGTAGGCATCACGGCAGGTTGCGACCTTGTGTCGCCGATAGGTGCCGTAGCCATCGGCTTGGTATGTGGAGCAATCCTTGTCTATTCCATTGAGTTCATCGACCACCATCTGCACATCGACGATCCCGTTGGCGCTTCATCTGTTCATGGCGTGTGCGGCATCCTCGGCACGCTGATGACAGGGTTGCTCTCCACCTCAAACGGTGCTTTCTATGGTCATGGCTGGGGCTTCTTCGGAGCCGAGTTGTTCGGCATTCTTGTCATCGACCTTTGGGCTGCTGCATGTGGCTTTCTGCTGTTCTTCGGAATCAAGAAAGCACACGGGCTCCGAGTATGTTCCCGCGTGGAAGAGGAAGGCCTCGACATCTACGAACACGGCGAGGCTTGTTATAACTAAAAAAAGAAAAGGTATGAAAAAGATTGTTTGTTTTGCAATGGGTTTGGCAGTAAGTTTAGCAACCCTTGCACAGGAGAAAGTAGAGACAACAATTTGTGGTGATGTCGTGAGCAGTTACATTTGGCGTGGCCAGGACTTGGGCAGTGTGTCGCTGCAGCCAACTCTCGGCATAGGCTACAAAGGTCTATCATTGACAGCATGGGGAAGTGTCGGACTGTCCAACCCTTCCGACACGAAAGAATTTGACTTGACATTAGGCTATACCATCGGCGGTCTCAACATCGGCATTACCGACTACTGGTTTAATGTAGGTCTTGACATGGAGAACCGATATTTCAAGTACGATGCTCATGGTACGAACCATGTCTTCGAGGCAAATGTCGGCTACGATTTCGGACTTGCCAGTCTGCAGTGGTTCACCAATTTTGCTGGCAATGACGGCATGAACAAGGATGGGAAGCGTGCCTACAGCAGTTACGTCGAACTCACAGTCCCATTCAAACTCGCAACCGTTGACTGGACTGCCACGGCAGGCGTCGTCCCCTACTTCACTGACTTTTATGGTACGGATGGCTTTGCTGTCACCAACCTTGCATTAAAAGCAACAAAGGACATCAATATAACCGAAACGTTTTCCGTTCCTATTTTCGGGCAAGTCGTCGCAAACCCCTGTTCACAGAAAGCCTACCTGGTTATAGGATTCACTTTGCAACCATAATCATCTTGAATTCATCGGGGCAGCATTAGCCATCTAAAATCTCCACACCCTCGATTGGGGGGTGTGGAGAATCTGTCTTTGAAGGGATATCCTTTTATTTGCAAGCTTTTTAAAGGAAAGAGACCTGTAGTGCCGCTACATTTATTCTCCCCAAAAATACCGTGAAGCGGAACAGATGCGGAACAAAAGAAATAAGAGTGTACTGAAAATCTATCAGTTACACTCCTATCATGTCGGGATGAGGCGACTCGAACGCCCGACCCCTACGTCCCGAACGTAGTGCGCTACCAACTGCGCTACATCCCGATTTAGCGGTGCAAAGGTATAGCATTTTTGCCACACCTACAAATTTTTAACCATATATTTTGGAGTATGCCACAAATGCTGCAAACAATGCCTTTTGTTGGGGTTTCAACATCAGTCGAAATGGAAATGGAAGTCCAACTTCGAGCCGTTCACACTCTTGAAGATGCCATCAAATGACTGAACACCATGCGTATTTCCCTCATCATCCTCAAATTCATCATCCATGAAGACGCCATCAAACTGCCCTATGTATTTCTTGTTAAGGAAAGCGTTGATGATGCATTTGCCATTGTTGGGATCATAAGAAACAAGCTCCAACTTTCGACGCTGTCCATATTCCTTCCCTTCCCCCATGTCGTATGGGATATAACTACCCGTCAAGCCATCCATGTCTAAAAGGAAGCCCGTGCCACCGACGTTTCCCCACACCCCCATGTAAACCGGAGTCAGCGAAGACTTAGCAGCTGCCTGCACAGGCACATCAGAAACAGAATCTTGTTGAACAGGCTCAGACAATTCGCCTACAGTGTCGCGAGGCTCTTGCGAGAGAGTGTCAGCCACCTTGGCAGTAGTTTCCGGCACTTGAGTTGTAGCAGCCTCTTTCTTGTTGTTGCACCCCACAGCCATGGCAGACATGAGCAGCAAGAGAAGTGGAATGCCTATCATGTTTCTCTTGATAGTTGTTCGCATAACACCTATATTTAACTTGGGTAAAAAAGCAGTTTTGACATTCTAATCAGCTAAATAAGCACCCCACGATACGAGGTCCTGGCGCACATAACCCACTTTGCCCTTGATTTTAATCTTGTACCAGCCATTCTTCTTGCCAAGACACTCAAAGACACATTCGGGGAAATCTTTGTTACTATCCTCCTCCGTTATCTGGCACACCACTGCAGTGCGGGTAGAAGGTCCCTTGCGAACGTTGATATTGCCAGTAACCCCCGATTCACGCTCGACAAAGCCCTTTCCCTTCTCAGGAGTCCATATCTCCACTCGATGACCCTTCTTAGGCACTTCAACCTCCCAGTCTAAGGGATTGGCGATGTATGTCTTTGCCGTCTGGCGAACATACCTGCCCACCAGTCCGCCTTCGCTATCCACCACCACCTTCTGACTGTTGCTCTGTGCACCAGCAGCCAACACGCCCAAAAAGGCAATGAAAAAAAGGAATAATCTTTTCATATCATTTGTTTATTAGTGATTACTATCATTATAACGCACAAAGGAATGTTTTCTTATTGACATTCGAAAATATCTTTACTATGGACACATCACAGATAAGCACGAGTTCGGAAACCAGAGGTCAGAACGAAACATAATGGCTAAGCTGTTCGATTGCCTCAGGTGTGAAAGAGGGCAACAGCGACAAGTCATCGAGCGAGGTCAGCGGTCCTTTCAACCGTCGTCGGTCTGCAATAGCCTTTGCCATGGAGAAACTTATATAAGGGTGTTTCATCATTTGTCCTATGGACATCTTGTTGACATTCATTCGTCTCACCATATTGGCATCCAAGGAGAAGAAATCCGCCACATCTTCGGGGAAGCCCTCTATTTCAAGCAGTTGGTCTGTGGAGTAGAAGCCACCAAGTTTCTCACGATAAGCCACCACTTTTTTGGCGAAATAACTTCCTATGCCCGGCACCATCTTCAGCTTCGTGGTATCGGCAGTATTGAGGTCTATCACCTCACCCACCTTCAATTTGACTGGGTAAAGCACGGTGTCACGAGAGAAGCCACCTGACACCACATTGGCGGGAGCATCCGGAGAGAAAGATTCCCTTATCCCCCTTTCTCCTTCATCATGTTGCCATCGCCGTTGGCTACGATTAGTCTTATGCGCCTTTCTGCCATACACCTCAGAAGCCTCTCTATATTCCGGCGAGATGTGTATATACGGCAGCAGTTCAAGGTATTTTTTCACGGTAAGTCCATACACCTGCGCGAAGTCTTCCGGCTTGCTGAACACACCACCCTTTGCCCTATATCGATATATGCTGCGCACCTGCCACGGTTTGAGACCCAATTCGAGCAGTTGAGTGCTGTCGGCTACATTAGGGTCGAAGGGAGTCAACTTGACCTTCATCTCCTCAGTGGCATAATAGCCCCCCTCCTGTGTCATCGTGCTGTCGGAACCCATCTCCTCGCCAGACACTGTCACATCGTCGGAAGAGGCGCTATTGCCCTTTCCTACGAAATATACCCCCAAGAAAGCAGCTGCAGCCACACACAACGCCAAGATGATGCCCTTGCGGTCGGACTTGGGAAAATAGAAGAACTCCTTTAAAGACATGGCAGGAATCCGTTAGATGACACCCACCTGATGCAAGAACACGGCGAAGATGCATACAGGACAAACGAAGCGTACGAAAAAGAGGAATATGCGGTAGCTCCACTCTCCTATCTGCCCCCAGTTGGTCACCTGGTCGTGCACCACCTTGCGCGGCACATACCATCCCACAAAAAGGCAGGTGAGCAACGAGCCAAGCGGCAGGAGCATCTGTGCCGTGAGAGCATCGCAGAAGTCGAGGATGTTCTTGCCCAACACCTTCCATTCAGACAGCGCCCCTTGCGAGAGCGAACAGAGCACCGCCAGCAAGCTGCAAGCCACAGTGACAACCCATGCACCCTTGTTGCGCGAGAGGTTGAATTCCTCATGGAAGAACGCCGTCCCAATCTCGTGCATGGAGATGGTGGAAGTGAGAGCAGCCAAAGCCAGGAGAGCATAAAACAAGACGGAGATGACATTTCCCAAGAGAGGAACCGAAGCAAACGCCTCATTGAACACGTTGGGCAATGTGATGAAGATAAGCGAGGGGCCAGCATCGGGCGACACACCCACGGAGAATGCCGCGGGGAATATCATCAGACCAGCCAAAATGGCAACCAGCGAGTCGATGAGAGCTATCTGCACCGCAGAGCCCACCAACCTTGTCTGCCGATTGAAATAGGATGCGTATGTGCAAAGACAAGCCGTGCCGAGACTTAGCGAGAAGAAAGCCTGTCCCAAGGCTTCGAGGAACACGCTATGCGTCAACTTGCTGAAGTCGGGCTTGAACAAGAACACCACGCCCTTCCATGCGCCTGGCAACAAGCACGACGCCACTATCAAGATAAGCAACAGCACGAAGAGAGTAGGCATAAGCATTTTGGAAGCCTTCTCTATTCCGTTTTGCACGCCGCGAGCCACCACCCAGTGAGTGGCGACAATGAAAAGGACAGCCCAAAACACAGGTTTAATAGGGTTGGAGGAGAACACCTGGAAATCGGCAACAACGATTTCGGGAGTCTTGCCCAGCTGCCCCATGACAGAGACGAGAAAGTACTGCAAGCACCACCCCGCCACTACTGCGTAGAAGCCGAGTATGATCATCGACGTGACAACGCCAAGGTATCCTATTATTCTCCACGGCGTGCGCCCCGCCAACTTCTCATATGCACTGGCGGCATTGGAAGCAGAAGAACGCCCCACCACAAACTCCGCCACCATTCCTGGAATGCCTAACATCAACACACACGCAAAATAAAGGAGAATGAAAGCTGCACCGCCATTCATGCCAGTCATGTAGGGGAAGCGCCAGATGTTGCCCAGTCCCACCGCCGAACCAGCAGTAGCGAGGATGATGCCCATCTTGGAGCCGAAGTTGCCTCTTTTGCTTTCTGTTGCCATAAAAGAACGGAATACTTAGATTATATCAAATTGGTGTAGGAAGATGAGCAAGATGCACACAGGGCACACATAGCGCACGCAGAAGAAATACACCCCGAAGAATGTGCCTCTCGCCGTTCCCCAGTTGGTGAACTCGTCGCGTATGGTATCCTTGGACACCACCCACCCCATGAAGATGCAAGTGAGCAGTCCGCCTATCGGCAGGAATATCTGCCCCGTCACGAAGTCGAAAAGGTCGAAGAGTGACATGCCGAACAGCGACAGACCATCCCACGCACCAAGGGAAAGGGAGCAGAACGCCCCAATGACGCTGCATGAGACTGTAACAATGATGGCAGCGACAGCTCTTGACACCTTCATCTCCTCTTGCAGGAAAGCGGTGCTAACCTCATGGAGCGATATCAGCGAGGTGAGAGCCGCCACGGCAAGCAAGAGATAGAAAAGAACGGAAATGGCATAGCCCAGAGCCGGCATTGAAGCAAAAGCCTGCTGGAAGACATTGGGCAAGGTGATGAAGACCAATTTTGCGCCAGAGTCCGGACTTATGCCCACAGAGAATGCAGCGGGGAAAATCATCAGTCCGGCGAGTATCGCCACCATGCAGTCAACGAGACTAATCTGCAACGCCGAGTTGAGCAAGTTGGTGTGTCTTGAGTAATACGAGGCGTACGTGCATATGCACCCCATGGCAATGCTGAGCGAATAGAACGACTGTCCGAGAGCTCCGAGAAACACCCCGCTGTCCACTTTGCTGAAATCAGGCTTGAAGAGGAACTTTATGCCGTCAGCAGCACCAGGCAAGAGGCAAGACGCCACCACAATGATAAGCAAGAGGATGAAAAGTACCGGCATCATCATCTTCGACACCTTCTCAATGCCATTGCGCACCCCCCTGACGATGACAAAATGAGTGATTACCAGGAAAGCCACTGTTGTGATTATTGGCTTGACAGGATGAGAGGAGAAATCTGCGAAATACTTCTGCACATACTCCGCATCTCCATTCAGTCCACCCACGGCGGCGCCACATACATATTGCAGGCACCATCCCGACACAACGGCATAATAGCCAGTGATGAGGAAGCCTGTGATCACCCCGAGGAATCCCACGTATTTCCATGCGCTGCCCTCAGCCATCCTATTGTATGCCCTTGCCGTGTTGGCTGCACCGTGTCTGCCTATTATGAACTCGCTCACCATGCAAGGAATGCCCAATATGAGCACGCACATCAAATAGATGATGATGAACACAGCACCACCATTCTCGCCTGCCATGTATGGGAACCGCCAGACGTTGCCCAATCCGACGGCAGAGCCCGCTGTGGCAAGCACGACCCCCAATTTACTTCCGAAATTAACTCTTTCAGTTGTTTTAGACATATCTCCTGGAGTTTTGAAAAACCATTTGCAAAATTATAAAAAAGATAGTAATTTTGCACCCAAATCATTACAAAAGATGAGATATATCTACCATTTGGCAACCAAATATCCTTTTTCGAGCTTTCTTATAGTGGTCATTTGGATTCTATGCTTCTGCACGCCACCCCATACGAGGCTCAATGAGGTGCGCTACGTGGACAAGTGGACCCACATAGCGATGTATCTATTCACCTGCATAACAATTTGGGTGGAATACTTGCGCCAGCACAAGCATACAGAATGGGGCAAGACCATCCTGTTGGCATGGCTCGCCCCCACACTTATGAGTGGCCTGATAGAACTGCTTCAGGCATATTGCACAGGAGGTCGCAGGAGTGGCGAATGGCTCGACTTTGCCGCCAACGCCACAGGCTGCACCCTTGCCCTTGTCATCGGTATTCTTCTGGCAAGGTTCCGCGCCAGATGACAAAGGGGAATTTACGCATGTTCTTGTTGTAGAAGCGATGGTCGCCTGTCACCTCCAAGCCAATGAAGTCGGGCTTCTCAAACGCCTCGTCCTCACTGCTTAGCTCCACCTCAGCCATCACCAATCCCTCGTTGAGGCCATAGAACTCATCCACCTCGAACGTATGCTTGCCGCTCTTCACCAGATAGCGCGTCTTGTCGATGATGCCAGGCTCACACAACTGGAAAAGGTGCTCCGCCTCTTCGAGAGTGATTTCCTTTTCGAACTCGTAGCGTTTCAGTCCGCCATCCCTTGAAGGTTCCTTTATGGTGAGATAGCCTTTATCGTCACGCACCCTCACCCTTACCGTGGCACCTTTTGCAGCTATGTACCCTTGTTTTATTCTACTGCTGGAGAAGGCAAGACTCTTGAAGTCCTTGTCCTTTCGGACAAGGAACTTCCTCTCGATTTCAAATCCGCTCATCCAGATATGGGTTTTATGTGTACATGCTCGTCATATAGACGGCAAAGACTATTGCCAAGATTATCAAGGCAATAAATATCCATTTCACCACATTCTGTCCTTGCTTTTCTTGCTTCTGAGCGTAAGCCTGACGCTTTTTGTTGATTTTCTTCGACATAGTAATGATTTTTATTGGGTTATTATAATGTTTTCAGTATGTAATGACAGCATTTTCACGAGTTCTAAGATGTTGGGATTCGTGGAACATGCCTCACCCCTGCTCGTCGTTGACGGGGAATTCCATCAGGTAAGCCTTGATGAATCCATCTATCTTGCCATCCATCACCCCATCCACGTCAGTAGTCTGGTAGTTGGTGCGGTGGTCTTTCACCCTTCTGTCATCGAACACGTAGCTCCTTATCTGGCTGCCCCACTCTATCTTCTTCTTACCAGCCTCTATCTTTGCTTGAGCCTCAAGACGTTTTTTCATTGCCCTGTCATAGAGTTGCGACTTGAGCAGCCTCATAGCATTGTTTCGGTTTTCGAGCTGCTTTCTGCTCTCGGTATTCTCAATGAGGATTTCCTCCTCCTCCCCCGTGTCCGGGTCAACATATTGGTATCTCAATCGCACGCCCGTTTCCACCTTGTTGACGTTCTGTCCACCAGCTCCACTGCTTCGGAAGGTGTCCCACGACACTTTGGATGGATCCACGAACACCTCTATGGTGTCATCTACCAATGGCGAGACGAAGACGCTGGCAAAGCTTGTCATGCGCTTTCCTTGAGCATTGAAAGGCGACACCCTGACGAGTCTGTGCACACCGCTCTCGCTCTTCAGGTATCCATAAGCGCAGTCGCCGCCCTCTATCTCCATGGTGACACTCTTGATGCCAGCCTCGTCGCCGTCGAGCAAGTTGCTCACCGTCACCTTGTGTCCGTGCGCTTCAGCCCATCTCATGTACATGCGCATGAGCATCTGTGCCCAGTCTTGACTTTCAGTGCCCCCCGCGCCGCTGTTGATTTTCAACACGCAGTCCATGGGGTCTTCCTTCTGCCTGAGCATGTTTTTGAGCTCCAGGTCCTCGATGGCCTTCAATGCCTTGGCATAGTCGTCATCCACCTCTTGCTCGGTCACCATTTCGTCATGGTAGAAATCGAAGGCAAGTTGCAGTTCGTCGGTCAGGTCGCACACCTCTTTATAACCGTCGATCCACTTCTTTATACCCTTCACCTTCTTCATTTGTTCTTGCGCACGCTTAGGGTCGTCCCAGAAGTCTGGTGCCTGCGTCCGCAAGTCCTCCTCTTCATATTCTATTTTTTTCTTGTCGATATCCAAATATTTGTGCAGAGCCTCCACTCGTGCCTGCACGTCTTTCAGTTGGTCACTGGTGATCATTGTATTCTATGTGTTGTTGTCACAGCCGCACTCATCCATGCGTCCGTCATTTGTCATTCCTTGTACATTTGCTCTATTTCAGCAGCATAATTTTTCAGCAGCACGTTGCGTCTAATCTTCAGCGTGTTGGTAAGCTCACCTTTCTCCATACTGAAAGGAGTATGCAACAGTGTGAAGCGCTTGATGCGCTCATAGCTTGCCAGTCCCTGCTGCAAGGTTTCCACACGCTCCGTCATCATGTTGATGATGCGGCTGTCGTGGCAGAGAGCCTCCTTGTCGTCAGCCTTGATGCCATTATCACGTGCATATTCTTCGAGCAGCTGGAAATTGGGCACGATGAGTGCCGATACAAACTTGCGCTGGTCTGCGATGACAGCTATTTGCTCCACGAACTTATCGACCAAGAGTTTCGACTCGATGAGTTGCGGTGCGATGTATTTTCCGTTTGAAGTCTTGAAGAGGTCCTTTATGCGCTCCTTGAGGAAGAGCTCCCCATCCTTCATATATCCGGCGTCACCAGTCTTGAAGAACCCATCTTTGTCGAACGAGGCAGCGGTGAGAGCCTCCCTTTTGTAATAGCCCTTTGTGATGGTCGGTCCCTTGAGCAATATCTCATCATTGTCACCGATTTTCACCTCCACGCCTTCCAAAGGTTTCCCCACGGAGCCGATGGTATATGGAGCATTGTATCTGTCGTGCGACACGGTGGCGAGACTTTCCGTAAGTCCATAGCCCACCATCATGTTGATTCCCACGCAATGAGTGAACTCTTCCACCTCGGGCGAGACGGTGGCTCCTGCCGTTGGGAAGAAATGAGCATTCTCAAGTCCCAATTTCTTGCGCAACAAGCTGAATACCATCTTGTTGTAGAAAGCATACTCCATCTTGAGGTGCAGTGGTGGTCTTTTCCCGTTGCTCAGATATTCAATATTGTGCCTGCGTCCTACGTCGAGAGCCTTTCTGAACAACGCCCTCTTGGCGCTTCCTGCATTATCGATTTCAGCCTTCACTCCGGCATACACTTTCTCCCAGAATCTCGGCACGGAGCTCATGCACGATGGATGTGTCTCCCTGAGTGTCTCCTGGATTTCTTTCGGGTATGTATTGATGATGAGCCTTGCACCCACGGTGAGGCACAAGATAGCCCATCCTCTCTCGAACACGTGCGTGTAAGGCAGGAAATTCATCACCACGTCGTTCTCGTTCACAGGCACCGTCTTGTGGTTTGCTTCCATTGCGGCATGGTATTGTCCATAGGTGAGTATCACGCCCTTGCTGTCGCCCGTGGTGCCACTGGTGTACAGGATATTGGCGATATCATCCATGGAAGCCTCCTGATATCTTTTCTCCACCTCTGTCTGTCGTGGAAAGTTTTCTCCAAGTTTCAAGAAGTCATCGAAATATAGGGCATTAGGGTCACCTGGTGCTATGCGCACGCCCCTGTCGAAGATGATTATCCTCTCAAGTGTGGTGCATTGCGGGAACACCCTGTGCGCCTTGTCGTACTGCTCCTGTTCCCCTACGAAGAGTATCCTTATGTCAGCATCGGCGATCATGAACCTTATCTGCTCCTCGCTGCTGGTGGCATAGAAGGGGATGGTGACCGCCCTTATGCCGAAAGCTCCGAAGTCGGTGTAAAGATACTGCACGGCGTTCTGCGAGAAGACGCCGATGTTCTCCTGCACCTTCACCCCGAGGTTGAGCAATGCGTTCGACACCTGTTTTACGACAGTCGAGAAATTGTCCCATGTGGTGTCTTTCCACTCGCGGCTGCCAAAGTCGCGATAGGTGAATACAACCTTGCTGCCCAATTTCTTGGCCTGCTCGTGTACGAAAACTGAAAGATGGCTATTAGTCTGCATAATGTTTTGTCTTTTACAAACCTGCTTTATCAAATTGCAAAAATAGTGCAAATAAAGCGAAAAGCAAAGAAAAACATGACTTTTCTTTGCTTTTCGCCTTCATGGCATTATAAAATAGTATCAAAAACAGGATGGAGACGCCTTTGTGGTTCGTGGTGCTTTAAAGAATTATGGTAAAATAAGGCTTTGCAGTACAAATCATTGAAATATTTGCAGCATTCCGCAAAAAAGGCGTAAATTTGCAGTTTGAAACCAAGTAACGACCAAAAATGGACAACAACAAGTACATCAAGGTGGCATACCAGCTGTATGCAGACTTTGACGGCGAAAGCCAAATGATAGAAGAGACCCCTAACGGCCAGCCCTTCTGGTTTATAAGCGGCATGGGAATGACATTGCCCTTGTTTGAAGAAAACCTGCGCGACCTGAACACAGGCGACACGTTCGACTTCACCATCCCCAAGGACGATGCCTATGGAGACTATGACGAGGAGCATGTGGTTGACCTGGATAAAAGCATCTTCATGCCCGATGGCAAACTCGACGAGAAGGTAATCTTCGAGGGTGCCATCATCCCACTCATCAACGAGGACGGCAACCGCTTCAACGGCCGCATCTTAGAGATAGGCGACAAGCAAGTGAAGGTGGACCTCAACCATCCATACGCCGGACTCGACCTGCATTTCAAAGGTACGGTGGAAGAGAGCCGTCCTGCCACAGCCAAAGAGATGGAGCGCATGGCAAAGATGCTCAGCGGTGAGGGCTGCGGAGGTTGTGGTGGCGGTTGCGACGACAACAGCTGCGGCGACGGTTGTGGAAGTTGCGGAGGCTGTGGAGGGTGCTGACATGCGCAACACCTTCGGAAACATTTTTAGGCTGACGACCTTTGGCGAGAGTCATGGCGAGGCAGTAGGCGGCATAATCGACGGCATGCCTCCAGGAGTCGTGGTGGACATGGACTTCATTCAGGCAGAGCTCAACAGGCGGAGACCCGGACAGAGCGATCTCACCACGAGCCGCAACGAAGCCGACAAGGTGGAGCTGCTAAGTGGGGTATTCGAAGGCAAGACCACAGGCACGCCTATCGGGTTCATCGTGAGGAACAACAACCAACACTCGCAGGACTACGACAACATGAGAGACCTCTTCAGACCCTCTCATGCTGACTATACATACCAACAAAAATATGGTATTCGCGACCATCGTGGAGGTGGTCGTACATCAGCGCGAACGACCATTAGCAGATGCGTAGGAGGGGCATTCGCAAAGATGGTGCTCCAACAATACGGCATCAGCGTGAGAGCCTACACCTCACAGGTGGGAGACATCGCCCTCGACCCCGACTACAGGAAGTATGACTTGAGTCTGAGCGAGACAAATGCCGTGAGGTGCCCAGACCAGGAAAAGGCAGAAATGATGGCATCCCTCATTCGCGAGGTCAAGGCAGAAGGCGATACGATAGGAGGCGTAATCACATGTGTGGTGAGCGGCTGTCCCGCCGGTCTTGGCGAGCCAGAATTCGGTAAGTTGCATGCAGCTCTTGGCGGTGCCATGCTCGGCATCAATGCCGTGAAAGGATTTGAATACGGCGAGGGGTTTGCCAGTGCCTTCCAACGTGGCAGTCAGCAAAACGACATCTTCACCAACAAAGACGGAGCCATCACCACCCTGACCAACCACAGTGGAGGAATACAAGGCGGTGTGAGCAACGGTCAGGACATATACTTCAGAGTTGCCTTCAAGCCAGTGGCGACAATCCTGCAAGAACAACCCACCGTGAACTTGCAAGGCACACCAACCACCATGAAGGCAAGGGGCAGGCATGACCCCTGCGTGCTCCCAAGAGCGGTGCCCATCGTAGAAGCGATGGCAGCCATGGTGACACTTGATTACATGCTATTGCAAAAAACCATCTTCAACATTTAGGATTACTCCTAATACATATTTAAGAAACATCCACGAAGAGGTTACAATTATTTCCTTTTTTGCCAAACATTGTGTTAAAATTTCCAAAAACCAAGGAAAAATATAGCAGTTCTTTTGTTCAAAATGGAAATATGATTAATTTTGCAATACAATCAGTGCGGGGTTTGGGACAAATCTCAACTGGTTTAGTTAAGTCTAGTTTAGTTTTTGTGTTGGTTGAGGGCGGCATTTGCTGCCCTCAAATTATATATCCTTTACATGTCGTACAAATGAGATATCTGCAAACAACTATCAATCAGTCACTTTTGCTCATATCACACCTATGATTTCATCCACGCTATTGCACCCATGGTCATCGAGCCATCTGTCGATGCCATCGATGATTTTTACTGTCACTGTGGGGTCAATGAAGTTGGCTGTTCCCACCTGAATCGCAGTGGCGCCAACCATGAGGAACTCTATGGCATCAGTGGCAGAGGATATGCCACCAAGTCCCACCACAGGGATGTTGACAGCCTTTGCCACCTGCGAGACCATCCTGAGAGCCACCGGCTTCACGGCAGGGCCAGAGAGGCCACCAGTGCCGATGCTCAGCAGCGACTTCCTCTTCTCGATATCCACCGCCATGCCCATGAGAGTGTTGATGAGCGAGACAGCATCCGCACCCTCAGCCTCGCACACCCTTGCAATCTCTGTTATGTCGGTGACATTAGGCGATAGCTTTACTATCAGTGTCTTGTGATAACTTGCCCTAACAGCCTTCACCACAGAGGCAGCCCCTTGGGTGGTGACGCCAAAAGCCATGCCCCCATGCCTCACGTTGGGGCAGGAGATATTCAGTTCGATGGCAGGGATACCCTCCAGCGCATCGATGCGAGCGGCACATTCTGCATAATCTTCGGGTGACGATCCACTAACATTCACTATGACATTTGTGCCCAAATCCTTTACCTGCGGATAGATGTTCTTGCAGAAATAATCCACGCCCTTGTTTTGCAACCCCACACAATTCAGCATCCCCATAGGCGTCTCCGCCATGCGAGGGTAGTCATTGCCCTCACGAGGATTAAGTGTGGTGCCCTTGACGATGATGCCACCCAGACGGCTCAAGTCTATGAAGTCGGCATATTCCAAACCATAACCGAATGTGCCCGACGCCGTCATTACGGGATTCTGTAGATAAAGCTGATTTATTTTTACATTCAGACGTGCCATAACAATTGATTAATATTAAACACCGAACCCTGCTTGCACACACATAAATTCCCTTCGTGGGTAGGTTCCACACAACAAAGGCATGCACCAAGTCCACAAGCCATCTTGTTTTCCAGCGACACCTCACAGCAAATATCATGTTCTGAGGCGTAGCGAGCCACAGCCACCATCATGGGTTTTGGCCCACAAGTGCAGATGCGGTCGAACTTCTCTGTAGCAAGAACAGAATGATTTGTCACGAAGCCCTTTTCACCAGCGGAACCATCCTCAGTTGTGAGAAACACGCGACCAAAACTTTCGAAATACTCCAACTGCACCAGGTCGGAGGCACTTCGAGCACCCAACAAGAACGTTGGCTTACATCCCATCCGGCACAAGTTACTGCCTAAAAACAGCAGTGGAGCCACACCCACTCCGCCCCCGACAAGAAGAACTCTTTCGTTGGCAGACTGAGGTAGAGAAAAACTATTGCCCAGGGGTATTATGCAGTTAAGCACATCACCTCTTCGCAGGCTTCCCAAGCGAGAAGTACCATCTCCGACGACAGCTATCAAAAACCACACTTCATTTCGGTCATAATCGACATAATGAATGGAGATGGGGCGTCTCAAGAACGTGGTGGGCGACCCTTCGACCTTGAGTTCGGCAAACTGTCCTGGCAGCATCTCCGGTAAGGAGAAATCGGAAGACAGACGAAGCAAGGCATACCTTTCGCCAAGCCTGACAGACTCCACCACACGCAAATCAATAATGTATTTTTTCATCATTCCGCAAATTTAGATAAAAAAACTGATTATTCAGCCTATAGGGACAAAGAATTTGATTTTTCTTTAGAGCGAAGTTATGCAAGGTGAGTGAATAACGAAAAGAAATACGGGCAATCACCTGCAAGCGACGCCCGTAATCCGAAGAAATGTTATCCATTTGTGAAAACATCGACGAAAGCTCTATCTCAAAGCCCGCGTCCAAAAATAATTGATTGATTGGAAATGTATATTAATAGAATATGTGTACTTATTTGTCTTTTTTATCTTTTAACACGAAAGTATCGCAGTAGCTGTCATCGTAATAGACTTTGATTTCAACTATCTTGCGATGAGGATTGTCTGATATTTTCATATTAACAGACTGCTGTACATTTTCAGAGCCTCCACGACGAGTCACATCTTTTATGTTAGGGGAGGAGACAGGCTCCATCTTTTCAACGCAATTGACATCGTTAGAATTGCCAGCAGCAACAGTCTCATTTTCCGCCATTTGCTTGCCTTGGTCAACATACATCGGACCAATCCCATCCAGCAGCCAGTTGTAACTGATATTAGGTATATGTTTTTTGATAGCTTCCACCAGACGCATCGATGGAGCAGTGCGCCCAGTGAAAACAGCACTCATAGTGGCAGTGGATTGCCCTAAGAATTTAGAGAAATCCTGCTGGGTCATGTTCAGCGATTCCATGAGTTGCTTAATCCTATCTTTCATATACGGGTAAAAATAAGCCTGAGATCAGGCAGTTTTGAAACTTTTTACAAAGGTAAATCGTTTTTTTGAATTATGCAAGAGTTTCGTCAAAAAATTCATGTTTCCAAATACATAAATCTGAATTCAGAAAACCAAGCAAGACGAACGGATTTATATTTCTAAAAGTAAATATTCACCATTTAAGATTTATCATCATAAATCATTACTCTCAATTTCTTTAATGTTTTTTTGTATATTATTGGCTTTCAATACGTTATACTATTATACCACCACAAATTCAAAACAAAAGTGTAAACAAACAATGTAAAATCAACTATTCAGCATACAAAACCCTTGAATATTTTAACTTAAAACACTGGGTTTTAAGCAATTATAAACTTTATGCCTTTATGTATAATTATACATTTGGTTTATTGAACAATAAGATTCAGATTTCAAAATCTAAATTCTTTAGGTTTGTAAATGTGGATTAATTAAATATTATTAAATTTGCATTTATAAATATGGCTTAATTTTGGGATTTAGATTTATATTTGTTAATGTTAAATAATCTAAACGAGCGATTTTTCAACTGGGATTTTCATCAAAAAACAGCGTTTTTTGAATTTTACCCACGACAGTCAAGGTCTTTTTCAAAAATGCGAGTTTTGAAAGCCCGAAATTGAAGCGAACAAATTGCAAGCTTGAACTTTAGGCATGAAAAAACGCACCATGGAAAAGGTGCGTTACAGGATTGCCAATGGCAATATTTGTTGCGAAAATGTGGATTATCGCTCCAAAATGAACGAGACAAGCTCTTTCAGGAGCTCTCCAGGTGAAGTATTTGGATTATTAACTCCCTTGCTTTTGGCATCAGCCACTCTGATTTGGTGAATTATCTGCATTGTCTTGACGCCATTGATGGTTTCCATTGCCTTGACATAGTCTTTAGCCCCCCACTCCGACTTCATTCCAAGAGCCATCGCCACTTCCCTTGTAGATATCCTATCTTTGACAAACTGTGCAATCATGAGGTTCTGGAAGAACGAGAACAAAGGAGGCAAGAAAGAATAGAAAGAAACCGTCTTGGGGTTGTTGTCAATATATTTCACTATTCTGAAAGCCTTAGCCGCATCACGGTTGACAAGAGCATTTCTCAGTTCGAACACATTATAGTCTTTGCTTATGCCTATTTTGTCCTCCACTATTTCCGGTGTCACCTTCTTGTCGTCTTCAGGAAGAGATATCAGGACCTTGTCGATTTCGGATGTCACCCTGGAGAGGTCAGAGCCTATGAAGTCGGCAATCATAGCTTTAGCCTTTGCATCGATGGTCGCCCCCTTCTCCTTCACGTATCCCTCGATAAATGCCGGGATGGCATGATCCTTTAGTTTTTCGCTATTGAAGACCACCCCCACAGAACTTGCCTTGGCTATCACCTTTCTTCTCGCATCTATGGCTCCATTCTTGTAGCAGATGACGAGGACAGTAGATTTCAGTGGGTTGTCAAGATACCTCTCAAGTTTTTCCCAGTCCTTGATATTCTGAGCCTCTTTCACGACGACAACTTGATATTCAGCCATCATGGGGAATCGTTTCGCCATGTCAACCACCTGCACTGCGCTCACGTCCACCCCATACACCACCGTCTGGTTGAAATCACGTTCCTCTGGCAGCAGCACATTATTCTCTATATAGTTGCTAATCACATCTATATAATAAGACTCTTCGCCCATGAGTATGTATATTGGGCAAAACTTGCGTGCCTTGAGGTCGCGCATGATGGTGTCGAAAGTTTGTTTTGTTGCCATGACTTCGCAATTGATGTTTAATGGAGATCAGCAGGCATTTAGCTTTAGGGACCTCATGTTTACTTCGTTTGCAAAAAAATGCCGACGTAAAGGCATTGTCCTCACTACATTTTATTACCTTTGCAGTTGCAAAGGTAATAAAATGAATCGACTCAATCTGCCATCTTATGCAACAAAAATCATGTCACGCGACGGCAAGCCCATGATTTTCGACAGTTTGCGCCGCAAATACGTGTCGCTTACCCCTGAGGAGTGGGTTCGCCAGCATTTCATCCACTACCTGACCGAGCATCTCGGCTATCCATCATCGATGCTTGCCAATGAGGTGGAGCTTTCGATAGGCAGCAAGCGGCTCCGTTGCGACAGTGTGCTTTACGGTCATGGCGCCGAACCACGCATGATAATTGAGTACAAGGCACCCACTGTGGCATTGACTCAAAAGGTGTTCGACCAGATCTCCACATACAACATGTTGCTGCATGTAGATTATTTGGTGGTGAGCAATGGTCTCTCCCACTACTGTTGCAAGATGGATTACGAAAATCAAAAATATTTATTTTTGGAGTCCATACCAAAGTACGAAAATATCAAACAATCATAACAATCACCAAACCATTGCACCATGGGCATATTCAAATGGATAGGAGGCGTGCTTGGCTTCATGATAGCCCCACCCCTCGGAGCATTCTTGGGATATTTCTTAGGCAGCATCATCGACTCTATAAGTGATGGTGACGAAAGCACCTCCAACTACGACAACGGCAACTATGGGAACTATGGCGGCAATGCCAACACCCATTCGCAAGGCCAGCGAAACAGTTTTCTGTTCTCCATGCTTGTGCTTGCCTCGTACGTGATAAAGGCCGACGGCAAGGTGATGCATTCCGAGATGGAATATGTGAGGCGCTTTCTCCGCAACAATTTCGGTGAGGCGGCAGCACAGCAAGGCAACCAGATACTTCTTCGGCTCTTCGAGGAGCAGAAACGCATGGATGCCCAGAACCCCTACCAGTACAAAGAACAGATACGTCAGGTATGCGGGCAGATAGCCAATAACTTCTCCTACAGCGAGCGGCTTCAGTTGCTTGCATTCCTTGTTGAGCTTGCCAAATCCGACGGCACCGTTCCCGAGGCGGAAAAGCGAGCCCTATACGAAGTGGCGCAAAACATGGGAATCCCTGTGAGCGAAGTGGACTCTCTCCTCTACCTCGACACTGGCAGCAGCAGCGAGGGTTCTCTGGATGATGCCTACAAGGTGCTTGGCCTCTCCCCCGACGCCACCGACGACGAGGTGAAGAAAGCCTACCGCAAGCTGGCGTTGGAGCATCATCCCGATCGTGTTTCCGGTCTTGGAGAGGATGTCAAAAAAGCCGCGGAAAAGAAATTCCAAGAGATAAACGCAGCGAAGGAAAAGATATACAAGGCGCGTGGGCTGTGATCTTCAAGATTTTTTCAGACAAGGCAACAACTGTACAAGTGACATCCAACTCAAGGAGGGCATATCAAAAAAGAGGGAGGCTTCAAAATGAACCTCCCCCTTTCTTTTCGTAGTGCATCTTGCTTGCAATACACTCGTATTACATCTTACTCGTAGTGAGTGTCCATATAGACTACCTTTGTCACGAGATACTCCTCAACGCCGTGCTTGCCATCAGCACCACCGATGCCACTCTTCTTCATGCCGGCATGGAAGCCCTGCATTGCCTCGAAGTGCTCACGGTTGATATATACCTCGCCAAACTCCAGTTCGCGGCTTACCTTTGCAGCGATGTCTATTGTGTTGGTGAACACAGAAGAAGCCAATCCATATTCCACGTCGTTTGCCCATGCTATCACCTGGTCGATATCCTCAAACTCCACAAGAGGAATGACAGGTCCGAAAGTCTCCTCATGCACGATGTCGAAGTCTTGCTTCACATCATCAAGCACTGTAGCCTCGTAGAAATAGCCCTTTTCGCCAGCCCTCTTGCCGCCGCAGAGCAGTTTGGCACCTTGCTTGATGGCATTTGCCACCTTTGCCTCCACGCTTTCGAGAGCACGCTTCTCCACGAGAGGTCCCATGTCCACGCTGTCGTCCTTACATGGGTCTCCCACCTTCACAGCCTTCATCTTGCGCACAAGGATGTCGGTGAATTCCTTCTTTATGTCTTTATGTACATACACGCGCTCAGCATTGTTGCAAATCTGTCCATTGTTGCCGATTCGTGAGTCCACCACCCATTGTGCAGAAGCCTCAAGGTCGGCATCCGGGAACACTATGGCAGGCGCCTTGCCACCCAGTTCGAGCGACACCTTAGTAATATTGTTGGCAGCAGCCTTCATGATGCTCTCTCCGGCTCCCACGCTTCCTGTTACGCTCACGATGCCAATCTTCGGGCTTTCAGCCAAGGCATTGCCCACCACGGAGCCTTTGCCGGTGATGACATTGAACACACCTGCAGGCAGTCCAGTCTCATCCACCACCCTTGCGAACTCGCAGCAGTTCTCCGGTGTCAACTGTGAAGGCTTGATAACGATGGCACATCCAGTGATGAGTGCGGCACCAGCCTTTCGTGCGATGAGGAAGAATGGGAAGTTCCATGGCAGAATACCAGCCACCACTCCGATAGGCTCCTTGAAGAGCATGATGGTCTCCCCTCTCCTGTCACTTGGTATTATTTCGCCTTCGATGTGGCGTGCGAAGGTAGCCATATAGTCGAAATAGTCGGCTGTCACATCCACTTCCACAGAAGCCCATGTGCGTGTCTTTCCCTGCTCTCGCATGATGATGTCCACGAATTCGTCGCGGCGGCGTCGAATGCCATCAGCCATTTTGTTCAGGTATTTGGCACGCTCTATTGCCGGCGTCTTTGCCCATGCCTTTTGTGCAGCCTTGGCGGCATCGAGAGCCTCGTCCACCTCTTCCACTGTGCCTTCCGGCTGACGGCTGATTACCTCCTCTGTAGATGGGTTGAGCACATCGATCCATTTTCCCGACTTGCTTTCAACGAACTTGCCGTTGATGTACATTTTTAAGTCTTTCATAAGCGTTTTGTTTTAGTTAGACATATTTGTGTTTTCCTTGCTTTTTCATTCTTGAAAAATCCCCACAAATATATGAAAAAATTCCGCTTTAGCCAAAACGATTATGATTTTTTTAGTTTTTTGGTGCAATCTATAGCCATCTGTTGAATACTACCACACCCAAACCGTTGAATATGCGGGAGAAAAGGAGATTGTCTGGACGAACAAAAACAGACATGCCAAGAAGCATGTCTGTTGGATGGTTTTAAGATTTGCATGATGAGAGTCAGTCCTCGCTTTCCTCCACCTTCTTACGGCTACGTGAAGCGCGTTTCTTGGGTTTCTCATCAGTTGCCACTGTTTTCACTCCTGCAAGTTCTGGGTCGATAAGTATTCGTCCACAATACTCACAAACGATGATTTTCTTGTGCATCTTGATATCGAGTTGCTGCTGTGGTGGTATCTTGTTGAAGCATCCACCACAAGCGTCGCGCTGCACATACACGATTCCAAGTCCGTTGCGTGCATTCTTGCGTATGCGCTTGAAGCTTGTCAGCAGTCTCTCCTCTATCTTCTCCTCATAGCCTCTTGCCTTCTCCTTGAGTTTGTCCTCCTCCTCACGTGTTTCCTGCATGATGGCATCCAGTTCGTTTTTCTTCTCATCAAGAATCTGCAGGCGGCAGTCCACCTGTTCCTGGTTCTGGGCGAGCAAAGCCTCCTTCTCCTCTATCTTCAATAGAGCCTCGCGGATTTTCTTGTTGCACAGTTCGATTTCCAGTTCCTGGAAAACGATTTCCTTGTTGAGCATGTCATACTCTCTGTTGTTCATCACGTCGTTGAGTTGCTCCTTGTACCTTGCCACTGAAGCCTGTGCATCCTCGATGTCGCCTTTCTTTTGTGTGATGGCAGCCTTGAACTCACTGATTTCGTTCTCGATTTTCTCGATGCGCGTCCTCAGTCCGGCAATCTCATCTTCCAAGTCCTGCACCTCCAGGGGCAGTTCGCCTCTCAGAGCTCTTTTCTCATCAATTTGCGACAATGTGGTTTGCAATTGAAACAGGGTTTCCAGTTTCTTCTCTACTGTCAAATCTGTAGGGTCTTTTTTTGCCATATTTCTTATAAATAGATAATGGGATTGGTGCATGTGCGGGTCAGGCAGCACCTGACCCCCTTGCATTTCTCCTCGATGATGGATTTGAATATTTCGTTTGTAAATTGTTCGCTCTGATAGTGTCCGATGACACAAATCTGTATTTGCTGGTCGTGGTCGAAGTACTCATGGTAGTGCATCTCGCCAGTGACAAAAGCATCCGCTCCCGCTGCCACAGCATCGCCGAGCAGGAAGGCTCCCGCACCTCCACATATGGCAACCTTCCTGATGTGCCGTTCGAGCAGTGCATTTGCCTGCACACACTCCACTCCGAAGGTTTCTTTGAGCATTCCGACAAAAGCCTTGGAATCCATAGGTTCGGGCAGGCATCCCACCACTCCACTGCCGCCTTCTATGTCGGCCACCATTTTAGGAGCGAGCAACTGCACCTGCGACAGATTCATCTTCTCTGCCATCTTGTAGTTCACTCCACCCACGGCATTGTCGATATTGGTGTGCATGGAGACGATGGCTATGTCGTTCTTTACAGCCTTCATCACACACCGCTGCACTTCATTACCGTCGCTCACCCTCTTTAGAGCCCGGAAGATGAGCGGATGGTGGGAAACCACGAGGTTGCATCCTCTTTCAATGGCTTCGTCGATGATTTTTTCAGTAATGTCAAGACACAATAATGCCCCTGTCACTTCCGTCTCTGTAAGTCCCACTTGCAAGCCGGCATTGTCATAGTCTTCTTGCAGGGGCAGAGGCGCGAACTTTTCAAGGGCATTCACCACTTCTTTTATTTTCACGCTTTTCAGCTATTTTATGATTGAACTGCAAATATAATGCTTTTAATTGTCAAATCACACACTTAGCCCTGCTGTTTAACTTATTTTTTAAAATATGAACATGGTGAGCATGATTTATGTATTTGTTTTGATTGTAGAAATAGTGAATCATACACCTTTAGAGCAGCAAGTAGTGGAATTGTTCGAAAAAAGAGGGGCGTGGCAAAAACCACGCCCCCCATGGGTTTTCTGCTACAGCCATCGGATTGCCGATGCTTATGCAGTGTCTATTGTCCGTTAAGGATGACATCAACGATGCCCATCACGTCATTGATATCCACTTCGCCAGTGCCGTCTATATCAGCGTTCTCAGCGAAATACACCTCAGGCTGGTTGCCCAGAATGGCAGCCACAACTGCCATCACGTCGTTGATATCGACAACACCGTCATGGTTTACATCACCAAGAGCGAAGCTGCCCTCAGCCTTTGTGAGGGTGAAGTTCTTCTGCACGCTACCATTGGAGAAGTCGAGTACCTCTGCATCTTCGAGAGTCTCATATCCAACGGCTGTCACGGTAGTGGTGTATGTGAGATTATTTTGCACGACATTGATGGAGTAAGCACCAGTCTCATCGGTCACAGCAAAATATTCGATGTCGTTTTCGTCGTTGCGGATGGTCACGGTAGCTTCTGCAACAGGAGTTGTGCCATCGACCTCGGTCACGATACCAGACAATGTCTTATTCTCTAAAGCCAAGGTGAAATATCCTACTGGGCAAGGTTCGAAAGCATAAGAAGTCCATGTAGTCTCATCTTTGCTGTAGTAAGCTTGCTGAGGATAATTGATATCCTTTTCCCAAGATACAGAAATATACTGGCCATTTCCGTTCATGCTGGTGTAAATACGTATCTCAGATTCGCCATCGTATGTGATGGGGCTGCTGGAAAGATCGATGGTCATCTCTACAGGAGATGAGAACTCTACCTTTTCATCATCGTATATCACCACATGAGTCATGTCATCCTTATTGACATTTCCTGGTTCGAATGAGCCGTCAGTTTCCAAGCCAACCCATGCTTCAGCCTTAAGCTTGTCTATTGTTTTACTACTTACGGTTCCCTTAAACTTGATAGCAGTAATGACATCATCTTTCTTGATGCCGAATGTTTCAAGTTGGGCCTTGCTGAAATAGATATCAGCATAAGCTCCATGCTCCATGTCAAAGCCATAGAACGGTACTTTATTACTTGTGCCAGTTGATGTTCCTACTGCTATTTCGTTTGTTGCAACCTCCTCTTCAAAATTCACATTCACCACTTCGGTCTTCAGAACAGAATCACCACTCTTCAGTTCGATGTATGTCGGGAAAGTTCCGAAAGCATGAGGCTTGAAAGTGAAGGAAATAGTTGTTGGATCCTCGATGTTGCTGTAGCCATTGCGTCCAGTTCCCACAGCTGCGGTTTTGTCGTTGCCTGCAAGCTCGGTACCCTCAACGGTAGCTACAGCTTCTCCATTGACATAAAGGGTAGCCGTCTCCACCTGGTCGGCGACTGCTGCAATGTTCTGCACCTGCACAGAAGCAGTGTAGTCAAAATTCTGCTTGCCAGAAGTTGGGATGTCGGAGCCAATGAGATACCAGTCGTGAGCCGGAGTCTCTGCCAAAGTGAGTCCATAAATGTTGTCGAGCAGCGCATTGCCTTGCAATTCAAAAGCCAGGTAATAGTTGCCAGCCTCTGGCAAGGTGACAGTATAAGTAGTCACTGTGTTTCCGATGCCTGTATAGTAAGTTTGGCGATCTACCTGTGTCCAGTTCACGCGGTCTTTGGAGGTATAGACAGTAACGGCAGCGTTAGAACTATTATATGCGTAATACCAAGTATCGTATGTGAAAGCCTCTCCAGCCTCAGCCGTCATGAGCGGTGTGATGAATTTTGTAGTCGTGTTGGTACTTTGGAGATACCAGTTGGTCACGTCTCCAGTTGTGTAGGAAGAGATATACACCTGGTCGGAGTGAATGGACCCTTCAGGGAATTGTCCATTGGTTCCGTTGTCGAATGTGAACACATTCTTGCTTGGGTCGAGCACGGTTCCAGAGATGCCCAAGGTGTAAGTAGCCTTCTCTTTTCCGAAATTGGTGTATTCCATTGTCAGTTCTCCTGAGAAGATGCCAAATTCATCAGCCGGCAAAGTGATGGCAATTTGCTTTTTCTCACCACCAGCCACGGTGAACTCACCAGCGGGAGCATCGGAAGTGAAAGGAGCAGGCAGAGTAAAGCTGTTGATTACCAATGGAGCAGTGCCAGAGTTGTAGATCTCATAGTAGAGAGTAGTGGTTTCCAAAATCTTTCCAAAGGAGATAGGAGTCCTTGTGGCCGAAGAACTGGAATAGTATTCCGAGCCAGCCACATCGAAGATGAATTTGGAAGCGTACTCCATCACTTGAGCCTGCACCTTGGCAGAGGAGATGGAACCTGTGATGTTCTCCTTCACCTTGACATAGAACCATCCTGTGCCGAAATCAGCTGGAGCGTTGAAAACAGCCTCCACCTCAGCCTCCTCGCCTATGGCAAGATCCACGGGGATGTCGAATTTCACATTGTCATATACGGTGTTGTTACTTCCATAATAAGCCCCT
>ONAG01000158.1 GCA_900315745.1 uncultured Prevotellaceae bacterium
AGCATTGACGAACTGAAAGAGAAACTCAAAGAGATTTTCCCCGATAACAAATAAATTGAAATAAACATGAACAAGATAACCATCATCACCATCCTCCTCGCCTTCGTCGCAATGGCGGGGCAGACAAAGACATTCAAGACCATCAAGTACCCCGTGGCAATGGCCTGCGTAAATGTGTCGAACGGCGAACTGAAAGCCCGTGAGGTTATATTCAGGGATACGGCAACAACCGTACATTTCACAATGGAGTACTCCAAGGGACAGAGTTTCCAATTTGTCTCATCATCCTATCTCATGGACGAGGACGGCAACCGCTACCCGCTACATTCTGCCGAGGGACTGAAACTCAACACATGGGTACAGTCGCCAGAGAGTGGAATCACCGAGTTTACCATGCATTTCGCGCCATTACCGAAGAAGATACAGATATTCGACTTCATCGAGGGTGACGGCTCTGGGGCATTCAAGCTGTTAGGCATACACGACAAGAAGTACAAAATCAAATTCCCAACGATACAAGACCTCGCCGACGCTAATCCGTGGACGGTGCCTGAGGACTGGTTCAAGACCGACACCGTCACCATCCGAGGCCGCATCGAGGGCTTCAATGCCGAACAATTAGGATTTGACATGCTGCACTGCTATTACAAGGATGAGTTCGAAAAGGGGGATGCCGTGCAGGTGCTCAACATTGCGCCCGACGGCACATTCTGCAAGAAGTTCAAGATCAGCTATCCATTCCGACAACTATTTTGGACCAAGGAAGCGAAAACACAATTCGACGAAATTCCATTCTTCGCCCGTCCGGGAGAGACCATCGACATCACTGTCAAGAAGGACAATCAAGACAGGTACGTTTGCGTCTATAACAGCGGCAGTAGCCACGACGTGGAGCGTTGGTTGCGCTCCGGCAACGATTTAAGTGATGTATTCAGGCCGCTTTCTTCTTTTAAAGGTAAGTTGGAGGAGGGCAACTGCTTAGCCGAAAGCGTCTGGCAGAATGCAATGTATCGCCTACAGACAGTGAGCCGCCGCGAGCACTACACGCCGATGGAGATGCAACTGGCACTCGCCGACATACAGGCGAACTTCATAGAACGTTATTTGTCATACGTCGATAACTATGCAAGTGACTTGGTAAAATATGAGGAGCGTGACGGCAAGTGGAACGCAGAGATTGTTGACAGCGCAGAGTATGAGAAGATTTATGATGCCCAAAACTACTACCCGTTGCACCGCATCGACTTTGACAATCCGCTGCTTCTCGCGAATCAGGATTTTCTTTTTACGCTCAGCCACATTCAGTTTGCCAATTATGTCAGCAACCGCAAGTACAAGGGGCTTATGGACGAGAACGGCGGCATGGAGGTAAACTTTAAGAACTACTCCACAGCTCTCAGCAACTATCTCGCTGCCCTCCGCGAACTTATGGGAACAGACAAGGATAACATGATGGTACAATTATGCGCCTACAAGGATATGCTGTCTGACTTCGACAACTGGGTTGACGATGACATCATAACCCAATGGCTCTCCGAAGACACGACAGCTACCGAAACCAGGAAAAGGGAAGTCATTGAGAACTGGCCTACACGCAACAAGATGCTGCCGCTCTATCTTGCCACCTTCACCAACCCCTATATCCACCAGAAGGCCGAGCAGTTCTGTGCTGACAAGAAGTCGCAAACCAACCTCGCCACGCCCCTGCCCGACGCGCCGATGGCTGACCTCATCCGCTCGCTCTCGGCCAAATACCCTGGCAAAATCCTGATGATAGACTTCTGGGGCATGAGTTGCGGCCCCTGCCGTGGTGCCATCCAAGCGAGTAAGGAACTACGTGCCAAGATTGCCAAGCGCGATGACGTGAAGCTCATCTTCATTGCTGGCGAACGCACCACCGAGGGCAGCGACGCCTACAAGCAGTACGTGGCAGAGTGGTTATCTAATGAAGAGACTGTTTGCGTCACCGACGCCGACTTCACCCGCCTGCAAGAGCTGTTCCAGTTCAATGGCATCCCGCACTACGAGACCATCACCCCCGACTGTCGCCGTGTCCGCGACGACCTCCGCATAGATGGCTACCAAAACTTCGACTACGAACTGACGAGACTGAAGGAAAGGCTGAAATAAAACGAAATGAATATGAAGCAAACCATCATCACCATCCTGCTTGCCCTCGTCATATTGGCGGGACAGGCGCAGACTTTCATCCCTGTTGTGGGGGACAGCATTGATTTCGTCATTGAGGGGACGGTCAGCGAAGGAGCCGACTCTGTATGTATGGAGGAAAGACCCTATACTGGACCCTTATGGTTTCCCGT
>ONAG01000031.1 GCA_900315745.1 uncultured Prevotellaceae bacterium
ATTGGAGAGTGTCAGTAAGTCAAAGAACGCCACCGGCGCTTCTTTGCGGTCACGCCTGCATCCAAGAATCTCGCTCCTTCAGGGGTGAGAGTATGTCAATCAACGTCGCCTTATTCTCTATCTTTGTTCGTGGTTGTTGAGCCTTCTATTATATAACGGAATAATTTCGAAAAAAACAACCAAGAAGAACAAATTTTTTGCTGAATTGTGGGCGGCTTGCCGCCCGAAATGACAAACCCTCCGTGTCTCGCGACAGGGAGGGCGATTTTTGTCAACAATTTGAAGTGTGACAGCCGCTGCAGTCTGAAATAGTCAAGATACACAAAATTGTTTATTCGGGCCAACAGCCTATTTCTTCTTGACCGTTGGAAGTCTCTCATCGGAGCAGGCGGTTTCTCCGGATTCGAGTTCGCTCCAGATTTTGAAGTAGCGCTCATGTTCCGAGCCCTCCGAGTTCATCATCGCGTCACGGAAGAACTTGATGGCCTCTTGGCGGTCATTCCATTCCTCGCGTTGGTTGTAGCAGATGGTGACCACTTTTTCCGAGGGTTTCACCAGGTTTGGTGCTGCCTGGTTTTGGCTGATGAGCTTGTCCATGTTCTCATTGAGTTTGGCCAGCTGTTTGGCGATTTCCTTCAGCTGTGAAGGCACCAATTCCAAGAATTTGATCTCTGCGTTTGTCATTGTCGTTGCTTTTAGTTATGGTTTGTCGAGGTGAAGTCTCTTTCGCACATTCGTTTCGAACTTTTCCAGTTCCTCGAGATAGTCGAGGTTGTCGCCATTGGCAATCCAGTTGATTTTCCTCTCGAATTTCTCAGCGAGTTCGATGATGGTCTCGCATGCGTCGGTGAACCCGTCGCAGCCATCGGTGTCGTAGATGTCTTGGTAGAGGTCAGCAGCGAGCATGACTATCGACTCTTTAAGGAGGTAGTCGCGTCGTTCGGCGAGTTCTCTTTCGCGGATGCGTCCGGCCGTGGACTTTTTGCTTTTTGCCGGACGCTTTCGGTCGGGTGAAGTCTTTTTTGTTGTCATTTTAATGAGTTTTAGTTATACCTTGTTTTGTATGTTCTCGTCCTTGCGAGGAAGATGGCCAACCTGACGTGTGCTCCGGCTTGTTGGATGCGCTTGATGAAGGCGTCTGCCGTCTTGCATGAGGTTGTGATGTCATCGAAGAGCACCACATTTCTTCCGGCAAGTTTCTCATCGTCTATTTGGACGTATTGGTCGGTGTTCTCTGCGAGTTCATGGGTCTTGCTGATATGCGCCTTTGGCCGTTTGCCAATCACGTGGATATAGTCATATCCGTTCACTGCGTGTAATTTTTGGCACACCATCGCGGAGAATTTCTTGAAACGTCTTGCGTGCGTGTGTTGGCAGCTTGCCGGTATGCAGAGGAAGATGGTGTCGGTCATGTCGATGAGGGAGAGCGTGTCGCACACCACGTTGGCAGCCCAACGTTTGGCAAAATTTCGGCCATCCTTGAAGGAATGGAGCTTGTATGCAAGGTCGATTTCCTCGAACGATGCACGTTTATGGTATCGTTGCGGAAGATAACTGAAGCAGGCGTGTTTGATAAGCATTCTCTTTCCTTTCTTTTTTCTCCCTTACGTCTTGGCTGCTGGCAGCCTTCTGCGTCCGGGACGTTTGTTATTACGCCGCCCCGAAAAGATGACAGCGAGTGAAAGACAATCGGAAGGTTTGCGGAAAGTTTTGTCTGCCTTTGGTAGCCATTAGGGAAAGAAAAGTTGCCGTGAAAACCGAGGTCGGCAGCGAGATGCCGTTTATCTTCGCGAAGTAATGACATTCGACAAGGACGCTGTAGGTTGAATGGTTCCACCAAGATCAAGGTTGAGATTTTTGTGTATAAGGATGTGCAGTTTTGTCTGTACCCAAGAATCTCGTTTTTTAGGTTTGAAGGTATGTCAATCAACTATATGGGAAGTCTATCGAAAAGGGGATTAAAGTTGAATTCCAACCTTTTTTGGGAAAAAGATTTGGAGAATAGATTTATTATATTTATTTTTGCACAAAATATTCCACGTAATATAATTTGCAAAATGAAATATAATATTAATCCGATAACAGATTATTTGGAAGAACTGACAGGCTGCAAAACAAGGACACTTGTTCACACGGAAAGAGACGATGAAATGCTTCCACTAGCTATCTCATGTTGCTATAGTTTTTGCGATGTTGAGTTCATGGAAACGATAATTACCATTGCCATACCTACAGAACAAGAGAACATTTCTCCAATGCAGCTGGCCAAGCATCAGGCAAAGATGATGAATGTATTCCATCGTCCAGTTGTATTTGCGTTGGAGTTTGTGGCATCATACAATATTTCGCGACTTACTCAAGCAAAAGTTAATTTTATCGTACCTGGAAAGCTTATTTTCATTCCCAGCATGCTGATTGTATTACGCGAACTGAAGAACAGAGCAAAAGTGATGCCAGAGAGGATGCCGCCAGTTGCCCAAATGTTAGTGCTCTATCATCTTGAAAAGGGAACAATTGATGGATTTAGCACATCGGAGTTAGCTGAACTTACAGGTCTGGCATATCCGACCGTCAATGTTGCACTTCGATGGCTTGCATCCAATAGCATTATCTCTCTAGTAGGCGGCAAGCAGAAACATGTTCAAATAGCATTGGGCAAGGTTGATTTTTGGAACAAATCCCTTCCTTTAATGTCGTCTCCCATAGAACGAATTCTCTTCACCGACACAAAACCGGCAGGTTGTTTGATTGCTGGAGAGACCGCAATGGGATATTATACCATGCTCGCAGAACCTACAACACCAATCATAGCTATCGACAAAGCCACGGCCAAGGAGAATGCAGCCTTTATGAACAAACAATACGGGGAAATAAAGGTGGAGGTTTGGAAATATTCTCCGGCATTGCTTTCTGAAAATGGTTACGCAGACAGGCTTTCGCTCTATCTGTGTATGAAGGATAACGAAGACGAAAGAATACAACTAGAATGTGACACCTTAATAGAAGAAATGAAATGGTGACAGGAATTGAACGCTGGAAGGAATATTTCAGTGAATATAAAGACAAGTATGTGCTCATAGGCGGTGCTGCGTGCAATCTACTTGAAGAAGAACTTGACATGAACCCTCGTGCCACGAAGGATCTTGACCTTATACTTGTGGTTGAAGCCTTAACCCCTGATTTCGGATTACGCTTGTGGGATTTCATCAAGTCAGCCAATTATGCTGACCGATACAAAGGCGAAAACAAATTCAAGCATGAATATTATCGATTCAAAAACCCCGAGGACAAGACATATCCGAAGCAGATAGAGTTTTTCGCTCGGAATACCGGAATGTTAAGCCTACCATCCGATGCTCATATCGAGCCAATAAGTGTTGGAGAAGACCTCTCCAGTTTGTCTGCCATCCTGATGGATGATGACTACTATGCATTCACAATAGAGCATAGTAGAATCATCGAAGACATCCATATTGCAAACCCCGAAGCTCTTATTTGCCTGAAAGCGAAGGCGTACACAGAGATGCTGGATAGGAAAGCGGAAGGAGAGCAAGTCGACAGCCGCGATATAGAAAAGCATAAGAAAGATGTCTTCAGGCTGATAGCCATGCTGCCCCGAGACTCACGCTTTACACTCTCCATGAAATTGAAAAAAGACATGAGTGACTTTTATCAAAGGATAGGAGAACTGCCCAATCCTGATTTCTTTAAAAATGCAGGATTGAAAGGTTTGGATGCACAACTCCTTTTGGCCCTCTTCAAAAAGGCTTTTATGAAATGAGATTTGACGCATATCGCAATGTATATGCTTTTCCTGCACGTTGCATCCCGTTTATGATTTTGGGACGATTCCGTGGAGTATAATAAAAGAGGGTGGCAGTGTGCGCACCCTCATTGTTTTGGCTTGGTAAAGCCGGCATTGTCCGTCTTATCCTATTTGATTTGTCATCCGTTCGATCAGGTTTTTCAGGTTGTCGTATGCGTCCTCCAAGGACGTTGACTTGTAGAAGAGCCAGTCGACGCCTTTGGTGAATTCCTTGCTCTTGTAGAAGGGCCGGATGCCGTCAGACTCCTGCATCTCCACCCGGATCTTCTTGGTGTCATCGGTGTAGAGGGCGCCATATATCAGGTCCTGTCCGATGAATTCAAGCAGGACGATGATGCCTTTCTTGTATTCCTTGTAGGGCAGGATGACCCCTGCCATGATGTACTTGCTCAGGCGGATGTCGCTGTGTTTCTCCAGGTCGGGGAAATCCCGCTCAAGGTTCGCCATCCACTCGTTGGCGGCGTCGCAGCACAGCATTCTGCGGTTCCGCTCCAGTTCCTTGACACATCCGTTAATTCTTTTGATGGTCTCGTTCAGCGTTTCCATGTCATGGTATCTGTCGCCGTTCAGGTCAAGGCGCGAATTGATGTGCTTGTCTATTTCTCTTTGTTCCATATTGTCGGTAGGCGTTAAGTTGAAGACTCTCTTCAGGTAGTCGGAGAAGAGGAAGCGGGACTGGCAGAAGTTGGGGTCGCCGATGGATTTCATCTCCTCCGAGTCCAGCCAGCTGATGATGCCCTCCTTGAAGCTGACTTTGCGGTACCTGTTCTTGAATAGTTTTTGGATGTTCTTGTCCCATGACCGGTCGGTGGGGCCGTGCCCCTCATCGCTGGGCAGGTAGATGATGTAGACCTGGTCATCCGTCAGTCCGTATTTCTGGTCCTTGAGACCTCTGATGTAATTGGACAGCTGGTTTTCCTGCTCCGTGGCATCCCATATCTTGTTCTCGAAGACGATGGCATATTTCCCTTTCTCATACACGAGGATGTCGATGCGTTTCTGGTCGGTCACGTATTCCTCCTCCTGAAGCACTGGCTTTCTGATCTTCGAAGCCAGTTCCTCGCTGAGAAATTTCCTCACGAAACTTCTTAGGGCGACATATTCGCCGTCCTGCCTGTAGCTGAAAAAGCCCTTGAGTATCCGGCTCACCCCCTCCTCATTGGGCTGTGCCTCCAGCAGGACATTGAGCAGGAACGGTTGGTTTTCCCTGACATCCTCACGTATCCTCTTGAGTTCGCCGCAGAAGCTCAGCGTGTCGCCGAGGACGTCTGTCTTGGCGCGGTTGATGATTGTTGTCTTGTCATACGATGCTCCCATGGTCCAGTATTTGTAGTCGTCAATGTACAGGTAGGGAAGGCTGTAGCTGCCCCATCGCTCCTGGACGCCGAACCGTCGCTGCATGTCGATGAAGTAAAGGAACTCCTCTTCCGTGAGCGGGCATTCGCCCCTGACGATATACTCATGCGGCGCCCACGGCATCGTCTTGGCGTATGTCCACCGACAGCGTGCAATCATCTCCCTGATTTTATCGTAGTTGACTTGTTCCATAGTTTTCGATTTCCTTCTTATTATAAAACTATTGTTTGGTGTTTTTATTGTCTCTTTGAGAGATACTGATTTTTGGGACAGGACATTCCTATTTGGATGGCGGCCTTTTTCTCGAAATGTTGTCTTTCCTCTGACCCAGGTTTGGGTGAGGGATAGTCTTTAGGGGATGACTTTTTGGAGATTTCCGCGATGTTTTTTTCAATCCTTCTGTTATCGAAGGATTCTGTTCGTTCAACTCGAAATAAAACCGACAGTAATAGGTATAAATGTAGTAGTTGGGGTTCAACATTTTTTCCGGCAGGTAATATTTGGCAAGTTTGTTGACACGGCTGATATTGAACGGCTCTATAATGCGGTACAGCAACACCATAGATGACATGATAAATCTGGACATACGGGGATAGTCGTCATAATCGTTTCCAATAGTGTCAAGAATCCAGTAAAATGGTTTGTAAAATCTTTTATCCGGAGAGGCTATGGTCAGTTCCCTTACTCTTGATCCAGATTTCATGGTAATGAAGAAGAAGGTCACATCATTATAGCACCAGTTGATATTTGGATTGCATCGGAACATTTTGTCAGGGTTGATGAAGCAGCGGAATAAGGGCAGCCTGACCTTTCTTCCGTCTTCGGCATCACGGCAAACTGCACTATGCCATTTGCTGTCATAAAGGAAATGGTATTTTCTGCTTTCCTTGAATCCCCATGCATATAGGACGGATACGTGCACATAGAGGTAGCGCGGGTCATCGGCCATCTCCTTGAAGGGGCAATGGTATTCATCCTCCTCTATGTAGTCATTGTCTATGTTTTTCTGTTCTGTCATTTGCAGCATTCCTTTTTTGACATGGCAAAGGTAGGCAAGGGTTGTGCCAAATCGCGGTACAAGCGAGAGAAAAGATGAAATTTTTTTCAGTCTTTCCCGAGCACCAGAGCGATTCAACGAAGTTAAAGTGGTACAATCAGAACTTTTTTTCAAAGAATCGGCATATATACGGATTTTTGATTGAAAAGGCGTAATTTTGCATGCGGATGTGCTAATCTACTTTTTTCTGTATGGAACGACAGTGAGAGTAAGGTGGAAGCATAACACAGGAAAAAGGGAATGCTTATGAAATGGATTGTTTTGTCAGACAATCGTGCAAAGGATCCGTCACTACAGACGGAGCACGGGTTGTCCATCCTGTTGGAGACGGGGCATCATCGCATCCTGCTCGACACAGGAGCCAGTGATGTGTTCATCCGCAATGCGAAGCGGATGGGTATCGATCTCGGGACGGTGGATTATGTCTTCATCTCCCATGGGCACAGCGACCATGCGGGAGGTCTGTGTCATTTTATGGAAGTCAACAAAAGGGCGAAAGTCATCGTATCTCCAGAGGCCGTCAAAGGAAAGTTCTATTCCATGAGGAATGAACTGCACAGCATCACCACGATATGGCCGGAGGAAATGGGGGAGAGGTCCATCATAGTGGATCATACCTATGAGGTCGCCGATGGCATCCGTGTCATGGCTCATATTTCACAGACTCATCCCATGCCCAAGGGCAACCGGCATCTATTCGTTAGGGATGATGAGGGGAACTACCTTCCTGATGATTTCCGTCATGAGTTGGCTCTCTATATCGACGGATTGCTTTTCACCGGCTGTGCCCATAGCGGTTTGGAGAATATCCTGGCTGCATGCCCTTGGCCTGTCACGACTGTCGTGGGAGGATTCCACCTGCTGGACCATCATGAGACGAAAAATGAACTGGCCGGACTCGCCCGGAGGCTGACAAACAACTATCCCCAGACTGTGTTCCACACCAGCCATTGCACGGGTGACATTGCTTACGCCATTATGAAAAAAGCCATGGGTGACCGGCTGTATGCCTTCTGCTGCGGCACCAGACGTGAGATTGGAGAATCCAGCGGGAGGGATTCTGAAAAAGAATAAGGAAAGGAATACAGCGGCAAAAAGGAAGTGTTTATTTCTTCTCAGCGAGGAAATAAACTATTGACCGGTCGAGATGGAACTCTTTGAGTTCATAGCCACTTTCAAGACGGACACGCAACTTGTCCGGTGTCTCAAAAGGAGGGGTGTCATTATTGCAAAGGCGGTATATCCTCCATAGAATAGAGGCCTATCCTTTCGCGCAACCAACGGTTGAAATTGTCTTTACCAATTCCTATCTCATTCTTAAGCAATCCGTAAAAGTCAGAATCGTCTTTTCCAGTAGCCAATGCACGTTTCAAGGCTTGATAGCCCCCCTTTTTGAACAATTCATGGCAGACAATCTTCCCAACCAGGTAGGCAGGAGACGTCTGATTGTCCATTGTGTAGAATTTATCATCCATGTCTGTCAGGTCAGCATCAGGGTGAGCATCCAACCATGCTTTCATTCGCCCGTAATGTGCGCGATGAGACAAGCCGAACTGTTTCTGGCTTGTGTTCACATATTCAGAAAGCCCCTGGATGATTAGAAAATGCGCATTGGGATATGTCGGATTGATGAGCCGTGCTATTTCATGCTGGTAGTTTTCCCCGTGAACGGAATCACCATATATGATGAAATTCCTCTTGTCGAAAGAGCCACCTGAGTTTCCCTGTTCATTGCCCATTCCGATGAGATAGTCAAAGCCTTTCATCTTTTGTTGCTCATAAACATTAGGGGCGATAAACTGTGTGATGTGTTCGGGAATATTCACATCCAACTTCTCATGCAGCAACTTGATCAATTGGTTGGCAGCATAAGCATTCTTCTCGTTGAATTGAAACTCCGGGTAATAGCAGTAGTCTATCAGCCCGATTGTTTTGCGCTGCCATTTGCGCGTATGATAATCAATCCAGTTATGAATTTTGAATGCACCGTTCTTGTCCTTCTTCACAACGTGATTGGTAATGGCGAGCACAAATATCGCTTTGTCGTCATTGTATGGTGTATAAAACATGGAACGGATGACGTACACGCCGTTTTCCGGCCGTATCTCCAAAACCTTGTTGAGATAGGCGTAGAGATTGGATGTCAGAAATCCCTCACTACTGATCAAGTCGGGCTGTTTCCATCTGAGCCTGTCCTCTTCATTCCATTGAGGGAAGCATGTCGTAGTGTCATCATGTGCCTCAATAAATGATTTCCACAAGTCATAGACCACCGCCTTATTGGGGTCGGCATTGTTCCAGCATCCCAAAGGTATGGTGATTAAAATTAAGATGATGATTTGTTTCATTTGTTACAGAGATATTGATAAATTAATGGGAAAACCGACTCGAGTGTTTGTCCATGATGTGGATTGCTGCCATATTCCAATCCAGCAGAGATATATGCTTCTATTGATCCTTTTTCCTTCTTGGTCAATTGGTTTCCCAAGGAAGATATGATTGTATCTTCTCCAAGACGGTCTATCAGTTTCACGATGACATCTCCATGGTCATAACTGGCCGCTCCAGAACCGCTGAAATCCAACAGCATCAATTTCTTGATGTCTTCTTGATTATCCTCAATTGCCTTTTTGAGCAATTTGCAATAACTGATTCCATGATAATCATCAGTTGCAATCCTCAGCTCTTCTTCCACGTAAATGCCTTTTACGTCTTTACCGCTAAAATAGATGATATCGTTCATATAAAGATAACATCCAATACTCCCGATGATTGCTACAACAATCAATAAAAACAGCAACAATTTCTTCATTTGGATTGCGAATTATGATTTACGATTATGCTTTACACTCTTTTTCTTGATGAACCGAATGAGTAAAGCCCACAATGCCAATATTGTCACGATTGTGATCGTATGTCGAAGCGGACTCTCTATTTTGTGAGCCTCCCTTTGTGCTTGGGTAAAATAGTCATCCGGAGTCAAAGCGGTTTCTGCATCCAGATTTCGGCTTCGTAGAGTTTCTGCCAACTGCAGTGTGTCCGCTCTATTCAAAAGCGTATCCGTCCCATTGCCTTGACGATGAAAAAGATACAACGAATAGGTAGAAGAGGAGGAATCATTCATTTCCGAGGAGATTGCTTTATCTTGTATAGTCACGAACACGCTATCATCCTGTACCCATAAATGCTCTACACGGCCACTGCCTTCTTGGAAAGGACCTTTTTCTAGGATACATGCCGTTTCCGGCATGTCGACAGCAGAAAGGTAGTGGCTTGCAGAAAGTGGTGCCTCCCAATAATCACCGAAGCCCAGGTCGACACCTTTCGTCTCGGAGATATACACACTCCCGATAAGTCCCAAGACGGCCTCCATGCCAATGAACAAGGCAGGAGTGATGGCAGCCAGCAACACTATCAAACGTTTGTGACTCCAGTTTCTTCTTCGTACAATCCTCCAAGCCACTATGGAACTAAGGAGTCCGAGTACAGCGGCGACAATCAAAGCGATTATGGCAAATATGATAAGGGAAATGATTAGCATCTTTTCATTATTTACTTGTAATTATTTGAAAAAAATGGGATTTGTCTTATCTTTTTATGTGAGGGCCTATAACGTTGATAAGTTGCATATCAGTAAACTTCTTTTTGTTTGGATCGTATTTGGGCATTTTCAAAGCGTTGGGGTCTATATCTTTTGTTGTTGTTTGTCCTAGGTTAATGGAAGATATCCCCTGTAACTGCAGATATCTTTTATGACATGCCGTATCACTCTCGCATATATCACTCTTGCAACATGTTGAGTCGGACATAACCACTACGGTATCTTGTTTTACCACTGTACTGTTCGGACAATTTTGTCCAAATGCATAACCGTGCTGATAAAACAAGACTATTAATCCTAAAATCTTATTTAAAGCTATCATAAATTCCTCTGTTTGTTTATGTTCTGTTTTGTAGTTATTCTTTTGTGAATATATATACCGCCAGTGTGGGTAGAATGACCAAGAGCAATAACGTGATCTCCACTAACGCATATGAACCGAAATAGTCAACCAATGTTTGGAATTTCAGGACTCCATCCACCAGAAAGACCAGAAAGGCAAACCAGCAGAGAAGGAATATTGCAGCATACTTGATTTTTCGTTTCTTCAGTTTCATTATGCGATATTGAATTTGGTCACTTGTTTATCTTTGGAAGAATCTCACACAGTCTGTCTTCTCTGATGACCTTCGGAGCAGCCTTCCCAGCCAGTATCAGCACCTTCTTATGAGTCAAATGCCAGAAATGTTGGCTTGGAGTACCACGTATGACAAGTGGTTTGTGTGTTTGCTTTTGACTCCATTTTCTTAATTGATGGATTAGTTGTCGTTCGTACATAATACAAATAATTGAAATTTATTGGTAAATATACGACATTTTCTAAAACATAACCATAAAACAAGGAATATGTGTTAATGTCTATACTTCAATCAGTAAAAATGCCATATACATAGGCAAAGTGAGTAAATGCCCGTTTCTTCCAACGTTGTAGTCACCCAGTTTCATCGCATTTTCTACATGATATTTCTCAGGATGCTTCAGAACGGTCCGCATAGACTTAGCGTTGCCTGTGGTGGCTTTACATTCAACTGGCACACATTTTCCCTTATAGCGCATCAGGAAGTCGAGTTCCACACCTCCATCCTTATGATAGTAATATAGTTTGCGTCCCATCTTGCCAAAGATGTCAGCCAGGAGATTCTCTTTGATGGCACCATTATAACTAAGCAGATCACCTTGTAGGATACTCGACTGAGTACCTTCTTCCAGCATCGCCACCAGCAAGCCTACGTCTGCCATATATACTTTGAACTCACTTTGAATTCGGTGCCCGTCAAGTGGCAGTTCCGTAATCTCCGTATTATAGCACCGGTGTATGATGCCCGCGTCCTCTATCCACTGTAGACTTCCTGCATAGTCACGCCCCCTGCCGTTAGGACGGACTACGGTATAACTGAACTTTTTGTATTCACGTGCCAACTGTGCCGGGATCGACTCAAAACATTCCCTAATACGGGATTTGTCAGTTTTGGCTGCATATTTCATCATGTCCGATTTGTAGTCATCCACGATGCGGCGCTGCACAGAGAGCACTTTCCCTATTTGTTTCGTTTCAAGGAATGTGGTCACGACCTCCGGCATGCCACCTACCACAACATACTGATTGAGCAGTTCACGGAAGCGGTAGTGCAGTGCTTCTTCAACGGGACTTTCGCAGTCAAGGCATTTCTTCAAGTAGTCAAAGTGTAATTTTTTGATGCCATTGGCCCAGAGCCATTCCTCGAAGTCCATCGGATACATATTCACTATTTCTTCAAAGCCTACCGGGATGGAAGCCTCTTCATCTTCTTCCTTTTCTTCAGGCGTTTTGTAACCGTTGACACCCAGCAGGGAGCCTGTACACATCACTTCATAACGGCCATCCAAGTGAAAATACTTCAATGAGCCTCTCGCCCGTGGGCAATCTTGTATCTCATCGAAGACGAAACAGGTTTCTCCTTCTTCAACCTCAATGTTTGGCATCGCTGCGGTGATTCGCATGATGATTGCATCCACTTCCAGATTGGGTGTAAAGAATTTCTTGTAGTCAGGATGTTCACGGAAATCCAGATAGACCACGTTCTTAAAATGCCGAAGGGCAAAATCCATCACACTACTGGTCTTGCCACATTGTCGGACACCTTTCACAACGAGCGGTTTGTGAGAGGCATCATCCAACCACGATTGGAATATGCTTTCTATTTTACGTTTATACATATCTTACACGTTTTCCTACCGACTTTTTAGTGCTTTACGCACGTTTTCCTGCCGACTTTTGGCACAAAGATACACATTTTCTTTTATTTGATGCTCAAATTTTGGAGAAAAATTGACCGGCAGAAGCATTAGCACCCGCTGCCGTCGAGACGGCATGAAGCACCTTCGGGCTCATCAGGCATCGGCTCCAGTCCTACGTCTTTTGAGGAAAGGGTAACGGTGCCATCCTCCAGCACATAGCACGGGATGCCCACGTCGCCGGTTTTTCTCGCTTCATCGAAAGCGGGATTGCTCTCCCTCAAATCGAGGAACTGTTTGAGGTTACGGACATGCTTGCCGATGTCGATCACCTCAAAATTGGGATTACCCTCGACCTGCTTCTCCACGTATTCGCAGTAAGGGCAGGTCTGCATAACAAACATCTTGATCATTGTATGATTTCTTTTAAAGTTTCAAATCAACTGGATTATCTAATATGCTTTACGTTTTCATTTGGTGAGGAAGCTGGCGCGGATGAAGCGGATGGAGCCGTTGAAGTCAATCTTGAAGGAGTCGCGTTCCTCGTCATAGTCGAGGATGGTGCCTTCGCCGAGGACCTTGTGCGTGACCTTGTCACCCGGCTTGAGGGCATCCTCTTCCTCCTCATCTTCTTCCATGGAGCCGTCCATGTAGATTTCCGCATCGAGCTTGCGGACGAGGTTGAAAGTGCCCTGCCAGATCTCAGGAGGGATGTCACCATCCACCTTGATGATGTCGCGGTCTATCTCCATGAGGAAGCGTGAAGGACACCGGGAAGTCTTGTGCGTGTAGTCGAACCCTTCCGACTCCGTGAGGAACACCGCCTTCTCAGCACGTGTGATGGCCACGTACATCAGCCGCCGCTCCTCCTCCAGCGCCGGTTTCTTCCGCTCACGGATGGAGCGGTGGTTAGGGAAGATGCCCTCTGTCACCCCGCAGATGAAGACGATGGGGAACTCCAGTCCCTTGGACTGGTGGATGGTCATCAGCTTGACAGTATCCCCGTCGTCCTTGTAGTCAGCGTTGGTATAGAGGGCGATGTCCTGCAGGTATGTGTCGAGAGAGATTTCCTCGTTGATGTTGACCTTCTCATAGTGCAGGATGGAGCTTGCCAGCTCCTGTATGTTTTCGAGCCGGTCCTCATCCTCGTCCTCCCTGAGCAGGTCTTTCAGGCCGCTCTCCTGCAGGAGGTATTCGAGCATGTCCGAGGTCTTGGTGTTGTCCTTGGCCTTGATGCAGTCCTCTATCAGCTCGATGAACTTGGCAAATGCCTCCTTGTCGAATTCCTTGTTTCGGAGGTGGTTTTTGAGCGTGGCATAGAGGGAGGTGCCCTCCTGTTTCGCCAATGTCTGCAGCCTGGCCAGCTTCGCCTTCCCGAATTTCCGTGACGGCGTGTTGATGACCCTGACGAATGAGAGGTCATCCTGGTAAGCCACCAGGCGCAGGTATGCCAGCGCGTCCTTGATTTCCTTCCGTTCGAAGAAGCGGATGCCGCCCCACACCACATACTTGATGTGCTTGCGCAGCAGGGCCTGTTCGATTTCCCGTGACTGGAAGGCGGCGCGGAAGAGGATGGCGATATCGCTGTTCTTGCATCCTTTCTTGGTGAGGGTTGCTATCTGTTTGGCAATCCAGTCGCTCTCGTCCTTTTCGGACTTGGCATGGTGGTGGACCGCTATCCTGTCTTTCGGCTTCTGTGTGAACAGGTCTTTGGGGATGCGGTCTTGGTTATGGGCGATGACCGAGTTCGCCACATTGAGGATGTCGGGAGTCGACCGGTAGTTCTCGTTCAGGATGATGTCAGTCTCAGCGGGGAACTCGATGAACGATTTCGGCTTCGCCCCCCTCCATTCGTAGATGGCCTGGTCAGGGTCACCGACGATGAACAGGTTCTGGTACTCCTGCGATATCAGGTTGATGATTTCCCAGTCCGTGGTGCTGCAGTCCTGCACCTCGTCCACCATGATGTAGTTGAGCTGCTTCTGCCAGTACTCCCGTGCGTCGGCATGGTTGTTCAGGATATGCAGGGCGAAGAGGATGATGTCATTGAAGTCCAGTGAGAACGCTTTCAGCTGCAGCAGGACGAATCTCTCCGCGTCGTTGAGTTCCTCCTCTGGCGGTTTCTTGTTGAGGATGATGCTCTCGATATAGGACATGGGAGCCTTGTAGAAAGAGTCGTATTTGTATTTCTGGACCCCCTTGATGAACTGTCTCACCGTTGCCGCCGTGCGGTCGAGCCCCACCTCCTCCATCACCTGCTTGGCGAGCGACTTCACGTCCTCCTCGTCGATGATGTTGAAGTTCTTCGGGTATCCGATGCGGTGGATCTCCCTCCGCAGCACCTTGACGCAGAAACCGTGGATGGTGCATACGAGGTCGTTGACGTGGGCGGCGTGCACCATGTTGGCGATGCGCGTCTTCATCTCCCGGGCCGCCTTGTTGGTAAAAGTCATGCACAGGATGTTGGCCGGGTCGATGCCCATCTCATTGACCAGGTAGGCATAACGGTGGGCGAGGACACGGGTCTTTCCCGATCCTGCGCCGGCTACGATGCGCACCCTGCCTTCCGTGGCGCGTACCGCTTCGGCCTGTTTGTCGTTTAGGGAAGAGAAAATGTTATCCATATTGGTTGACTTTGAGTGTAAGTTGAAATACGGCTCGGAATTGATATCTTGCCGGTTTTTGACAGGACTTGGTGCTATGCATGACGCCTGATAGGCGTTGGGCATTTTAGTCTTTCAAGTGCAGGATGCTCAAGGTGAAAGGGTTCTTGTTGTATTCATCATGGATGACAACCATTCCAAGCACGTCTTTTTCTGTTATGTGGCAGCCTTCACTGGCGAAACGCATCATCTTGTCGAACGTTTCCTTTTCCTCTTTGGAGAAGTCCTGAATGGGGACGTATGTCATGTCACCATTCTTTTCTGCGAGCGAGATATAATCATCCACAGCATCCACGTTCAGTGGGGAGAGCTTGTCCACTCCTGCGGCACTTGAGAAGACGGGGATGCCATAAGGCTTGTTCTCAAGATTTCTTTTGATGTCCTGAAGAGCATTGATGATGGTTGTTTCCATATTAGTTGTTTCTGTTAATTAGAAAGGATTTTTGAGAATTTGTAGGTTGTCCTCTCACTCTGCCTGTTGTCCCGGCTTCGTATTCTGGGATGGGGTAGTGGGTGACTGGTATTTCACCAGTTCGACCCTTGCGCCGAGGGCGTTGGCGATTTTGTTGAGCATGTCGAAACCGACGGAGAAATGTCCCTGTTCTATCCTGCTCAGGTTGGAGGGAGACGTGCCGACCCTTGCTGCCAATGTCTTTCCGTCCATTTTTTGCGTCTTCCTTAGATCGATAATTTGCTGTCCGATGCGTTTCCGTTCCTCGTGCTTGTCCTGGTCGGGGCAGATGTTCCCTATCATCTCATAGTCAGCAAGGTACAGTTCGGCGTTGATGCGTTTGATGTTGTCAATTGTCACTTTGTCAGCAGTAGGAGCGAATCTGTCGAACATTGCGCTCATCAGTTTGACAAAGTGTCCGCCTGAATGGAAGTTATGTGATGAAGGGAAGGAAACGATGAAAGCGTCACCTTGGAGCAATATCACCCTTGCCTGAACTTCATTGGGCAGGAATTCAACCATTGTTTTCGTGATGCCATGTACTTCGTATCTCATTTTCATTTGTGTTTATTGAACTTCCTTTGTGGAAGGAGAGGTTAGTGTTGTGTTCCCAATAATATGCAAAGTTAAGCATTATCTTGGGTTTCTCCAAGAGCAAATTGAGGTATTTTGTTATTTTGGATTATCAGATACATAAATTTGTAATCTTTAAATGGCAGCATCACCAACAATAGAGAATAGAGTACGAGCGATAGAACGGTGAATAGGCAGGTCATTCGATGAATCCTTCCTGGTCATATCCTTTGTGGTATTTGTGAATCAGGTCAAGGAGAGGTTGTACCCTCGGGTCTTTTGTCTTTCCTTCGTTAGGTCTGTATTGGACGTTGTACCGGTTGCTGTCACCACTTCTTATTCGTTCTTCAGCGTCGTTAGGAATAAGGAATGAAGATTTTTCACCAAGATATGTAAAAAAGGTGTTCAGGTAGATGTCCACACCTTTGAGGTCGAGGTCACCGAAATGAATGTATTTGTTAGGGATGGCCATGAGCCATTTTCTTAAATCATCGGTTTGGTCGGTCGGATAACGGTTGACGAAGATGGCCCTTTCATCTGGTTTGAGGAACTTGTCGAAAAGATATTTCTGTCGCTCGATGAATCTGAAGTTCTCACTGTTTTCGATACCGATGACCACGATTTCAGGTGGTATTTGGAAACTCTCGTACTCGTAGATGAAGGTGAAGGTTCCTGTCTCCGGGTTGATGGTGATTTCTCTGTTTCCAAGTTTCGCCTTAATTGGATCATAGCAGTTGACAAGGAACCCCTTGAACGTTCTCTGCCTTTTGGTTTTGGAGTTTCCTGTTAGTCTTGTTTGTTCTGCGCGGCTTACCTCGTTTTTACCCATCATTTCAGCGAGAGCCTCGAGGTCATCAGTATTGAAGATGCCGTTTAGGTAGTTTCTGAAGGACTTAATGTCTTTGGCAGCGTAGTAGCCCTTGCTGCCATGAGGTATCATAATGATGGCACCGTCGTTGACCATTTTCAGCAACAGTTCGCCCTTAAGGCTTGATTTTGGTATTTGCTCTCCATAGGAGAGTCTTATCATTTTCTGAAGGAAAGTTTTTGTCGTTTTCATTCCACGTTCAGTAAATCAACTATTCTTGTGATATCATTCTTCTCTGTATGCTCCTTGTAAAGGAGGTAGTGGTGCTTGTAGGAGTTCACGTCATCGATGGAGTTCGGCGTTACCAGTATGATATGGATTTTTCGTTTGCTGGCGAACTGTACCAGACCCTCGATGTTTTTCTCATATAGACGGCCGCCCTCGTCAAGGAGACAATGGATGTAAAGGTCTGCATACTTTGCCGATTTGCGACAGAGCTTCTCCTTGTACACGTTGAGCAGGGTGATGTTGATGATGGTCAGCACAAGCATGCTTGTGCCGTTGGAGCCTGGGCTTTTCACGATCTCCCTCCATCCGGAGTCGTGTCTGTTCTCCACGACCCTAACCTCGAGCCTGAACGTGTCCTCGATGGTCAGAACAGTTTTCTTGAAATGTTGTTTGATCAGTGTTTGCAGCTGCATCAGCAGTTCAATACCATCTTGACGTGCTTTCAAGTGTTTTTCTGGGTCGGTGAACAGATCCATCTCATGCAGATGTTCCTGATTCATCTCATAGAAATCCTTGATGTCTTTGAGCAGTAACATGATGGGATCAGTGCTATCGCTCATCCGCAGCTGTATACTGTTGATGCTGCTGACGAAGTTTTCATTCTCGATGTCTTTGTTGATCTTGCTGATGATGCTGGCGATTTCAGTGTTGAACTGGAAGAGGTTGTAAACATCAATCCTGATGTCTGCTAAGAAGTTCTCGCAATAGGTATTTATCTGCTTTTTATACACCTCAATCCTGTTTTCCTCAACGAATGTGGCCAGTTCCTTTGCTGTTTCGATGTAGTCCTCATTGCATGTGAAATTGGTCTTAAACTTGAATTGGTTGTTGGCAGAGAAGTTGCTTGAGAAGGCACTGACTTTTGTACTCAAGTTGTTGGATAGCAGTAGTTGTTCTTGCCTTGTCACATCCAAGGCTTTTACGATGTCGCTGACGCTCTCCTCGCTCTCAGCCATGTTGCTGTCATCGTATTCAAGTTCTATTCCCCATAATTCAGTTTTTATTTTGGCCTCTTCAATGTTCTTCTTGATGGTTTCAAGCTGTTTTCCTTTATTTTCAAGATTTGTCTCAGCTGTTTTGATTGCTTCGAGGATTTCGTGCAGTTTCTTGTTAAATCTGGCATCCAGACTTTTTATCAGGTTGTTGATTTTTTCCTTCTCTTCCTTTTTCTCGTCAATATGGTCGATATATTCTCTCTTTTTATCATTGTAGACATTGACTTGTGGCATGAGGATGTCAATCTCACGAAGGAGTTTCTTTGTTTCGTCAAGACTTCTTTGGAGCGCTTCGAGGGACTCGGTGTCCACCCCCTCGTCGGCGAGCGCTTTTTGTTTCTGCTGTTGCTGGATCTCTATGGATTGCCGGATCTCGTCAGTCCGTTCTTTGAGACGGGCATCCACTTTTGTCTTTTCTTTTTCAGCTTCCTGGCGAAGGTCTTTCTTCTGTTGTTCCAGGTTTTTTCGGATGTCCTCCACTTTCCTCTTTGCCTCATCCTTGATTTTTTGAAGAACATCTTGAGCCTTATTGATATCAACCTGAAGAGCGTCATCTTCTCTCCGGATGGTTTCAGTCTGTTCTTTTCTCCATTCCTTCAGTTGGGTGTTGAAATCCTCTATTGAGGAGTTGAGTTTTTTTATGCTCAGAGGTAAGGTCATGGTTTTAGCTTTGACCTCTCTCAGTTCCTTGTTGAGCGGAACCAGTTTGTTTTTGGCTCTTTGGTTCAGTTTCCCGGCTTCTGCATCCCTTTCTTCTTGGATGGAGCGTATGTTCTTGTCAGTCTCGTAATTCTCCGAGGCCATTTTATGGATGTCATCCTTGATTTTCTGCGGGGTCAGGATATCTTTCTCTATGTTTTCGAGTTGGATGTCCACACCAAAGAACGTGTTGCCGCCACTGACGGACTTTTCCGGATAAAGATCATGCCTATATAGTATGTTTTCCTCATCCACGACTTTTCCGATGTTCTCTTCCCATCCCTCGATATTTTCGTCAAGCCATTCGATGAATGAGCCGTTTTGCTGTTCAAGTAGTTCATTCAGGTGCTTGATTTCCTTTTTTCTGCCTTCTATTTCTCCTTGCAGTTTATCGATTGAAGTCTGGGCTTTTCTTTTGACTTCTTCGATTTCATTATTGGCATCGTTCTGGATCTTCTCGATTTCCCGGTTCAATTCCTGTTCCCTCAGCTGTGCTTGATGCAGTTCATTGTTTTCCTCATCCAACCTATCTTGCAGTTGAACCATTTCCTCTTGATAAGGATTCTTTAGACTGATATCTTTGATGGCAAGCAGGTTTTTGTTATGTTGCCCATTGAGTTGGTCAAGGTGCTTTTGGGCATCCTCGGTCTGGGCTTCCTTTTCCGTATCCACCTCCTTGATCTTTTCATTCATGGTGTCAATGGATTTTTGGATGTCTTCCAGAAGCTGTTCCTCTATCTTGTTTTTGTCAGCGGTGGCTGTGTTTGTAACTTCTGTAATCTCTCCATTCAGAATTTTGATGGCAGCATCGTATTTCTCCGCCAGTGTCTTGCTCTTGTCGAGCATGATATTGATTTGTTTGTCAAGGCTCTCGCGTTGAATGTCAAGGTCGTTTTTGCGGGCAACCTTCATCAGCACATCCTGGAAATCTTTATCAGCATATTTCCGTTGGAGTTCTTCTGCCTTTTTAATGAAACCATTGAGTTCGCCTAATTGCTGTTGAAGTTCTGCTTCCTCATTCTTGTGGTCTTCATTGAGTTTGTCCCGTATTTTATTTTTGTCTTCAACGTCAGTTTCGAGTTTTTTTATTTCCTCTTGGAGCAGCGGTATTCGTCTTTCGTCGCTGCGTATGGCCAAGGCCAATTTGATGCAAAGCTTTTTCGTCTCATCAATGCAGGCCATCAGTTTATGGTAGGTGTCTGTCACCTCATCCGCTTGCTTTCTTACGAGTATCTGACCGTTCTCCACTTTGAACCATTTCAGGATGTCCTCATACAACTCGGTGATGCTGGTGATGGTGCTGTCGTATCGTGAAAGTTTGATTTCAGGCTTATTGCTGGTGCCACTGAGGATAGTGTTTATCAAGGTCTGTTTGATTTCCCCCGCTTCCAGCTTGTTGCTGTCGAGAAATATATTTTGCAGGATGCGCACAATACTTTGGTAATTGTCGCTCTCGGCCAGTGAGAACCTTCTCCATATCTGTTTGTCCTTGTTGCTGAAAGCTTTGTGGTTTCCGTAGATGATATTCAGGTAATCCTTGGCCGTCTTGACCTCGGGGCTGAAGTAGGTGCTTGCGCCGATATTCACGGCAATCTGGTCCCACTCTTCTGATGGCTTGAGCAGGATATTGTCCTCTTTTATCAGGAACTTGTCTTCAAACGGGCAGTCTATGATTCTCCACACCAGCCTGTTGTCCTTTAGGTAGGTCAGGATGGAGAAAGTGCCATTTTCCCTTGTCACCTCATAGATGATGCAGGAGGTCTTTCTTGGCAGGTAGAATTCTACGAATCCCTTTTTGTCGGAATCCGTTTCGATGCCCAGGTTTTTCTTGTCAGCGGTGTAGAAGAAAAGGATTGCCCTTTCGGTGGTTGTCTTTCCCGCGCCCTGGTCGCCTTGGATATGTATGTTACTGTCGAGGTTCATCTCCTCATGTTCGATATCCGCGCTGTCGATGAATATGATTTTACTGAGCTGTCTCATTGTATGTGTCTGATTTAGGTGTTAGCATGTCAACGACATCCCTGATGTACGCGAATGCGTCCGTCACAATGTAGGTGTCCGTGTTTTTGTTGACCAGTTCAAAGAAGCCTTTGTTGGTCATGTCTTTGAAGATGTCGAGGATGGCATCCCTATATGTGGTGTCTGGCTTGCCCTTCTCGCTAATCATCATGTCGAGCTTGTCCTGTAGGGTTTTCCGCTCTCCGACCTTGTTCTCTATCATGCTGACGGAGAGAGTTCTTCCGATATCAAATCTCGGGTCGCAGTCATAGAGGATGTCGAGGTAGTCAATGTAGGAGTACAGGCCTCTGAGCTTATCTTCGGCCTTGACCTCATCCATTTCCCTTGTAAAGTGGAAATAGTTGTAACCCTTTACCAAAACCAGTCCTATCATCTTGAAATACTCGAGATATGCCTGGTAGTTCTCGTCGAGGTCTTGGTACATGGCTTTCGCCTCGCTGTCAGTGGTGTTATGCGACAGGAATTGTCCTCTTGTCAGTCTTTGGAAGATTTCTTTAGTATAGATCATGTTGGCCTAATAATGATGTATTTGAAGTTTTTGAAAGTATTATGTTCTGTGAGATTTAGGCTGTCAATTCTTTTCTCTTTGATAGCCTTTTGGATGAACCTGTCAGCCAGCTTGACATATAACAGTATCCTACAGTTGGTGTCTGCTTCCTCTTTAAAGGGGTAGTCCATGGCAAAGGAAAACAAGTCGTTCTTTTGGTGTAGGAATTCGGCCATTAGCGAAGGTAAGTCGAACGGCTTTCTCATATGGGGTACTTTCTTTGCCTTTCTTACATCCAGCCTGACCGGTTTCTCTTCTTTTGTCTTCCGGCTGTTCTGGGAATATCGGCCAGCCACCTCAGTTCTGATGTTTTCCAGTATGCTGGCCGCATCATCATCGTCTCTCAGGTATTCCACCGAGACCATAGTGGAAATTTTCGTGATGTCGCTCGCTTTTTTGAATAGCATGCCATCTACCTGGTTGATGACGGCGTGGATATTGGTTTCCGTTTCGAGAAGCATGTTGTTCTTGAGGTGTTTGAGCAGTCTGATCTTCTTTACGAGTGCTTGTTGTTTTTCGATTTTGTTGAGATGCTCCAGTATCCTGCTGTGGTATGAGGTGAGTTCCTTTCTGTATTCTGTCAGGTCCAGCTTCACCTTCAGAACGGTTCCGAACAGCATTTCGTTGTTGGAGAAGAAAATCATATCGGAGTTGACCATCTCGTTGACGGTATCTATAAGTTGGACAACATCCTTTCTCTTGTCGTCATACCTCTTGAGGTGTCTTATCCGTTCCTGAAAGTCCGGTTCCACGTCATATTTTTCTGTCAGGAGTGCATTTAGGTTGTTCAGGTTCAGCCTCACGTTGTTGACGATATCCATCAGCGTCTTGCGCACGTTGAAGACCTCCTTGCTTTTGTCTCTCTCCGAGGTACTTCTGGCCCATTTCCCAAAGGACTCAGTCAGCCTTTCAATATATTCCTTTATAAGGTAATTGTTCAGTTCACGAGGCAGTTCCAAGACGCTTTCATAGAAATTCCTGTGATTGTCGTAGAGGAACAGCTGGCCTTGGTCTTCGTAGATAACGTTCTTGTGGATGAGTTTTTCTATAGCAGTTTCATCCCCACCCAACATTTCCAGGGCATGTTCCTTTTTGACTGGGATGTTGGATCTGTTTTTTTTGAACAGTTCATCAAGGAATTCACCATGTTTGGCCATTTCCCGATGGTAGTTCTTTATGGATGTGAAGTTATGCATAGGCTTTTTTATTTTGCATTAGTATCAGGTATAATATCAATCAGCTGAGAGACGTGGCATGTGATGTTGGCCAGTTCTGTAAGAGTCATTCTGACTGGGCGGCGAAGGGCAGGTATGTTCATGGCCATATCCGTTCGAAATTGCTGAGTCGATTGATGCAGAAATGTGTCACGATGCAAAAGTAGTTATTTTTTAGTAAAACCCAAACAAATATTTAATTATTTTATAAGCAATAATAATAAAAAAGCATTATTAACAATTATAGTATAATATAATTATCTGATTTAAATATATTACCATTTTCCAAATGAAAAAAGTAAAATCACTGGTTTTTCTTATTTTTGTGGAGAAACCTTTTGCCTGTGGATGACGGCGATTTCCTCTGCCGATCCCCTTTTCATCCAATACTTGTAGTCATCAAAATAGAGATATTGGTGGAGTGAAGAATCTATCCACTCCATTTTTCCATAATTATAATAGGTATCCCAGAAGAACTGGAACTCGTCAGTTGTCAAAGTGCAGGAGTTCTTCTCGATATGCTCTATGGATGTCTGACCTTTTGTTTTTTCAGACATCCATAGGCATTTTTCGATGATGCATCGCAACTTGGATTGGTCATATGACATCATTCCCAGTTGTCCGAACCTTCTTTTTAGGCTCAGCTCAGGAAGCCTCCCTATCCAGAGAACCCCATCGAGGACAGCACCTCCGGCTTTTTCCCATATCATTTCCTCACGAAGCTCAGCAAGTTCTTCTGTGGTGAGATCCTCTCTGAATAGACGATGCTTTAACAGTTCGTCGTCTATCTCCTTGTCTGTAACAATAACATTGAAATCCATAATGCATTTTTCTGCAAATTTAACGGAAGGTTGTTTCAAATCATGGGACAGGTTGTGGGAAAATCCAAATAATTCGAGGTATTGGGATATATTGTTTATGTCTATATTCGGTGAAGCATTTCAAATATGGTGGTGATACGGTAACACTCAGAGGCTATCTGCTGTTCGTCAATTTGGATTTCATGGTCGATATGGTTTTCAACCAATGATTTGGCAATATTGATTTCAAGCTGGATGTCTCGTTTTGGCACACCGTCATGGCATCAGTCTTTGCAGTGGTTTGTAGCAAAGGTGCCGGTGTTGTTCAAGGCTTCTCAAGGCTGAAGGTTGAATCATTTGTCCATAGAGTTGTTCTATGTTTTTTGCCTTTGAAGGTGATATCTGTTTTTGGAGGTCTCTTTCGGCCACGAGCCAGTGGTAGTAGGTTTTGGAGTACTGCATGAAGTCCACTGGATGGTACATGTAATCAACCAACATGCTGCGGTATTTTCTTTCTCTGTTGGAAGCGTTGTCAAAGGTTATTCCGCTTCCTCTTGCAGGTTTCCAGCTCATATTGTTTTGGTTTTAGTGAAATTGATTGTCAACGTTATGGCAGATGGCATCCAGCTCATCCTCGCCCACATCCTTGGTGGTGTCGGGGTGTTTGAAGAGGATGGCCTTCGCGTAGTTGATTTCCCGGATTGCCAGTTTGGAATGTCCGAGGGCGATGAGTTCCTGTGCGTCGCTGAGATGGCTGGCAACGGCTGTTTTGACTTGAATGTTCATCGTTTCGGTATTTAGCGTTCGAGAATTTCCTCCAAGTTGCTGATGATGTCCTCAAGGTCGGATGACGCGGATTCGAGAGTGTCGATGTTCTCGTACATTGTCTGTCCTTTTTCCGATTCCTGAAGACTCTCCGGCATATTGTCGTATGCCTCCTGTTCTTCCTCACAGATGCTTTCGAGTTCAAGTTTCTGATCCTCGAGTGTGGCGATTGTCTTCTCAAGCCACTTCCTTCTTGTCTTGTTCATTATGCTTGATGTTTTATGGAGTTATTGGTTATTGTTTTCATTGATGTCAATGACTTCGCATGATACGTAGCAATCCGCACTTTTGGCATAGTAGTAGGGATCGTTTGCAATCCAGTTGTTGGCGATGGTCTTTGCAGACTCTTCATTCTCTGCATCGATATAGATGGTCTTCGACATGGTGATGTCTACTGAAACGGCGTAATTCTTCATTATTCTCAATTGGTTGATGGTTGTCGTGTAGGTTGGCATGGGACGTTCAGGTGTATGACAAGACTTTTGTCCTGTATTGTTCCTTGCCTTTCGTCATTCCGTCACATGTGTTCCAAGCAGATATTTTGTAGGTGGAGGTATTGAAGTCTCGTCCTTTTTTCGTGGTGGCCTTTCCTATGACCAGGATGGGGTAGTCGCCATATCGGACGTATGCTTTCCAGCAAAGGGAGTCTTTGTCATGGCCGTCAAACCAAATATCTTCCGAGAGGATTCGTATCTTGGCGTCCAGGTGTCCAAGTGTGCATCCCTGGGTGATGTAGGGAAGTGTCACTTCAAGTGTGATGTCTTTGTTCCAGTTTGCCATAGTCTTTATTTTTTGGGATTCACGCTTTGTCGAAGGCAGTCATGAGGTCTTCGTATGTCTCACCGTCCTCGACGAGAATGACCTCACCAAATTCTAACGAGTGGTTGAGTGCCTCATTGGAGAATAGAGGCAATGACAGCCATTTGCTTTTGATTTCTTTCATGTTGCCGCCCTCAAGTACGATGTCGGCATCGAATTTGATTCTAACTTTCATTATTGTGGTTTTTAGAGGGGAGTGGTTGGCTCCCCGTTACCTTTCTTTACTTGAATATTTCATCATAGAGGTCTTTGGGACACATGTAGGCAGAGGAGCCTGGGTCTTCGTGCCCTTCAAGATAGTCAACGAAAAGGCATTCATTGAAGCGCGGGTTGTCCATGAGCATCTGGCTTTCCGGCCATTGGACGAGTACATAGAGGTTTTCCATTGTTGCAGTTGTTTTAATGTGAATTGTTGAGTTGAAAGCGTTACAGTTTGAAACGGTTTGGTCATGTAGCTACCTTTAGCGGAGGAGTTCCGGGTACCATCTTTCAAGGGATGGTCTGATAAATTCTATCAGCCTTTTCGGCATGATGGACTGGTTCTCGTAGGCGAAGGCAGCCCAGTCGCAGTCCTCTTCAAAATGATACCATCCGTAGGAGAGGGTAGGGTTGACGATTTTCCTGACTTTCTCGCTGATGTATTTGTCGGCCACATCCTGTCTGACGATGATGCCGCCATGGCTTGCCGTATCGACGATATAGACACCAGTGGCAAGCTTTTGCTGGTGTTGGGTAGTGCCCCAGATTGTTCTCATTGTCATTTGTTTTTAATGGTTGTTGACGTATTTCTTAAATGTAAGGTTTCTCGTTATGGGGTTTAAAGGCTCTTGTCAATCCATTCACAGCTGCAGCTGTCTTCGCAGTCTTCGCACCAGCATTCGCTTTCCTCGCCGGAGCAAGGCTCATCGAGTTCACCGGTGTTTGGGTTGTACCAGTATTTGATGAGGATATGGGTTCCTCCACACTGTTTGCATCTTGCTATCATGGTTGTTTTTCTTTTAATGGGAGGATGGTTGGTCCTCCCATTACCTTTTATTCTCCTCCGAAAATTTTCCTGCTGCTGTCAGCCATGGCTTTTTCGGAGTATTCCTCCTCAGTCATCGTTGTCGGCCTTTCAATGAGTCCGTCGATAATGCTGCCCAGCTGGTCGCAATAGACCTCATCGATGGTCTTGATGCATTCACGCTTGTTGTTCATCAGGCGTACTTCGTAAACATCCTTTCCCTCGTTAAGGGAGATGTACACCCAGCCCTTGTGAATGAGGGCACTCACCTTGAGCATCAGGGTTGGCATTTCCTGAAAGAGGGTGTAACATTTCTTGCTCACTCCCCAGCTCATCACTACCGGGAGGGTCACGCTCCAGAAGAGCTGTTGCCATGCCGTTTCGGCACACTGCTTCAGATATTCCTTATCCATTGTCGTAAATTTTGATGGTTGGTTGTAACTATTGCTTTTCATATCTCTTTTTATGTCTCTTGCAACACCATAGAACATAGCCACCCATAAGGCAGCGATGAAGATGTCGATAATTGTCATTGTGTCCATTCGATCGGTTTTTGTTCCCATTCGCTACTTGCTGCGCTTTGCAGCTTTTGCGTCCAGAAGTTGATATTACGCCGCCCCCAAAAGATGGCAGCAAGCGCAAGACATTCGGAAGGTTTGCGGGATTTTTTGTCTGCCAAGGGCAGCCGATAGGGAAAGAAAAAATGCCGTGAAAACCGATGGCGGGAGCGAGGTGCCCTTATCTTCGCGAAGTAATAACAAACAACTGGACGTAAGAGTTGTTTAAGTTATTCGATATTTGTTCTTCGTTTATATTTTCACTTGAGAGGAATATAAAAATCCCCACATCTTCATTGTGAGGATGTGGGGATCTCAGTGCAGTTAGGGCGACCATGCTGCTTTTATTTTGCTAACATGCAGTCATCTCCGAAGGTTCTTCTTGGAGCATTGCTGGCTACGCTGCCGAAAGGATGGTAGCCGAAGGAGGTCTAAGGTTTTTTTGTGGATTCAATTCTTCTGATGCGTCTTCAACAGTTTTACAGCCTGTGAATAGGGACTTGTCGTCACGCTCTCGAAGTAGGCTGCCATGGTGGTCGTATAGGTGCATTTGTAAACACCTCTGGAAAAAAGTTCCTCATCTGAGAAAGTGTCGGCAAGGTTGAGCATCTCCTGATGTGTCTTTTCAAGCAGTGATTTGGCTCCTTCAAGACTTGTGCCTTGGTGCTTCTCCACAATCATTTTGTCCATCTCATGGTAGTTCTTGCGGTATTCGTCGGGTAGGAAATCTCTCGGATTTCCCTCACGGATGTTCTGGACGAACACGCGCATCAGCACCTGCCATTCATGAAGATGGGCCAGGAGGTCGCGCAGACAGCGGTCGTACATCCATCGTACGCCGCACTTCTTGGAATCGGAAGGGAAGTTGAATGGAGCAGCGGCTGTTTCTGCACTCAACTTGTTGATTTGCTCATTCAGTTTCGCATAGCCATCCTGCATGGAGGCGATCAACTCTCTTTTGTTTGTTGGCTTGGGCATAGCTCAAATATATTTTGAAATGTAATCACATAGGAACAATTCGCCGATAGGAATTCGTTGCAAAGGTAACATTTTTACGATGAAACTTCACTGTGTTGCCCTCTTTTGTTTCAGAAACGCCTATGAGAATAATCTTTCCTGATTTAGTGAAGAGAAGATAAGATAACAAGTCGAGTCACCATAAATCCTGAAATGTTTGGTTCTACTTTTGATGCATATTTAAAATAAATGAATAATTTCCTTCCAATTATTTGGAAAAAAGTAATGAATATATTACATTTGCAGCATGAATGAAGATATAAGGGAAACCTTACACACTTTGGAGTACGAAGAATATTATGCAAGTCTTGACGAAAAGACGAAGGCAAAGTTTGACTATGTGGAGTCGATAATAAAGACTCAATACGTGGTCAATAAAAAATTCGTGAAGAACCTTGAAGGAACAGAATTCTATGAGGCAAGGGTTTCCGTAGGTACAAATGAACACCGCACGATAATATTTGCTATAGATTCCATTTCATTCATTGAGAGCAAGCGTGTCCTTTTCTTAAACTCATTTTTGAAAAAGAGCACAAAGCAGTATAAAAGGGAAGTTGAAAACGCGCGACAGATTTTGAACAAATATATATGAAGGAGGACAATGATATGATTAAGCTTGACGAAAAGAAACTGGCCCAATTGAAAACCGGGTCACAACATTTGGCTGAAAAATATGGGGAGAGAGGTACACCCAGTCGTGAAGAATTCGAAGCAAAGGCCAAGGCATGGTACTATGCAGAATTGTTGCGTGATGAACGCAAACGGCAGAAATTGACACAGCAGCAGTTGGGCGAGCGTATAGGCAAGAAACGAGAGTATATTTCCTCTCTAGAGCAAGGCAAGACTGACATGCAACTCAGCACGTTCATACTCATTGCCAATGCGCTGGGATTGAGGTTTTCTCTCGTTATAGGTTAGATTTCTTTTTAAGCCTTTGGTGAAGTGTGTTTGGGAAGGTTGCATGTCGTTACCGGACTGAACGCCGATACTCAGTCATTGTCTGTCCTTTATTTGTTTCTTGGGTCTGATGACGTGACCCTCCCGTTCCAGTTCCGTCGCCGTGGCAAGGTGCCTGTTGATATTCTCTCTGTCGGCGCGGAACAGTTTTGCCGTGTTTGTCCTTTTGAACCGGTTGAAGAACGGGTCGGTGGTGAAATACCAGTTGAGTTTCACGATATCATATCTGCGTGGCAGTTCATCGAATATCTCGAAAGCGCGTGATCGGGCGCATACGGCGACACCTGTCTCTCCTGATTTCAGAGATGCCACGCACACCAGGTAGAGTTTGGTCTGCTGGTTGATTTCATTGACAGTAAGGGCGCTTCTGTCAGAGATGGTGATGTGACGTTTGAAGCGGGTGTTGATGTCATTCATCATCTTGCGGAAAACTGCCCCATGAGCCGATGTATCCTGGATGTTGTTGTAATGGATGTAGTAGTGGATCATCTCATGTACGACCACATCCTCCAGCTTTTGCTGACTCAGATCATACTTTTGGGTGAAGTTAAGGGAAAAATCAGAATAGGTTAGTCTACCGTTCTTCTCCTTTTTGACCTTGTATCTCAGTTGTCCGAGATAGCCCTTGGCATTGCCGATTCTGATTCTCGGCATGGGGAGTTTCCCATCGAAGCAGAGGTCGTTGTATTTGGTAAAAATGTGTTGTATTTCTGTGACGGTGATGAGCATTAGGGTTGGATTATTATGTGAAATAACCGATTTCTTTGGTATTCTGTCTGGCAGAAATGAATAGCGACTTGGTATTGTTCAAACTAGGCATGCAAAGATTCCCGCTCCTATGAGGCAGGGAATGAGACCGATGAGCATCCCCCAGAGGGACTGGATGAAGTGATATCGTTTCTGGTGATAAGCCTTGTCCATGTGCTCAGTGCCTGGCAGTCTGACAGACCTCATGTTGGCAAACAGCACCCAGTCGAGGAAGAAGCAGTCATACCAGTCGATGAAGAGCCAGATGCCGTAGCTCAGAGCCAGGGCAGACCAGAAGTCGTAGGCTCCTGCCAGCTTCATCAGGACAAGCATCAAGACGAGGGCGACGAGCAACGCACATCCTTTCTTGAGCAGCACGCTCTTCGAGAAGAATTCAGAAGGCACCCGCTCGTGGGTCTTGAAATACTCCTTCTGGATGTCCTTCGGGTAGTCATGGATCCACCACACGGGATTTTTCACCAACGGAATGAGAATCATCGCCGTGAAAGCGATGGTCATCACGATGGTCTCTATGATAATGATCGTCCAGTTCATCTGAAGCCCTGTGTTATTTCCTTTTCTTCATTGTCATTCGTATCCATTGAGTACACTTGTTTCCCATGTCCTCAGAAATGCGAGTTGCGCTGGCGTGTGAAACCAATGCTCACCGCCAGGCATGGTGGTTATCTGGCATTTATGCTGACTGATGAAGTCACGTCCGACAGCCTCACTGACTACCAGGTCTTTTTTTGGACGGAGGATGTATGTAGGCGCATCCCAATGGTCAACAGGGTTCATGACAACCCAGTTGTAGTAGTCTTCCTCACGCGATGGCTGCTCCTCGATGTATTTTTGCATGTCGAGAAGAGGGGAGACAAGCAAGGCAAGCTCTATTTCCTTTCCTTGGAATGCCAGCAAAGAGAACCACGAGCCGATGCTGTTGGCGCGTATGGATACGGATTTCCAGTTATGGTAGAGATAGTCACGGACCTCGTTCAGCAGGGGCATCACCTCCCAGGGCTTGCGCTCTACAGGCAAGTCTATGCCCATCACCTGATAACCTTTCGGTGTTGCAACTTCCGCAAAGTCCAGTGCCTCTTCCTTCCGGCCATGCAAGCCATGGACAAACAAGAAAACCTTGTCGCACTTTTCTCCGATGAGAAGGGCGGGTGTGGAACCGATGTTGAATGCTTCTGTTTTCATCACTTCATTAATTTGTATGATGATTCTGTCTGAACTCAAAGAAATAGAAGTCGGTCCATCCGGTGTTTTCAGCATAGAGGTGCTGCTTGCCCCTGTATTCGAAGCCCAGGCGTTTGTACATGCTGTGGGCTGGCGTGTTCGATGCTAGGGCATCAAGGCGGACGGCCTTCATGCCGTTCTCCCGGGCAAGGCGGATGGCCTCTCGCACCATCTCCGAGCCGACACCCGAGCCTTGGCGGTCGGGATGGACGGCGAGGATATGGATGACGGCCACCTCGTCGTCGGGCACTTGCTCTGACCACTCAATCGCATGGTAGTCCTCGCCGTGGTACATCGTGACAGCCATCGCACCGACGATGATGTCTTCCTCCTTATACAGATACATGCTGCCTTCCTTGATATATGCTCTGATTCCGGCTGCCGTGGGGTGCTTACCCTTGCTCCACCGGGCATGGAGTGATATGTCGGGAGTACGGGCTATCACATCATCATAGAAAGACAGAATGGCATCATCATCCTCAATTTTTGCTTTGTATAACGTCATCAGCTATTTGTCTTGAGTTGTTGCTCGTTTTGCAATTTCAAGGCAAAGATACGATATAAAGATGGATTTCGCCGTCTTCGTGGGATTTTATGTGCGTTTTTGTTACGAATGGAAATCAAGAATGCGGAAGAACAAGGTGAAATGCCAAGAGGAAAGATAATAATTGAAGAAGTATTGTCTTTCCAAGCCAGGATTATGTCAATATGGGCAAGGTGTATGCCATCATGTTATCCCTGGTCCTTCTTATTATCTAGAAGGTGATGTCTTCTGCTATTCATCCAGCAGGAGATGACGTGATAGCACTTGCCAATGGCATAGATGGCTGCCAAGCACGTAAACACGACAAGTGCAGCATCGATCGCCTCTCCGCTCGTTCCCATGGCATCCATGATGATATGTATGCATACGGCGATGAATGCATACAGCATGACGGCAGAGAAAAGACAGAATATGGCCTTCCATATTCTCGCCAGTGCATGAGTGAATGTTTTGCAGGCCTTTTTGATGTTCATGGTTTGTCCGTTTGTTGGCATAAATATAAAAGAATAAATAACGGCATCGTTTCAAGAGAGAAGCTCATCGCATTTATTATGTTGTCGCAAGGTCGATGTACAGTGCGGTCAGGACTGTCAGGAGCCAGAGCAAGAGCATCCACGACGAGATGTAGGTCATCTTCCTTTCCGCCTGCTTCTGGTTGGGCACCTTGTAGTGTCTGTTTCGGATCAGGTAGAGGAACACCGAGTAATACATGAACCCCCACAGGAAGATGCTGTTGGCATTCCTGATGAGCGTAATGAGATAATATGTGTCATTGCGAATGTCTGCCATATCGGTGCATGTCATCATTTGTAGTCGGAAGGATGCGAATGAGTCTTGCGGTCAAGATACACTTGTGCATAAGCGTATCTGACGGAAAGGAAGAAATCGACATAATTCTGCACCTCATGAATGAACTTCGGGTAATAGACATGCAGGATTCTCCCCACAAGGGTCAACATTTCGAGTTTGACGAAACAATCCTCCGGATTGGCGATGCTGGAGATAACGAAGGCTGTTGCCCGAACGCCCACATCCGGGAAGATCTCATATTTCTGGACGTTCACAAGACCAGGGCCATTCAGGTCAAACTGTATCAAGTCCCCCTTGTCATCCAGGACTTTCTCATGGTAGACATTGTCATAGTAGTTCTTTCCGTCATAGGCGTACTCATCCACCCGCTTGAAGTGAAGGATAGCGGTCAGGTTCTCTCCTGTGGCGAGCAGCGGTTTCACGTCATGCAATCTCGCATATTTTTCGCCGGAACCCGATGCGGTGGCATATCCGATTTTTCTTCTGGTGATGCCGTTGATGCGCACCGTCTTGTATCCAGAGCCATGGGGGACGGAAACGTAATTGCCGATTCTGAGCTTTTCCACGGTGAGCGACGGATAAACCTTCTTGCCATCATACAGGATGAAGGGCGGGGAGTCCTTCTTCAATGGCCTGATGATGGCCGTTTGTTTTTCCGGAAGGGACATGCCCTTGGAACGTGTCAGGACGCCTTCGTTGGCAACTGTCGGGCTTGGCCATGTTCTTTGGAGGAACTCAATCATTTCATGCGTGGACGAATAGGCTTTGAGCAGGCTCTCGTATTTTTGGAAGCCCTGCTTCAGTTGTTCCTGTGAGGCATACAGGCTCTTCGCGCAGCCGTCAGGGGTGCCGTCGGCATGGTTTGGTCTGGTTCCCTCATCAGCGATGCCAGGAAAGACGGGATTGCCGTTGCCGTCTTTGGCGGTCCGAAGGTAGTGAGCCATTTTGGTCGCAAGCACCAGCATTCCTTTGGCGGCACACCAGCGCAGCTGTTTCTCTGTATCCTCTGGGAAGCGGAACTTTGCCTCCAGTTGGGTGTCCTCGGCGATACGTGCGAGGAGCGGTAGGGAAAGGTGTCTCATATCTCTGTTTTTGTTTTCAAGCTGCTGTAATAGGATGTCTTCAAAGCTGACAACCGAAATGGCAGTTTCTTTTATTTGGGGAAATCACCAATAAAGATGAATTTTTTTACGCTTATGGTTGTTTGTTTTCATGAGGGGCATCATCCACTACGGTTATGGAATCGTCATCATTCGTCCTTTGGCGGATCACCCCCGCGGAGTCAGCCAGGAGAGTGATTTTGCCGCAGATGATGTCAATCTGATCAGCCAGTTCGTGCTCGGCCCAGTTCCATCTGGCTTTCTCAATCCATCTGTCAGCCATCTGGATGAATTCATCTCTCCATTCGTCTTTTATCGCGCCCTCCTTATGGCAATAGTCGGCGAGTTCCTTGAAGGAGGCGGCGAGTTCGCTGATGACATTCCGGAGGTATTCTTTTGTCCTGTTCATCATCCATTGGCGACGGACAGAGGGTCTGCAGTCTTCGATGCAGGTAGGCTTCCGTCTGTCATCGGAAGGGAAGGTGTCGAAGATGTAGATGCATGAGATGTTTCTGCGTTTCAATGTTTGTGGCATCTTGTCATGATTTTTAAGTCAATGTATCACCCTCACCAGGAGGTTGTGTTCCCTGGCGCGCCGAATCATATCGAGCGTGCCACGGTTGGCCACGCCATAGAGAGGGAATGCGATGAGCGCATCCGCATTCTGTGCCATCTGCTCGTTGCGTACCGGGCCGGCGGACTTGCCGAGCCCCTCCCAGTCCGCAGGGTATCGCTCCACCTTGAGACGGTGTCTCCATGCGTATCGCTCACCGAGGGCGTCAGCCCCCTGCGCACATCCGCTGACGATGACCACCCTGCAGTCAGGGTCGCTGAGTTTGTTGGCGAGGATAGCGTCACATTTTGCCACCATCTTTCTGTAGTTGCAGTAATAGCGCGAGCCGGCTATTATCACGCGGAAGGTTTTCATTATGCCATTATGTTTGGTAATCAAAAGCGTGTTGGGGTCATGGGGAAGGGATGGCGTCTTTGACGTATTCATCGTACTCTTTCGGTGAGAGGAACCACCATCTTTGGCCATAATCCTCAGCGAGGATTTGTCCGCTCCCCACGGAGTTGACCCATACTCCCTGGATTGTCGTCACTCCCTGTCTCAGCAGATAGACAGGCAGGTCGTGCTTGTTTTTGCTGACACCCCTGACACACGGCAGCCTGAAGATGTCGTGTGACAGTTTCTGTGGCAGGACTATTATTTGTCTGAAGCGAAGCATATCAGAGGGAATTAGGGTGGGGGAGTGGTTGGCTCCCCATGGCCTTTTCAGATGTGGTAGTCGAGCATGGCGCCGATATAGAGCGTGGTGCAGTCCCCGCAGGCGACGTCCTTGATGAATTGGTTAAGGCTCATCAGTTCGTTCTCGTAGTAGAAGAGAGCGTTGTTGCCCAGATAGTTCTCGATGGAATGCTCCAGATTGTAGGTTTCCATCCAGTTCGTGATGTTGTCCTCATTCAGTGCGTTTGCGTAGTCCCGGATGGTGTTTATCATCCGTCTGAGGATGAGCCTGACGTTGTCACGGTTGACGGTCACCGAGCGGTTGTCCCGGTTCACCGTGAACAGCTCGGAGGGAGTGGCGTTCACGAAGCCGTTGAAGCCGTCCTCGTCCTCCCGTTCGTCACCCACCCAGTCGATGCCAAACTTTCCATAGTCATAGTCTGCGATGTCGTAGTTGGAGAGGTGGTCATCCTTCTCCATCTTTTGTTTACTGACCTGAAAGATTGTTGAATGCATATCGTTTTCTTTTTCTCCCTTTCGCAGCTTGCTGCTTTGCAGCTTCCGCGTCCCGGGTTGTTATTACGCCGCGTGTCGGAGATGGCATGGAGTGCAGGACAGTCGGAAGGTTCGCGGGTTTGTTGTCTGCCTCCGGCAGCCGATAGGGAAAGAAGAAACCCGTGAAAGCCGATGTCGGAAGCGAGATGCCTTCTAATTTTGCGAAGTAATAACACCCACGGACGTGAAGGTGTCAAGGCGCTTTCCCACGGTGGCTGTTTCGCCGTTATCAGGACATGGTCCTTTTTCAGAGGTTGATCTTGAAGATACCCGAATACTCATCATACCACACCAGGTTATGCTCCATGCAGACTTTCCAGATCAGGTCACAGTCATGTTTGTCGGTTCTCAGCTCCTTCGCAAGCAGGTTCAGCAGTCGCTCCTTACTGTCATATTGGCCAACCTTGGGGTGGTAGGACCTGGAGATGTTGGAGAGGGCCTGCCGGATTTCTTTTACTCCAAATCTTGTCAGTGGCATGACCATGCATTCCGGGCAGATGGCGTTTCCTTTCTGGAAGTTCACGTTCCAGCCATGTTGTTCCGCCATTATCATGGCCTGGTCTGGAGTCTTGAATACATGTCTCTTGTCGAGATTAAACTCACGGTTGCAGTTGTCGCATATCAGCGTGCAAGCTGTCAGTACAGGATTTATCATAGTTGAGTGTTTTGTTGTTGCTTTTTGAAAGTCTTTTGAAAGGGATATGCTGCCTGTGGTGAAGACAGAGACGGATGCATCGTCAGCTGGTCTTAGCGGGTTTTCTTGTCTTTGCAGCGCGGACAATAGTCATGTTCTTCGGCATGGAGCCAGCCAAGGACCGAGGCCCTGGCCCTGGCTTCCTCGACGGAACCGAAGACATTGTGGCCATTGAAGTAGAACGAGGCGTGGCATCTGTCGCAGGAGAGCGTGCAGGCGGAGGGGACAGGGTGCATCATGGCTTCATTGTTTTTTGATGCCTCGGTCTTCGTTGGCCACCTTGCAGTATCCCTTCCTCGCCAGTACTGTTCTGTATGTCTCTCCCACCAATAATGGAAGGAAAGCGTTGCTGATGACCAGTTCCATCTTTTCAGAAGGACCATTGTGCTTCATCTCCTTGATGATGGCATCCTTGGCGCAACCGTTCATTTCTACCGGCAGTTTCTTGTCCATGAGAGGTTGTATGACATCCTTGGCATCCCGTTTCTCAAACTGCTTGACTTTTCGTTTCAGTGACTTCATGTCAAGAGTGACGATCATGTCCTTGCTCTCATTGAAGAGGGAATCCACGTCCATGCCGTTGCGGATGCGAGCTTCCAGCAGGTTTTGCATCTCCTCACTCAAGAATATGATGGTGATCATCTCAGCAATTGTGATCTGATTTTTCTTCAGCATGTATGTGAAGATCCAGTGTAGTTCCATTTCTTTCAGTTTTTGTTGGTTGGATTGAAAAGATGGCTGATCTCGCTGTTCAGGTCAGCCGATAGTTGTACCAGTTCCTCCATGTCTTTAAGGATCATCTGCCGGTAGTAGCCGATTTCCAGCCGCACCCGTCCGTCCTCGAGCTTGAATGTCCTGACTCTCATAGATTGGCCCCTTTCCATCCCAGCCTGAGGTAGTTGCCGGTAAAGTCGAAATAGCGGTGCTGCAGCAAGTGGATGGAGCTGGCGCAGAATTCCATAGCGTCGCCGTTGCTGTCGTAGACGCAAAACCTGTATTCACCTCCCTCCTTGCCTTTGATGGCCATCCCCTCGCAAGGCAGGGAGAATTCAGTGATTGTCTTGTTGGAGATGAAGACAGGCTCGATCTCATCATAGTAGAACAAATCCCCGTCTTTGGTTGATATCTGGAAATCATCCATGGCAGCGATCTGCACGGGCCAGAAGCATTTGTGCTTGATATATACCCAGTCTCCGACATGGAGATTGTAGGGTGTCATTTTAGAAGTATGGTTTGGAGTCATTTGTTTACGGTATTTTTGTTTGTTGTGTCAGATAAGTTGGATGTCATCCGTCTTTTCCAGTTTCAGGATAAACACAGGGGTGTTAGGCGGAGCACCCCACTGCGGATTTCCAATTCCCACGCTGATGCCAACCAGCCTGACAAAGAGGGGAGTGTTGGTGTAACCCCGTCGGAAGCATACATGGGTGAATCTTTTGGCTATGATGGCACCCTCGCTGATGAGTGTTTCTATCGCGAGTCCATTCTTGTTCCAGTATATCAAGGTATCGTCGGAGATGTTGGTGGATTTGCAGCCCAGGTTGTCAGGATGCTTTGGATTAAGCATGAAGAACCTTTTTGTCCAATACGGCTTGATTTCACGGTACTCCTCCGTCTTGTTCCCGTCGTGGACCATGTCATAGTATCGTCCGATGAGATTGAGGTTGAGGACGAGGAAGTCATCATGGGATTTGGCATCCAGCGCATTCAGGTACCGGAGAAGTTCCGAGGTGTTCGACACCACCTTGTCGAAGAGCTTGTACATCAGTTCAGCCTCCTGCGGCTGGGTCATCAGCACGACGACCTTCTTGCCGTGTCCCTTCATCCAGCCCGCCTCGGTGTGGGCCGACCGGCCGCAAGGAAGCAGCAGGACACAGATGTCCGCGTCCTTCATGGCGTTGAAGTCCCGTGTGAATCCTTCCTCGGCACAAGGGCTGACAAGGGCCGTCTTGTACTCATCGACGTCCCAGTCTTTCCAGTTCGGGTCTATCTCAGCCCAGCTGAATCCCACCTGTACGTCGTCAGGATGCTTGAAGTCGTAGACCTGGTGCCCCTTTTCCCGTATCAGGTTGACCACCTGCTGCTGGAGATCATTCCTCCAGCTGCTTGCCACATAGATTTTTGCCATAGTCCAGTCGTTTTAGGTTGTCAGCCGACGGGACATGGATAAAGAAGTCTTGGATGCTCATGATGTCGGTAACATTAAGATAAACCGACTCTCGGGTGAAGAATATGATGGGGTGTCGCCATGCCTGCAAAATGGCACGGCAATAGCTTTCCCACCATCATCGTGGCGTGATGCTCCAGTTAATAGCGAATAATAAGGATGGACCCGTCTGAACAGGCGGTATCTTCCAGAGTTTGGAGTCATTTTTTTACCAGGAAAAGAGAGTCTGAATGAAGATAATTACTAATCCGGCTGTTTCCAGCAACCGAACTGTCAAGAGGTTTGAGGGAGCATACACTCCCCAGGGAGTCATGGTTGCCAACTGGCATTGACGCAGTTGTTCAGTACTTGCGCATGCAAAAGTAATACATTTTATTGGAAAAGCAAGGCTTTGGACAACAATTTTGACAATCCGGAGACTATATCCATGTAGAAGAGGATGAATCTTCAGCCAGCTTTTGCTTCTTCGATGTGTCGTATCGATGGAGGTGATGTCTATCAAGTCCTGGCCTGCCTTTACCCTGCTCCCGCAGAGCAAGGTGGCAGGTTTGGACTTTCAATCAATATGCCTGTCTTTAGACTTGATAGGTCAACGCGTCCGAAGGCCATCCTGTCACGTTGTGACCGGTGTCAAGCCGCTGGATGGCTTTCATGTCATCATCACTCAGCGTGAAGTCAAAGAGATCGATGTTCTCCTGCATGCGCTCAATGTGGGTGGTCTTCGGGATGATGATGACCCCGTTCTGAACAAGGAACCGAAGTGCTACTTGTGCGGCAGTCTTGCCGTATTTCTCTCCGATGGTGACGAGTGTCTTGTTCTTGACAATGCCGTGCCTGCCCTCGGCCAGCGGGCTCCATGCCTCCAAGGCCACGTCATAGGGCTTGAGGTATTCCATCATCTTCCGCTGCTGGTACAGCACATGTGTCTCGCACTGGTTGACTACAGGCATCACTTCTGCACCCTCAGCTATCCATGAGAAAGTGTTGGGATAGAAGTTTGACACGCCGATGGCACGGAAGACACCTCTTTTGTACAACCTCTCCAGCGTCTGCCACATCACTTTGGAATTGCCCATCGGCCAGTGCAGGAGCATCAGGTCGACATAGTCAAGACCGAGCTCCTTCATGGAATGGTCTATTGAACGAAATGTCTGGTCGTGCGTGTAGCAGCTATCGCAAATCTTTGTCGTGATGAAAAGGCTCTCACGTGGAACGCCACAAGCACGGACGGCATCACCCACCCCCTGCTCATTATCGTAATAAGCGGCCGTGTCTATGCTCCTATAGCCTGTGGCAATGGCTTCCTCCACCACTTTCTGCGTCTTCCGTTCAGAGATGTTATAGACTCCTAGACCCACCATCGGCATTGAGATGCCATTGTTCAATGTCTTGTATTCCATATTTGTCTTTTTGTGATTCTAACAATTTGAACTTACCACAAGAAAGGAATCATTTTGTATCTCACTTTCTTCTTATAGTCTTGATAACCTTCCAGTCCTTTTTCCAACACTTCCTCTTCATTGGCGATGCGCTTGGCAATCACGGGTATGTATCCCAGCATGATTAGGAAAGATATGGGAGATCCCAGCACCAATGGCATCGTCAGAAACATCACTGTCGTGGCCATATACATAGGATGCCTGACAATACCATACAGTCCCGTGTCAATGACTTCTTGGTTGTCCTGAACTTCTACGGTGCGTGAGAGGTATGTGTTCTCGCGCATGACCTCCACATACAGAAGATATGATGCGATAAAGAGGCCGGCAGCCATCCATACCATCCAGTTTGGCAGCACCCACCAGCAAAAGCGCCAATTCAGTCCGGCAAGCACAAAGGCAGTGACAAACAGCAAACCACTCATTGCCACGACACTCTTTTGCTCGGCTTCCTTTTCTTTGGCGTTAAGACGCTTTCTAAGCAATTCCGGGTTCTTGGCCATCATCACAATACCGACAACGGCCATCGGGACGAACAAGATTCCCATCAACAGCCATCCCTGCCAGTAATGCAAAGAACCGGCAGGGAAGAACAGCAGGAGCCCAAGAACAATGACTCCGAGCAAGAACTTGGTGAGTGCTTTTATCAGCAAGTCTTTATCCATTGTCTATATATGCTGGTAGAATCGTTTTCCTTTGCACATCCAATTGCCTCTTAGTAAGGTCATCATGATGATATTGATTTTATCCTAGGCATCCGGCGGCGCAACTCGCTCGGGCGCTTGGGGCCGCTGAGCAACTCATAGACAATATATGGTTTCCACTTCCCTCCAATCACCTCGATGGCTATGCGGAAGCCGCAGTTGAGGTCTGTAGGTATTTTCTTGTTGTACATTCCGATTAGGTGATGATTCGTAAAAATGATGAAAAAAGGGGAATTACATTTCAGGTAATTCAGACAGGTGTTTCATTGCTTGTCTCTTCGTGAAATCACTGTACTGAAATGGCTTCTTGTTCTCAAGATACCGCATGAAATAGTCCTTTGCCTCATTGTATCTATGCAGCCTTTGACAAACGACTCCAGCCATATAAACAGAATCGTTTATCAGTTGTTTGGCATACCGAAGCCCCTCTCCGTGCTCGCCGTATGCAATTTCATGAATGTCCTTATCGATGATTTTCGAGAAGTATTCAAATGACTTCTCAAGCTGGCCAACATAGTAGAGTGCACACGCATAAGTGTAAATGTTGAGGTCATCATCTGGCTCCAGGGTCATTGCACGCTCAGCGTATTGATATGCCAATCGGAATTTGGCAATGCCCTCAACATAAAGAGTTGCAGCCAACTGTTGAGATATAAAGTACTCATTGGGGTATCTGATGGCGTATCTTTTGAGCATTTTTATCATCCCGGTCCAGTTGGATTCACGCTTCAAGGAATCCAATTTTGACTGGAATCTCTTAGCGGCCATTGCCGACATGTAACTGCTATCAGTGTCTGTCTTCATAGATAAAACGTTTTTTTCATGATGTCCCTTTCATCACTTGCAGTAATTCTTCCGATGAACATTGATAATCATGTTGTCCTCTGCGTCCAATCTGTCCATCAGTTCATCAAAAGAATGTTCCAATTTGAACTCCAATTCCTCAGGGTACAAAGGGTATAGTTGGTAAAAGGCCACTTTCTTGCCGAACAGCCCTAATTTAAGCGGCTTCACCTCCTGCCCGTTTTTTCCTATAGAAGACATAAGTACACAGGAATTGAATCCCGTGTTTCCTGCCACTGGACTTCCGTCATCAGTCAACTGGACATCATGGCTTTCGCAAAGCCAGTCTTCTGCCCTTATAGGCAGGCGGGCGATGGTCTTCAGCATTCTGATCGGCCAGTAGTCTTCTTCCTTGTCTGATTCCAAATTCCAATCATTGGGAAGGAAGATGACGTATTCCGCCCTGTCGCATACATACGACCTCCACTCGTTGGGGACATTCATCTTATATGCTCCAGCGCCCATTGTGACGAGGGTGTAATAGGGCCGATCCTCTGTAGGCGGGACAATGACGATGTCGCAATGGATGTCGGGTGAGACCATCTCATGACCCACTAAATCAGATTCTCCGTATTGCTGCTCAATGTAGTCGGAAACCTTATTCAATTCTTTTTCCGAGTAATAATATTGTGGAATAACCTCTTTCTTGTCTTCTACCATGGATTCTGTGGTTTGAGCGCTTGCCAGTGTGACTAACGCGGTAATAAACAATATGTTGATGAAAATCTTCTGCTTAACATTAATATCCAATTTGTCTTTATGGTTCAATTCAAAAATCTGGGAAGTTATCATGGCAAGCATATTCGACGTATGGCTTCACCTGACGATCTTTGTTTTCTGCAAGTCCGTCATATCGTTCCAGAACACTTCTGCGTCAGCATCAGTGAAGCCCTCATTGGACATTTCATCCAGAATGGCCTTCAACAGTTCTCTATCTCCCAGGTGCAGTCCTTCATCCACATCTATGTGGCTGGCCACGATGTCACCGAGTGAGCCGACATGCACGTTGGTCACGCTGATGGTGCCGCCATTCTTGCGTACCTTGATGTGGATGTTTGCCCCATATTCCGGCTTGGTGTCTTTCAACTGCCGAAAAAGAGCATTGTCCTGAAAGTCATTTGGGCTGACGGATTGTATGAGTTGCCTTAGTGTCATTCGAACTCCTCCCTCAATCGTTTTGGCAGTTTCGAAAGCACCAACCTGTATGAGCCACGTATCCACTGCCTGACAAGGGCGTCATCCATCATCTCCAAGTAGATGTCGTTCCAATGTGCCTTGTTCAGGTGATAGGCAGGACATACTCCCTCATACCGTTCCCTCAGTTGTTGTCCCATTTCCGGCAGCAGCTTGACGGCACAGGTGGGTTCGGGTGATTCGAGCCATATATGCAGGAAAATCTTTCCTCCTATACGGAAGACCAACCAATCGGGGCCATACGGCATGTCCTCCGTGGCCCCCTTCAGCGTCAATGCATATTCACGTACATCCTCGATGTTCATTGCATTTCTTTTCCTTTCCTACCACAAAAGTAAGTATAAAAATCTATCCCGACAATAAAAACCACGTATTTTCGTTTTTTCAGCCAAGAGGGAAAGACTTTCTGTTGCAATAGGGAAAAATTATCGTTTCAGTTAGGACAAAAAAGGAAATAAGTGGAGGTATATGTCCAAAATGTTCTATTTTTGCAGTATCTTCGGAAAGCAGTGAAATACATCCGATAAGAGCGGGGAAACTCACCATCATCAGTGACGAGGTGAAAAAGTGCATAACAGTCTGATGGGAGAGTTCATTCCCATTTAGTACAAAATAATAAAGCCAAGCAATAAGAAAGAGAAGCAGAGCCATGTCTATATTCACCATCATCCTTATTATCATTGCCATTTTAGTGGCATTGTTGGGAATCGCAGGCACCGTGCTGCCCAGTCTGCCTGGCCCGCCGCTGTGTTTCGTCTCCATGGTGATGGTATATTTCGCCTGTCCAGGACAGATTACGCCCAGTCTGCTCCTGTGGATGCTGTTGGTGACCATCATCGTAGTGGTTATGGACTACACGATTCCCATAGCATTCACAAAGATGGGAGGAGGTTCGAAGCCGGCCATTTGGGGAACTACCATAGGTACTTTCGCAGGCTTGTTCTTTATGCCGTGGGGACTGATTTTAGGTCCATTGTTAGGTGCTTTTATCGGAGAATACATTAAAAACAAGAAATTCCTCCATGCCTCGAAAGTCTCCATGATGTCATTTGTTGCTTTTCTGCTCAGCTCAGTCGTGAAATTAGTGGCATCACTGCTTATGACCTTTTTCGCCATACAAGCAGTGTGGAACTTTGTGAATTGAATTTGAAGGGGGTAAACAATTTCTGAACAAAATTGGCTTTATTCCGCTAGAAGTTGTGGAATGTGACTATTTGCAGCAGAATAAAACTTATTTTTATTCAAAATTACAGATCCTGTTATTTCCTATGTCCTATATCCATTACATTCCACTAAGCATGAGACCAAAGTATCTGTATAGCGGATTCCTATAAGGTTGAGTTCAATAAATGCCGCATGTAGGATAAACTGGATTGCCTGAAGTAAGGGAAACTCAATTATTGGGAAACGAAAAGTGGGGGAGCGTGTCTGGAACCACGCCCCACCGGTATGACTCTCCAAAGGAACCTGATGCTGCGTCGAGGTCATACCTACTCGCCTGAAGGTATATCCTCATCCCCCAAACCTTTCGTATAAATGGGGAGAGACCCAGCAATGCATAACTCTGGAACGGTGCAAAGGTAATTTTTTAAATTGAGACCGCAAAATTTTTAGAAAAGAAAAATATCTAAATTTGGTACATTTAACTTAAATTTAATATAAAACATATCATAAATCGATATTTTATGATTTTTCTTTACAGATTGTATTGTCGTTACTTGCTCTGCAAAATGGTTTTATTGCTTTTGTTTTTTCAATTAATCGGTTTATCTTTGCAGTCTAAAAACCTTTCGATACATTATTATGCTCGCCAAAAATATCAAAAAAGTAGCGAGGGAGCACGGCACCAACATAAAAGAAATTTCTTGTCAATTGGGTGTGCGTCCTAACAATTTGTCGCGTACTATCAACAACCCCAACATCACCTATACGGATTTGCAGAAGATTGCTACGGCCATTGGTTGTGAAATCGAGGATTTTTTAACTGTTGATAAAGTCAACAAGGTTAACAAGGTCATCAATTGTGACTGTCCCACTTGTGGGGAGCGCCTTGACATATCAATTTCAGTTAAAATCACTCCTTCAAAAAAACGTTAGCTTGATTGACAGGAGGGGCATCCTGTTGTTTTGTGTCTTTGTCAAGTGACAAAGATTCTCCATGGGGGATGACAGAGGGGATTAGGAATGGATGGAATCCATCAAGGCATCATAGTCCGTCTCCTGTGCTATCATCCTGCCTTTTTTCGTCGCCATTTTTTCCGGGTCAGGTATGATGTCAGCACGCCAGAGATCCAGGCGGTCCGCGTCAAAACATGCATCGACAGTCGGGTTTCCCGTCTTCTGAGTGGTGGTATGGAGCCTGCAGGCCTCTTTGAGCAGTCTTATCTGTTCGTCGGACAAAGGTTTCAGATAGGTCTCTCTGAGGGAGTCTATCCACTCAGCCGCCCTCGGCCCGTGGGAAGTGTCGTAACCGTCGCCCGTCCGGCATGAGTCGTGCAGGTAGGCGAAGAGCGCCACGACAAGAGGGTCGACCCCTGGCGCGACAAGCTGCTTCCCATAGTCATAGACCCTGTCCCAGTGGCTGATGCCGTGCAGCTGGCTGTTTGTCCACCGTGAAAGGACGAGTTCACGTATTTGCCTTACGATCTCAAGCATTCGTTTGAAAGTTGTTGTTTGGTTGGTTTTATGACATTCCCAGTCTTTGTCTCCAATTGTCGAGCTGATCCGTGATGGTCTTCACGTTTTCATCTCTTGCGTCGAGGTCATCCAGGATGAAACTGACAATTTCCACAAGGCTCTCACAGTTGTCGTAGTCCTCTTCCTCGTATGCCTTCTGTATCTGTTCGAGTTTCTTGATCAGTTGGAGGATGGTTGAGACGTATTCCTTTGACTGAGGCTTCACTCTCGGAGAATCTTCAGCGTCTTCAGGTGCAGATGAACCATCCTCAGAGTATTCATCGACAGCTTTTTCCGCAGAATCCTTGGATTGGCTGCCTTCTGTCTTTTTCTTATCCTTGAGTCTGTGGAGTCTTCTTTCCACTTCGTGAAGCCTGGCTTCGGCCTCTTGAAGATTTCTGCTCTTGTTCTTTTCAAGGGCGGCGATCTCGCCCACTAGATGTTTGCATTCGCTGATGGCTTGTGCGACACAATTTGTCTCCCCTTCATCAAGCAAAGTATCCGTTTGCAGCAACAAGTGCTCAATCCTCCTTATCTTGAAGGCATGGCTGAGGACGTTGACAAGGGAGTACTGTTTGTTGTCAGGGGGCAGTTGGAAGATGAATGCTTGTTGTTCTTGTTCAGGCAGTCCAAGCACTTCCTTCACCTGCAGGAACAGCTCCTTGGCTCTTTCGACCTTTTCTCTCAGGGAGGACTGCTTGCTGTAAGCTGTCAGAGGATATTTGTGGATTTCCTCCAGGTCCAGGTAGCAGACATCCAGAAGGTCTTCAGCGTCAGTCAGCTTTCCGTACTTCAAGAGCTTCTTTATCCTGACGACCCTGTTGGAAACGGTCTGAGCCAATGCTCTTGCTTCCTCCTTTTCTCTTTTCTGCCTTGTGAAGTTCTCCACACGCTGCCTGTCACGGCTATCCATTTTTTCGCCATCGGTTGCCGAAGGGTTGCTGGTGACATGATATCCGCCACAGATGCCACAATAGTAGCTGCGGACGGGAGCCTTGCCATTCTCTTCCTGGATGCCCTCGCTGTTGTACCTGATGAAGTTGTCTGCCTTGGCCTTTGTCTCAAATAGCATCTTGGTCCTTCGGCAGCCATAGCAGTAAATGGTGTTTTTGGTTGGCTTCATTGTTATGTTTGGGAAAAGGTCTTGTGGTGTTTCCTGATGATGTCGAGCATGGTAAGGTCGCCCTTGCGGAATGCGGCGGCCGTCTCCTTGTCAATGACGGCAGTGTCCGTCTGCTCGTTGATGGCCATGTCAGCCATCCATTCGTTGCCCATCCTGTAAGTACGGGCAAAACAAGAAGCGATGTCAAGAAGTGTTTTCTCGGCCTTTACAAGCTGCTGCTCATCCAAAGCCCAGATGCAGTGGATGACGATCTGACCGACGAGGATTTTCCTGTGCGGGACAATCGTATCGATGGGTTTTCTCTTGCGCCCCCTGTTGAGGACGGACAGGTAGCGGTTGACGGCATCCACCAGTCCCTTTGGCGGCTCCTGCAAGTCGCTTTTGGCAAAGTCAGTGACGGCAACAGCCGCCTTTGACAAAGCCTCCTGTTGCTTTGTCTTCAGGGGGGAAGGCTTTGAAGTCTTCTTCCTTCGAAGTGCCGGCTGTTTCTTCTCGACCTGCATGGAATTTGATTTTTAATGTATCAGAAATTGATGTATTAATTCGGATTCTGGCTCTTTCCGTAGAATTCTCTGACGGATTGGCCGACATATTCGTAGTCCTCCAATGTGAGCACTAGAAGCATGGTAGAGTGTCCGCCATGTTTGGGTCCTAATGGAGTTTGAGGTGAAGGCTTTTGATGATCAGGTCTGCCCGGTCGCTGATGAGGCGGGTGGAGAAGTCTATGAACCTCTCGGCCTCCTGCAGGTAGAGTTCCTGTGGCAGTTTCTTTTTTTGCTTGAGAGCGATAGGGAGGGAATGCATCAGTGAGCCGTCATCGTTGTAGCCCTGCAGCAGCAGGCGTTCAAGCAGTGTGGCGAAGCCCCATTCCGTGCCGGTGTAAGGACCGAAGGCGAAGTCGTTCGCCTCCATGAGCGGGGTGAATGACTCATGGTATGACTGCTCATAGAGATAGTCTCTCACGGCGATGAGGAAATGGTCGAAATAGTCGTTCCACAGCCGTGCCCGCATCACGTTCAGTGTCGTGGTTGTCTTCTTGTTGGGCAGCGGCACCATGTTGCCTATGGTGTGGCAGGTATGGAAGAACCGGTGGATTTTCACAGACAGCGGCTCAGGTACATCCATGATGTCCTCAATCTCCGCCTTCCCGTCATTCATCTTGCCGAAGAGCGTGCGGAAGGAGTTCATCGTGTCGCCCCTGTACGTCCTGTCGTCGAGTGTCTCCATGGAAAGGGTTGGGAATGCCTTTTGGTAAACGAGGACATAGACGGCTCGGGCGATGTTGGTGTCGTCGCAGTCGAAGGACCGGTTGGGACAGCCGAACAATCTGTCACCTCTCAGATCAGACAGGTCAAGGTCTTTCAGCCTGTCCAGGTCACCGTCGAGGCGGGTCATCGTGAAAGACCTCAGGAGGGAATAGGGATTGAGGTTGCCACTGTCGGTCATGGTTATTTGTATTTGTTTCCTGTTCAGTAGCCGAAGGTTTCGGCGGCTTTCTCCATGCCCTCGATGATCTCCACTCCGAAGGGGCAGCGTGTCTCGCACTCCCCGCATGCCACGCAGTCTGACGCATGGCAGGACAGAGCGGCATAGTGCTCGCGTACCGTCTCGGCGATTTTGCCTTCAGCCACGGTGAGGTTGTAGAACTTGTTGACATCGGCGATGGGGATGCCCATGGTGCACGGCGCGCAGTGCCCGCAGTACATGCACTTGCCCGTCCAGGAGAACCTCTCAAGGCGTGACATCACTCCTGTATAGTCTCTCTCATCGTCGCTGGCGTCACACCATGCCAAGGCCGCCTTGATCTCGTCGATGCCGTTGCAGCCCACCATCACCGAGGCCACCCCCGGTCGCGTGAGCGCATAGTGGATGCACTGCACGGGCGTGAGTGCCTTGCCGAAGGGCGATTGGGCGTCGCTCAGCAGGTTCCCGCCCCCATACACCTTCATCACGTCGATGGCGATGCCATGGTTGGCGCAGTAGTCATAGAGTGCTTGCCGCTCAGGGTCGATGTTCGTGCGCCGGCCCTCATAGTTCTTGTTGTCGAAATACTCCTCCACGTCCTCCGTGGTGGGCTGCAGGTCGTAGGCGGGGTTGATGCTGAAGAGGAGCACGTCGACCAGCCCTGTCTGCACCATTTTCAGTGCTAGGCGTGGGTTGTGCGAGCTGACGCCGACATGACGGATGCGCCCCTCTCTTTTCAGTGCTTGCGCATATTCGACGATCGGTCCGCCAAAGACCATCTCGTAGTCGGTCTCCGCGTCCACGTAGTGGATCATGCCCACGTCGAGGTATCCGGTGTCAAGCTGCCGCATCATCAGTTCGAAGCCCGACTTCACCTTGTCGAAATCCCTCGTCCGCAGGTACTGCTCGTTCTCCCACACCGTGCAGAGGTGGCTTTGGAGGACGAACCGCTCCCGTTTGTCTTTCACCCACCGGCCCAGTTGCTCCCTGAAATCCGGGTTTGAGGTGTACATGTCGATGAAGTTGATGCCATGTGCGAAGGCATAGTCATACATCGCCCAGGCTTCTTCCCGGCTTTTGCCGATGAACCCCTCGCAGCCCAGGGCAATGGCGCTGACACGGATTCCGGTGTTTCCTAACAGTCTGTATTGCATTGTCTATGTTTTTGGTGGTCTGTCATGTTTTTTTGGAGTTTGGCCACAGAGGTGCTTATAAGGCCTGGACGACACCGTCGATGATGGCCAGCGCGTGAGTGGCTTTCCTTGCCCGCAGGATGTTGACCTTCCAGTATTTTCGGGTCATCTCATAGAGGTTTTCTCTCTTGACTTTGCCCACCTTGAAGCAGATGATGCGGTCGGAGGGGTGGGGGACGAGTTGGTTATCTGCCATATCGTGATATTTATCCGATGAATTTTTCAAGCTTAGGGTTAGTATGGACTATTAGTGTTCCCATTTAAGAGGGTTATCCATTTCGAATTTGAACAATTGAGTAGATTCGTTGAAAATCGGAGTTTCGATAAGAATGGTTGTGGCGGATTTTGCTCTTTTTATAAAATCAATGGGTTTGGAAAGAGCTACACTTTGATCACTACCGTTATCAAGAGGTCGCACAACATATTTGACTGGTTCATCTTTATCGAATCTGATTGTCACGAAATTTTTCTTATTATATCCGAAGTCGAATAATGAGCCTTTCAAATCGAGAAAGACTTGGTTTCCGTCATCATTTCGAAATCGGATAAGAATATTCATAATACCAACAGAAGTTTCAGCTTGTTTTCGGGCAAAGTAAACTTTTGTATCGTACATTTCATCCACAGATGTTCTATATTCCCATTCTCCTTTGGTTATCATTTCTAAAGAGTCAACTGTAGATTCTTTTTGGGATACTTGATTGCATCCATAAGAAATCGTTATGGATAATAGGAATGTCAGAAAATAGAGCCATTTTTTCATCGTCATTTGTTTTTGAGAATTTAGGTTATTATAGGTTGCTCGCTTTACGGCACAAAAGTACAAAAAAATACGAAGAACCCACGTCTTATTATGAATCTACTTGGAGTATTTTTTCATTTTGTTGTGGAGCGCGGCATCAAAACTCATAGTACTCCTCCAGTGTTATCTCGCGATTGCTGAGGTCATCCACGTATGGGCTGGCATGATACCTTGTTGAGCGTACCTCGCCATAGCCTTTAGGCTTGATGAAGAACTGGTCTCCTGACTTCTCCCTCACTATACGCACGGCTTTTCCAAAGAAGTCATCTGCTATGCAAACCCAGCCTCTTGTGCTCAGTCTCTTCTCTACCAAATTTCTTTCCAATATAGTTATTCTACTTTTCGATTCGTTCAATTATACATGATTTGGTTTTTCGACAGCACTTCCTGCTTGCCGTTCGTGTAGGTGATGACGACTTTTGTGAACTCCATCGTGGAAGCGTCGCCGGACACGAAATAGGGAGAGCTGTCCCATTCCCATGAGCCTGTGTCATATTCCTCCACTGGTCCCGTTCCCTGGAAATAGCCGGTCTTTCGCACGTCCCCCACGTCATTGGTGATTTTGAAGTGAACGGCGATATACTTGATCGTGCTCTTATTCATGTTGGTGTAGGAGAAAAGGAAAGTCACCATAGAGTACTCGCTGCTCCATCCCCAGTCCTCGAAGAAGCCGTATGGGGCATCTTTGCGGAGATTGTCGAGATATCTGTAGAAGCTCAACGCACAAAGCCTCCTTGCGGTGTTGCTGGAGACTTCCGTGTTCGTCAGGCTGTCGCGGTACGCTTCAAAATGATACTTGAAGCTGGGGTTGGTTTTCAGTTCCATCGGCAGGCTTGAGATGTGCCATTCGAGGTACTCATTGTACAGCTTGCCTTCCTTCCATTCAAAGTACATGATGGAATCGTTGTTGATGCCAAGGCAATACAAGGAGTCCATGTTGGTGGTTGTCTCGTCGCATATCTCACATTTGAGTCTGGCCCCCTTGACCGGGACCCTTCTCCAGTCATGGGTAGTCCTGTATGTCTGGAGCTTCTCTGCCTCCCGCACGCGTTCTATGGAGTCTTGACGGGCACGCTCGATGGAGTCTCTCTTGGCTTTGGCGATGGAGTCCTCGATATGTCTGGTGCGTTGGTCGTTGAGCCTTTTGAATTTCTGTTCGAGAATCCTGTTCTGTTCCTCGATGGCTGTTTCCAGTTCTTCATCCTTCAGCAGTCTGATGTCGCAGTTGCTGTTCGGTGTCAGCACATACAGGTTCTGTGTCTTCTTGTTGTAGGCATATTGCGTCTCCACGTCCTTCACCTCGTCGAGAGTGACATTCTTGGTCGCATGGTAGTAGCCATCCGGTCCGCATTTGTAGATGACCAGGGCCTTCCTCATAAAGGAGTTGTATTGGTTGTATTGTGCCTTGCATGCAGAGCCTGACAGAAGGACAAGCACGGTAAGAATGAAAGTCTTTATTTTCATATTGGATAGGTTATGGGTGTGAGCTTTCATGATCTGGTAATTGAGAATTTCGACACAAAAAGTATCGCGATTCGCTAACATGTTGCAAAGATATCCCTATCTTGTGCCAAATCGTGGGACAAGCGAGAGAAAAATGTGTTCTTTATTGTATTTCTTTATGAGATGAATGCATCGTTGGTGCAGAATTATCATTTACCCTTTGTTTATGGGCTTTTTAGGGGGGCGAGGTACAATGGAGGTACAAGAATGCTATTTTGAGGGTGTTTCGGGGTTGAAAATAAGATTTCGTATCAACGGTAATGTGCCATAAAACAATACAGCCTCCATGTGATGTGCATGGAGGCGTCAGTTCATAATAATAGTTTGGTTTTCTTTTGGACTTCTTATATATGGAATTCTTCTTTTTAGAATTGAACTTTGTCAGAATCCCATTCCAGGTTGTCCAAAACAGTGATCGTATTATCATCATTTTGCTCATACCAGATTTTCATAACACGATGATTGCGCTTCTTAAAAGTAAGCTCAACAACCTTTCTTGAACTCCCATCCGTAGGACAATACTCGGCAAGTCCTCCTTGATATTCATATAATGGGTAATCATGAGACAACATGATTGTTTTCGAATAATCAGGGTTTCCATATGTATTGATTATCTCTTCAAGAGTGTTCTTCCCATTCAATTTCTCATCTGTATAAACTGATGGTGAGGCGAAAAAAAACAACCAGATGCCCAATACCAATAAAAGAACTCCTGGTATGATAAATTTTACATAACGATTCATTTCTTTATGAGGTTATTAGAATATTATCTTTTTCCCATCCTTGATATAGATTCCATGTTTCATCTTTGTCACCCGCCTACCTTGCAGGTCGTAGATGCCAACATCTGTAGTCTTATTACAATTTGAGGGAGCAATGCCACTAGTGTCATCATGAAAGACAAGATCTTTGCCATACCATCCATCCTCGATAATACAAGCCCTGAGAGCTGCTATTCGCCATCCACCCGCAAACCATCCAAATAAATCATTGTAGAAATATTCTAAACCACAGTCAGAAGTTTCGTCCATAAATAATAGTTCTTGATTGTCAGTCAAAGGAAAATCATAGTTGATATATGACCCAACAAAGGCGATACCAGGAATGTCCGTCCTTCCCGGCTTCATTGTCAGGTCCAAGGACTTCAGGTCAATGGAGAAGTCCATGTCTGGAAAAATGACGTATGGGACATTCGCTTGTGGCGAGAGTTCTCGTTCAAAGATGAGTTGCTTGCCTTCCGTTCTGTCCATTCTAAAATATTTTCCCTTTGACGTGTCGGGAGCGACCGGCAGCATGATGGTGGCACGTCGCCCGGTCTTGTACTCCACAGCGTCATAAAGCGTGAAGTCCATTTTTGGAACATCCTTAACCTTTGTTCCCCACCATGTCTCTGTATACGTGGCACAGCCAGGCGCCGACACAGTTGCCAAATAAGATCGGCTCCCCTCTTCGATTCTTATCGAATAGTTTCCGTTATCATCTGACACACCTGAATATACGACAGGCGTTGGCCAGGTGTAGCAACCGTTAGAGTTGTGATGGGAAACTGTGCGTAATCAGACTGACTCCATCCTCCTAATTCTTCGGCCGTAGCGTAGCAACTTTGCCAACGAAATCGGTACTGTTCGAAGAACACTTCCTGCGCGGCAGTTACTCCACTACTTTCTATGACCACACGTATTGTATAGCCGCCATATTCAAAGGGTTGATCCAAAGTTATGGTCAACAAGGGGATACATTCGTCGGCACTGCCTCCGGCAGCGATGGTGCAATCGCCCTCGAAAACCTTCGTCATTGATTCTGACGGAGTCATTCCGTATTGGTCTCTGATATCACGCTGTTGTGTATTTGCCATCCATACGACAAAATGCCGTGTGAATGCCTCACCAAGATTGTAACCTTTATAAGTTAATTGCGTCACCAAGTCACCACGATAAATATTCATATACTCTTGTTTGTAAAGCATTTCAGCATGAGTGCATGGCTTCGTGGCTATTAGTGGAGTACCAATCCCCACAGAATAGACTTCATTCGGAGCTATCACTTCTTTGTATGCATACTCATCATCTGCCATAGCTATATCATATGACAGTATAAGCATAGAAATTAGTAGAAACCATTTCATATTTTAAGGTTGATAAATTGTGACGTTATTGTATGATTTGCAAAAATAGCATATATTTTGCATTTTTCATAAAGATTTTTGAGATTTACCATTATCACCTGGTATTCATACATAAAATGTTGACTCCATTAAGCGGTTAAACCATCTTAACCAAATCTTAAACTTTGTTGATTCCCGACCGCTTCATCAATGTCATAAAATGCAACAGAGAGATTCTAAATAATCTATCAACGGGTAATACAATTTTGTACCTTGTAAATTTGGGCTTTTATTCGGTCTTGATTATCATAGACTTACCTAATATTTCAAGACTTCCATATGATTTTATATGAACATGGTATAGTGAATCAAAAACTCCGTCCCCAAGATTCACTGCTGTGATTTTTGCCACATTAGTTAACTTATCACCTTTATTCTTGCGGGCTTTCTGTATTTTTTATACTTTTGCGGTTGAAAGAAAAACTTATAGGCCATGACAACAGTTCAAAAGATATATATTGCATTCGTCTTCATATTATGGAGCGCAACTGTTGCAGCTTTCGACGTTGAAGGCATCAGTTACGACGTATTGTCGGAAAGTGCAAGGACAGCCTGTGTAGCCCGACAGATGGTTCCAGGCCAACTGGTAGGCGACATCAAGATACTTAGCAAGGTCAGTTATGGTGGAAAGGAATATACCGTTACCGAAATCAACGGATGGGCTTTTGGCGCTTGCAGTAAGATGACATCAATTGCCATCCCTGCCACTATGCAGAAAATCGGTTATTCTGCCTTCAGTGGTTGTTATGGGCTGAAGGCTGTTCATATCGAGGACCTCACCGCCTGGTGTAATATGAGTTATGTTGGAGGCTCGGAGTGCAACCCCCTCAGTCTGGCACACCGTCTGTTTTTAAATGGTGAGGAGGTGAAGGAGTTGGTGATACCCGATGATGTGACGGTCATTGCCAATGATGCTTTCCACGATGCCACAGCCCTCACATCGGTGGTCATCCCATCCTCGGTCACGCAGATAGGCTCAAATGCTTTTGCTGGCTGCAACTCGATGACTACCCTGTCGATTGCCAGTAGCGTGCAGGTTATTGGTTCCACGGCGTTCGGCGGCTGTGGTAGCCTCAAGGAGGTGACCGTGCCGGAGGGAATAGAGAAATTGGAGGATAGGGTATTTTATCTTTGCGGCCAACTGACTACGGTTCATCTGCCACAGTCGCTGCGCTCTATCGGGAACAACACATTCAATCAATGCAGAAGTTTGACGGCCATCAATCTGCCGCAGTCACTGTGCTCTATTGGCAACGGCGCTTTTGAGCAATGCGGCAGTCTGACATCCATCGACATTCCCGAACAGGTGACAACATTGGGTGGCTATGCTTTTTATGAGTGTGGAGAACTAACATCTGTAAAGTTGTCAGACAACATCACCGAGATTGACGACTGGACTTTCACACGGTGCTACAAATTGAAAGAAGTCAATATCCCAAAGTCGTTGCAGCGAGTAGGCGATTATGCTTTCTTTTATTGTTCCAGCATTGAGGAACTGGCCTTTCCCAAAACGCTGACCGACATCACGGAAACGGCGTTTATAGGATGCAAAGGACTGCGGAGCATCACCGTGGAAGACGGCAACCCATCATACCTCTGCGAAGATGGTGTGCTCTTCAACCACGACATAACGACACTGATGCTCTTCCCTGTACAAAGCGACAAGACCCACTACGATATTCCTGCAACAGTGACGGACATCACTCCTGCTGTTTTCCAAGGTAGCAAGTTGAAAAGTATCACGCTGCCACCGACACTGACAAAAATTGGTAACAGTTGGCTGAGTGGTTGCGCCCAATTGGAAAGCATTTCGATACCAGCCACCGTAACTGCCATCGGTAATGGAGCACTCAGTGGTTGCTCGAGCTTGACGGAACTTTATGTGTCTAACAAGATACAGAGCATAGGCACATCGGCTTTTTCCGGCTGTACGTCACTTGTGAAAGTCCATCTTCCCGATGGTCTTACCCGCATCGAGGGCTGGACATTCGACGGTTGCAGCAGCCTCAGCGAGGTGAATATTCCCGACGGTCTGAACTACATCGGCATGTGTGCTTTTCGTGACTGCGGCAGTCTGCCCGTATTCCAGATTCCACAGGGTGTGACCACCATCGACCAATATGCTTTTCTGGGTTGTCGAACGCCCAAAGAACTTGTTATTCCCGACAAGGTGGAGTATGTGGGCTGGGATGCCTTCAAGGACTGTAGCGGCCTGGAGGACGTGACGATAGGCCGTTCAGTGACAACACTGGCAGGCGGTGCCTTCAGTGGGTGCGACAATATTTGGGAAGTGTGGTCGTATATTAAGGAGCCTTTCGATTTAATTGACTATGACGCCCCCCCATTGCTCGGCAAATGCTTCTCTGATGTGGTGACAAGCAGAGCGATTCTTCATGTCCCCAAAGGCACTACCGACAAGTATCAGTCCAAACGTGGATGGCGCGACTTCCAAATCATTTCTGAAATGAACGATGATGCCGTCAGCTCTCCTTCGGTTGTTGATAATAATGATGCCACACTATACGATATGGGAGGTCGTCGTTTGAAAGGCAAGCCCATGCGAGGTTTATATATCCAGAATGGGAAGAAACTACATGTCAAGTGAGGTGAAGGCTTATCTCACAACCGCTTTCTTCCCATTCACGATGTTGACGCCTCTTTCTTGATGTAGTACTCTGCGTCCTTGCAAGTCGTAGCACGAGCCAGATGAGACACCATCTGTAGGAATCTCCACGACACCTGTCGATGAAGCCTCGGTCAGATTGAAATACACGTCGTGTACCGCCCCGTCGTAATTGCCTTGTGTGAGGCGTTGGGTCATTCCAGCATTATCAATCTGGTAGAGTTGATAGTAGCCGGTTCCGTAGTCGCCCTTGATGCCATCATTGCCAGCGTCGAGGAATTCGAGCAGGTAACAGTCGTCGTGTGTCAGTTGGAGGTTTTCGGTATATAGTTTCATAGGGTCGGTATATGGTCCTCCCTCACGCACCACATCCCCCACCGAACTGTAGAGTTTCCATGTCGTCTCATCGGGTTTCTTGTCGGTATAAAACCTCAACTGCACGCCGTAGTGTGCCTGCAAGGAATTGGAGAAAGTGCTTTTGATGCGGTTGCTCTCGGCAGCGGTGCCATTGACATCGGAGAACCATAGTTGCACTTGGTTCTCATCATCGGAAAGAGTGAAGTCGCGGAATCCGTCGAATGCCAGCGTGTCGCGCTCAAGATAGTCGAGTTCCCCGTTCCAAGGGTATTGCTTCAACGACCCATTGACCTTCACGTTGAGTGTGGCGGTGGTCAGCGTGTTGTAACCATCATTGCGCAATACCACATACCCATAATAATCGGATACGCAGATGAAATCGGGAGTGGCGTTCAAGGCTACCAATGTCAGGTGGTTTTCCTTGTTTGTCCCGGCTCCGCTGTATGCTGCACAAACCACTTCCTTCGTTTCAATGTCTTGCAGGAAAGCCACCACGCCGAGTTGAGTCTCGTCATCGCAGAAGTCGATTTCCCAAGACGCACCATAGGAGTAGGCCTGACCAGCATGGAGACCGTCATCGCTTATCTGAATGCCATCACCGCCCGTGAACATCTTGCGCATGGTGTAGTGAAGCGAGGTTTCGCCATTGGGATATGGTTTGGATGGGTAGATGTGTTCCTCTATGGCGGCCACGAACAACCTCAGCGAAGTGCCACTCTCGATTTCTTGTAATGGTGTGAGGTTGGTCTGGACCGACATTCTGTGGTTTTCAATTCCTTTCGAAAGCGTGAGCGAGAATCTTTCCGGCTGAGCCATCTGCTGCGTGATGGTTTCATCCAGGCAGGAAGATGTGCGGAAATATAACTTTTCACCATTGACAAAAGTGGCGGGCACACCATCTACTTCATAGAAATCGTGGCGCTTCTGCTGTGTATCGGGATCGTAATTATAGAACTCGTCGTTACGGTTGGGATAATTACTGTGATACTTGATGGCGACGCAATCACCCAAGCGGTTTTCAATCACGGCATCTAGTTCGGGCGACCACGACGCACAAGGACCGCATCCCGTATTGGTGAATTCCTCGACAAGCACAATACGATTCTGTGCAGAGACTGCGACTGCTAGCAGAAGTGTTGACAAAAGGCATATACGTTTCATCTCCTTAATTTAATTCAAATTTGTCATCATATTGGCTAATTTCCTTTAAGAAATCATTATGATTCATTGGCCCTGAAAAAGTATTCGCCTTTTTATCAATTATCCAATAGTAAATTGTATCCCGTCCGAAAGGATAATTATAATCAGCATACATTATATCCTTATGTTTTGTTGGGTGTTGTTTGGCAATGATAATTTCTGAATCATATTTATATTCTTGTATGGTTGGTGGTATTTGAAACTTTCCACTAATCATCTTTTGTTCGGAATAATAGGTATAACCTCCACCTAAATCTTCATTGTCATTAGAAAAGATAAACGTTATTGTAGTCCAAGCTATCAGTAAAAAAATAGCCAACAAGAATATGGTGATAATGCTTTTTTTCTTGTTCATGGGAATAAAGGTATTAATATTTGATTACCATATCGGTGAGCGAGATGTAATCGCGCTCATTTATACTTACGATCGTTTTTTTTGTGTTCCGTACAGTTTTCTTTGTCATAATATCTTCTGTTATTGTATATCTAATTTGTCTATAGGCTATGCACTGATAGAAACATACTCGCATACTTAACATGCAAATATACAACTTTTTTACGACCACAAGCGGGAATGCCCACTTCCTTTAGGTGTGGGATGAAAGCGAACCTATGTTCTCTTTCCTTCATACCTTCTTCTGGTCTTCTATATAT
>ONAG01000033.1 GCA_900315745.1 uncultured Prevotellaceae bacterium
CCTCAGAACAAAAAATGGCCGCATAAGGCCGATTTCCCCATGTCGCCAAGATATAAAAATGAGAGTGTGCCAAATTATTCATTTTGACACACCCCCTTTCTTTGCTGATTATTATAAGGTCAAAAATCACCTTACCACCTTCTTTTGTCCATTAACCACATATATTCCTGATGGCAGGAAGTGGGCATTCTCCACCCTTCTTCCCATGATGTCATAAACATGGTCACTTCCTTCAACAGCCTGTCGGGCATGCTTTTCGTCAATGCCATCCACAGCTTCAAATTCCTTTATTCTGCCGGCATATTTTTTCCATCCATCAGCCTTTTGGTATTGTCCCCTTGTTCCTTTTGGCACATAGAGAGTCCTAAGCAACAAGTCAAGTTCATCGATGGCTGTATCGTCAATCTGAGGAGGCTTTTCTGCATAAACATAGGTACTAACAAGGTCGAAGCATCTGTTGAAGGCATACTTCCCCACCTTTTCCACTGAAGCAGGCAAGGAAATCCTTTCATAAAGGTATCTGCAAGCAAACGAATAGTCATGAACAATCCTGACTCCCGAAGGTATGACATAATCCACATCATCATATCCTGGAAGACACTCGATGAGTTCATCCCTCTCCTTGTTCATCACGAAGCTTCCATCCACCACAAACTCGCTCTGTTCGCCAGGAGCAAGCCTTACCCTGTCGAGGTTGTTGCAACCTGCGAACACTCCGTCAGAATAGCGGACAAGAGAAGTTGGCAGGGTGACATCAATTAGGAAAGAGCACTTTTCAAAAGCTTTGTATGGCATTTCATCATCCGAGGTAGTCAGTTCCATTCCATTTTCCAACAAATAAGGTTCACCACCTGCCACGATGCGCACATCGCTGAGATCGAGTACAGACAGGCAGCCTCTTGTTCCCTTTCCTGTGGTGGTGCATCCCGCCATTTTCCTAAGAGTCTTTATGTCTGTACTGTTGATGGCACCTTTCAGACTCAGGCAAATGGTAGAATCCTGCTGCTGGGGAGTGAGCAATTCATGCAATGTCCCTGGAGTTGCCACTTCCACATATAGGGTGTCTGTCTCTATCCACTCTGGAGAACATCTCAGCACCACATCCTGAAAATAATTGAAATTGTATAATCCCCAATGAACAAGGAGCGACGAGAGGTCGAAATATCCATCCTCAGCACCATTCCATCCCCAGTTTATATACACCATGCCATCACTGTCATACCCATGCAACACAAACTCGTGACCAGAATAATCCATGTCGGAACCGCCATATACTAATGGGACATTCTTGCTCAGTTGATCAAAGATGATGTCCATCCATTCATTGGCACTGTAATCATCGCTATTGATGGTAACAGCATAAGGATAACTGAAATTGACACGCAGACCATGGCACAAAGTCTCATTATACGCCCCTGTTCCGTCCTCATCATACATGGCTTTCATCGACAAGCCTACATGATACATCAGTTGAGAGACTGCATTCTTTTGAGCATTTGTGACCATTGTATATGCATCATACCTGTTGAGCATGTTCGCATAGTCATAATGCACACCATCAATATCAGCCTCCAAGCATGAAGCTTGAAAATCCCCAAAAGGGTAATAAGTGAATGCTGAGCCTTTGCCTTCAACAGGCCATTGATTATATCTTATAACCTGTGCTGCAGCAGTAGCCACACACCCCGTCGGGCACCCTTTTGGACAAAGACTGTTGAACGGAGCCGATTGACCCCATCTTGTTTTCATGAAAGGTGCCACTTCTTCTGGATATTTGTCCTTGTCTGGCTTTATTCTGCTTATCGTTCTTTCGGGCACAGCCTTTGCCATCTCCTCCACGGCAGCAAGCCACCATCTGAAGTTCGGGTTGGTTGTCTGATAATCGAATGTTGTCAGGGAATACCCCATTACTGCGGGGAAAGCATCATCAATGGTCATCACGGCAAAGCCATCGGAAGCATTGCCCAATACCACCACGCCATCCCTTTGCCTGAGAATCTGCATCGCGGCCTTTGTTCTCATTCCCGCTCCATGCCTATCCTTGCACAACACTTGCTGTGCTTTTTGCATAAGTTCTTGCGTCGTTCTTGGTTTTGCTTGGATTGCCGTCATCCAAGCAAAGAATGCCAACAACAACAATATTTTTCTCATCCGCCTAATGTAGTAGTGTGATTTTTAAGATGTGTCTTATATTAGAACCTACCTTTATGGAATCACCTTGAATCTAATCCTAAAGGTATGCAAGTGCTCGTCCCAATTAGTACCCAACATCTCAAAACGCCCCACCTGTGCAGTGGATCTTACATGCTTGCCTATGCATGGACAGACGTCATAATCGCCTATTCTTACAAGTCGTATTGTATCTGAGGCATCGTCAGGCAGGCGTGAAGCATCCACTTCCTCTGGCAGTTCGTCTTTGCTGACATATTCAAAACTGACAGGCAAATCCTCCTCTATGAGTTCGTTCATCCGTCGTTCTATCTCCCGCTCTTGCTTTCTGTCTGGCTTTCTGTCCAACACGTAAGTTATCTTGCTCTTCTTTCTTTCCACGTGAGCATTGTCCGACCTTTTACAGCCAAACATCCTTATCATCGTCTGATTGAGCAAATGTTCCGCCGTATGCGCAGGGGGGAACTCGTCTTTGTTGTGTTCGTTGAATGTTATATTGTCATCATACATGCCGACAAAAATAGCAAAAAAAAATGAATAATGATTATTTCCTTCATTTTTTTTGCCCTTTCGGGTCCTTAGGGGCGGTCATTGCTCTTGTATGAAATGAAAAACATCATCTCCACTGGCTTGTAATTCCCGAATTTTATCTATTTTTGCAACAATAATATGAGAAACATGAGATTTTTATTGTTTTTGACACTCGCCTTGCTATCTTCACAATCATCGTGGTCGCAGACCGACGATGGTACAAGCAACAGTGTAGAAGCTTATGCCATGCTATCTCCAGACGGGCAGACACTAACCTTCATATGTGATAGCAAGAGAGAAGAACAGGAGGGCAACACATACTCCTTGAACAATCCTGCGAGCTCTCCTGAATGGAATAATGACAAGGCAAGCATAACAAAAGTTGTTTTCACGCCTTCATTTTCCGAGGCACGCCCAACCTCCACACGGAGCTGGTTTGAAGGCATGACCATGTTAAGCAACATAGAAGGGATGGAAAACCTCAACACATCCGAGGTCATCACCATGAGTTATATGTTCTGTAACTGCCAAAGCCTAAAAAGCATTGACTTGGAGTTTCTCGACACCCACAACACCTTGCAGATGAACAACATGTTCCAATACTGCACGGCATTGGAAAGAATCGACTTGAGCCATTTCGACACAACCAACAACAGCAGTTTCTTCCGCATGTTCCAAGGGTGCGCCAACTTGCACTACCTTGACTTCACCTCCGTCACATTCAACAGCATATCAGACAGCCGATACTTGCTCTACGACTGCACGGGACTTGACACTCTCACCCTTTCCCCATCAATGGAAAACATCAGCAACACGGCATGCACTGGTGTAGGAAGCAAGGAGTCTCCATGCATGATGGTAATCCATAAAGACTTCAACATAGGCACCGACACGTCGGGTGACTATTTCAAATGGAAATCCGGTTTCTTCTACACATCCGTCACAAACACGACAATCTTTGCAGAATCTACGACAATGGAACCAGGTGCCACAGCATTACTATCCGTGCTTTTAAACAACGACACCACCAAGATATACAACGGATACCAAATGGACATACACCTTGCGGAAGGATTGTCGATTGCAAGCGACGACAACGGGTATTGCATACAGCCATCAGAACGATACAGCAACAAAGACATGACATTAGCGGCAACGAAGTTGGAGAACAACATCTACCGCCTCATCGGCTACTCCTTGTCCAATGCCACTATCACGGGCACCGAAGGTCCAATCTTCACCATAAAGATCCAAGCTGACAGCATTATGGATGAAGGCACCCTTTCATGCAGCATCAACAATATCACCCTAAGCACCACGAATGGAGCAAGCATTCACCTTGAGGAAATGGAATTCAACATATCCATCACCGAACCATTTGCCATGGGCGACGTGAACCACGACAGAGAGGTGGATGTCAATGATGTCATGCTTGCAGTAAACTTCATTTTGGGTTACCCCACGCCTGTCTTCTTCTTTGAGAATGCTGATATTGACGGCAGCAACATAATAGGCATTGCAGATGTCATGGGCATTGTCGGCATAATCCTCAATGGCTAACAGGTGTTAAAATAGCATTTTTCTTAAAAGTATTCAACAAGCTCATGCAATGATTTCGAAAAGGCTTTGTTTTTTATGTAGGTTTTCAAAAATCGGTTGTTATCAAACGAGAGACATTTGTCAGCTGCATAAAAAAAACAACAACATAATAATAATGATATGAAAAGACTTATTTCGAGATTATTGATTTCAGCATCCTCCATTCTTGTGATAGGATGTAGCACCTCCATGAACAACTACGAAGGAGGGGCACTCTACGAAAGCATGTACTCCACCGACAATGTTCCTGCCCATATCTCAGGCAACAAATTTGATGAGTTCACCGACAACCCATTTGTCAATGTGGTGGACAATCCCACATCCACATTCTCGGTGGATGCCGATGGCGCATCTTATGGCATCATGCGCAAAAGCATCGACAAAGGCTACACAATAGAGAAATCCAGCGTGCGAATAGAGGAGTTTCTCAACTATTTCACCTTCGACTACCCCAATCCAACAGACAATGAGGCTGTAGCCATAAATACCGAAGTGGGAGCCTGTCCCTGGAACGCATCTCATCGTCTCCTGCGCATGGGCATAAAAGGAAAGGACTTGAAAGCCGAAGAAAAACCTCGCGCAAACTTCGTCTTCTTGGTGGATGTCTCAGGTTCCATGTATTCGGAAGACAAGTTGCCACTACTGAAGTCAGGCTTGAAGGAGCTGCTCTTCCAACTTGCGCCAGAAGACCGCATCTCTATCATCACCTATTCTGGCGAGGTGAGGAAATTGCTGGAATCCACCCCTGCAAAGGAGGCAAACAAGATAAAGAAAGCAATAGACGAATTGCAAGCAGAGGGGAGCACTGCGGGAGGTGCGGCTCTCAAGATGGCATACGAAGAAGCATTGGCAAACTATTCCCCATCATGCAACAACCGCGTCATCATGGGCACTGATGGCGATTTCAACGTTGGCGTCACCAATACCGACTCCATTGTTGCGATGGTGGAGCAGTTCGCCCGCAAAGGAATCTACATGACATGCCTTGGATTTGGCATGGGCAACCTAAACGACGCCATGATGGAGAAAGTGAGCAATGCAGGCAACGGCACCTACAATTACATCGACAATGAAAACGAGTTGATGAAAGTATTCGTTCACGAACGTGACAGGTTTGTCAGCGTCGCCAACGATGCAAAGTGCCAAGTGACTTTTGATCCATCACTTGTCAGTTCCTATCGTCTTATTGGATATGAAAATAGAGTGATGAATGTGGAAGACTTCAACAACGACAAGAAAGATGCAGGGGAAATAGGAGCAGGACAGACCATAACGGCATTGTATGAGATTGTTCCCACTGAGAAATACACAAAATGCATGGCAATGGAGCCGTCAGAAAAACATGCTTTCGCCACATTCGACTTCCGCTACAAGAAGACCCTCAGCGACAACAGCATCCTCCTAAAAGCTTTCGCAAATGTGGAAGACGAAAAAGAAGAGGCATCAGCCAACATGAATTTGGCTTCTGGCATAGCCGCATTCGGCATGTTGTTGCGAACATCAATCTACAAAGGAGACGCCACTTTCAGCATGGCAGAAGACTTGGTGGAGAAGAGCCTTTCCTTCGACCCTAATGGCTATCGTGCAGAACTACTCAAATTGATTGGCCGAGCCAAGAATCTTACAGAATGAACTTGTAAGCTCGTCCTCCCCAGGCAGGAATAGAAACGCTGACAGGCATGTCTGGCGCTATGGTCATTTGCAGGGTCTCGCCTGTGAGCAAGTCGGAGGCTCGGTAAGAGCCTCCATTCATGTTCCAGAATTCGAAGACATGCTGAGGCAAGACGACATCACACTCTGCAACAACATCAGAGAAGTTGACAACGACGAGAACCATCTGTCTGCCCTGCTTGCGCAAGAAGGCGAACTGTCTTTCGGCCAAGCCATGATTCACATACATAAGGTCGTAAGTATCCCCTTCCCTCAGTGCATCCTCGGCATTTGCCAGAGAAAGGATTTTCGAATACGAGTCCCTCAGTTCTCTTTCGGCCTTTTTCATCTTCCTGCTGTCGAAGTAACCTCTTCTGATAGTATCCACAGACCAATAGTCGAAAATGGTAGTTCTCCCGTCCATTCCGCTGAATCCCTCTTGGTCCATGCCTTTCTCCCCAAATTCCTGTCCGGCATACACCATGACAGGCGAATCATTCAGCCATGATGCCACCATCATGGCAGGCAGTCCCTTTTGTGGGTCGGCAGCGAAAAAATCACTTGCTATGCGCTGCTCATCATGGTTCTCAAGGAAGTAAAGCATGTTCGACTGTATGTCATCGGTTGCCTGCCATTGGTATGTGATGTCGGCAGCGCGCCTGTTTCCACATGCCACAGCACGAAGGCAGTCATACATGCCCACCTTGTCGTAAAGCAAGTCGAAACCTGCATGGATATAATTCCGATATTGCCAAGGGTCGTAAACCTCGCCGATGAACAACACCTTGGGGTAGGCAAATTTCACCTTGTCCGTAGCCCAGTGCCAAAAAGCCGCAGGCACCATCTCTGCCATGTCGCACCGGAAAGCGTCTATACCCTTTGCAGCCCAGAAGAGGAGGATGGAGGTCATCTTGCCCCATGTGTCGGGTATGGGTTGAAAGTGTTCCGACCTTCCCCCGGCATCGCAATAGTCAATGCCATAGTTAAGCTTTACCGTCTCATACCAATCGTTGGCGCCAGGATGGCAATCAAAATGGTCGTTCCCTGTGGCTTTGGCAGGAATTTCCTTATAAGGCTCACCCAAGTCCTCAGGCAGTTGTGACGTGTCGAGAGGCTGTCCCCAACAATAATAGAAATTGTTGTTAGTAGAAAAGTGCATGGCAGTATTGTCGTTCTCCCCCAAGTCTGCCACCGTTTCGGGCTTGCAGATGGAATGATATTCTCGTGCCACATGATTAGGCACGAAGTCGATGACAACCTTCATGCCTGCATGATGAATTCTCTCGACAAGATTCATGAATTCATCCATGCGCTTGTTCACATCTACTGCCAAGTCTGGATCTACATCATAATAATCAGTTATGGCGTATGGCGATCCCGCCTTTCCTTTCACCACCATGGGTGTCTGTTTGGGGATGCCGTATTCAGAGTAGTCGGTGGCTGTAGCATGACGTATGATACCTGTCAGCCAAACATGAGTTACCCCGAGATGTTTTATCTTGTCCAAGACCGCATTGTCGATGTCGTTGAACTTTCCGCATCCGTTTTCTTCAATTGCCCCATTTGCTTTCTTGGGCAATTGTCGATTTCCAAACAAGCGTGTGAAAATCTGGTATATGACAATTTTCTGTTTCATGGCGGTAAAAAAAGAAATGGAGCCATTGGCCATTTGGTCAAGGCTCCATGAAAAAGTTATTGGTCGATGCCGTGTGCCGACACTTCTTTATTGATGCGTGCAATCATGCCTCTCAATGCCTTTCCTGGTCCGCACTCTGTAAAGTCGTCTGCACCATCGGCTATCATGTTCTGCACACACTGTGTCCATCTCACGCTGCTTGTGAGCTGTGCAATGAGGTTTTGCTTTATCTCCACGGGATCGGTATGTGGCTTTCCATCTACATTCTGATAGACCGGACATTTTGGAGTCTTCACCTCTGTCTGTTCGATAGCCTTCTGCAGTTCATCCTTGGCAGGCTGCATCAGGGGCGAATGGAAAGCTCCACCCACATTAAGAGGCAGTGCTCTCTTGGCTCCGGCAGCCTTGATACGTGCGCAAGCCTCGTTGATGGCCTCCACATTTCCTGAAATAACCAATTGTCCTGGGCAGTTGAAATTGGCTGGCACCACCACGCCAATACCTTCGTTGCTCACTTGCTGGCATATTTCTGTCACCTTGTCATCGTCGATACCGATGATGGCAGCCATAGTTGAAGGAGCAGCCTCGCAAGCCTTCTGCATTGCCATGGCACGTGCATAAACCAGTCGCAAGCCATCCTCGAAGTTGAGTGCTCCAGCTGCTACAAGTGCTGAAAATTCTCCGAGTGAGTGTCCAGCGGTCATGTCGGGTTTGAAATCCTCGCCCATGCACAATGCGCTGATTACGCTATGCAGGAATACAGCTGGCTGGGTCACCTTGGTCTGCTTGAGGTCTTCGTCGGTGCCTTCGAACATTATGTCTGTGATGCGATAACCAAGGATGTCGTTGGCTTTTTCGAAAAGTTGTTTGGCCATGTCATTGCTCTCATAGAGATCTTTACCCATGCCCACAAACTGCGCTCCCTGTCCGGGAAAAACAAATGCTTTCATCTTTTTACTTTAAAAAATTTCTAATACCCATGCCTTATGGCAGGGTTTGAATCAAATATTCTTTGTCTTGCGAAACGGCTCATCCCTTTCGCGCTGCAAAGGTAGTGCAAGCCGAGCGGAATGCAAAGCAAAAGACGAAGTTTTTTGCTTTCATACCCGAGGCGCAGCCTATCTTCGCGCCAGCAAAGTACGAATAAGTGAGAGAAAAGCAAAATATTATTTTAGCTTTTCCGAACGAGAGTACCTTCGCGCCAGCAAAGTAGTGCAAGCCGAGCGGAATGCAAAGCAAAAGACGAAGTTTTTTGCTTTCATTCAATGTAAGCCATTAAACCTTCAAATGAAAAATGCATCTAACCTATAAAGCCAAATACCAACAAGATGCAATTCCATCGTTACCTGTCATTTATTTCATTTTTCTTCATAACCTTGCAATATGCTGTTGCTCAAGAAGCAGCCGTTTCTGGACGCATCATAGACGATGAAAACCAAGAGGTTTTGGAGAAAGCCACAATACAGCTCTACAAATTAAGCAAGTCAAGTTCCAACCGCAAGAACACGAATACCCAGGAGCATCAAGACACCACCTTTGTGGGAGGATCTCTATCCGATGAAAGAGGCCTTTTCAGTTTCCACGATATCTCCAATGGCAATTATCTTCTGAAAATAAACTACTTGGGCTACGAGTCCAAGGCTGTCAACCTTAACAAGACCTCCAAGCCCATTGCTTTGGGCGACATTCGTTTGAAGGCTGATGCCGTGTTGCTCGACGAGGCAGTAATCACTGCCAATGTTCCAAAAATGGTCATAAAGGACGACACCATTGTCTATAATGCCGATGCCTTCCGCGTGCCAGAGGGTTCTGTCATAGAAGCCCTTGTGGAAGCATTGCCAGGAGCGAAAGTGGACGATGACGGAGGCATCACCGTCAATGGCAAGACAGTGAGGAGATTCAAGATGGACGGGCGCGACTTCATGACGGGCAACAACAGCGCGGTAATGAAAAACCTACCCTCCTACGTCATCGACCAAGTGAAGGCATACGACGAGAAGAGCGACCAGTCGAGGTTGACCGGCATAGACGATGGCAATGATGACTTCGTCCTTGAGTTCGTCACCAAGCGCAGTGCCCGCAATGGCTTGCAGATGAATCCCGACATCGGCATAGGCACCGATCACCGCTATGGTATCCGCCTTACAGCCATGAAGCCCTTCGGAGCCATGCGCTACACTTTCATGGGCAATGCCAACAACGTGAACGACCGCAACTTCTCCGGGCGTGGAGGTCGTGGCAGAGGCAATGGCAATGGCCAGCGCCACTCCAAGTCAACAGCTCTGGATATAAGTTATGAGAACAACAAGAATCTGAAAATCAATGGTCGTGTGACTTGGAACCACAACAATGCCGACAATTGGAACCGAACAAGTTCGGAAACCTTTGTCAGCACTCGCAATGGTGCTTTCTCACACAGTATAAACCAACAATATTCCCGCTCTAACAGTTGGACGGGCAACATGAACCTGCAATGGACCATCGACTCACTCACCACGCTGTCATTCCGACCAAACCTTTCACTCTCCACAAACGACAACAAGGGACATACTAATTCCGCTTCATTCAATGCAGATCCTTTCAAATATACGGAATTTCCCTTGGAAAAGGAAGGCGAGGCTCTGCTAAACGCAGAAAACGTAATCATGAACAGTCGGAAAAACAAGTCGATGTCTTATGGCGACAATAAAGACATCAGCACCCAAGCCCAATTATTCCGCAGACTTAGCAAGACAGGCCGCAACATATCTTTAAACACGAATTTGAGTTATCGCAAAGGCTTGAATCGCTCATCCAACCTGTCATTCGTCCACTTATTCCAACAAAAGAACAAGGAAGGCAACGACTCCACATATCAGACAAACCGATATAATTACTCACCCTCAAACAGTTTTAATGCTTCTTTTGGCGTCACCTACACTGAACCTCTGTTGATTTTCAAGCCAAAAGAACAACAAGAAGTCACCGAATTCCCCGGCGACAGGAGGATGAACCAGCGCCAGCAAGGATTGCAAGGCATATTCCTTCAAACCCGTTATAATTATCGCCACAGCTACCAGAAAAGCGACCCATCGACCTATGACTTCCCCGACCTCGATGAGGAAGCCTTTTACAATGTACTCAATGAATATCGTGACTGGACTCGTCTTTTCGGTTTTCTCGACAATCCATACGAGAGCTATCTCTCTGACAGCCTGAGCCGCTATTCCGAGCGCACAGAGAACGAGCACAACATCGACTTGCAGCTTAGGGTTGTCCGCGAGAAGCTGAACATGAATGTCGGCATGACGATTCAACCCCAGAATTCTCATTTCATACAGCAATATCTCGGCCGTCCTGTTGACACTGTTCGCACAGTATGCAACGTGTCGCCAACACTCAACCTACGTTACCGATTCAACCAACAGACCAACCTACAAGTAACGTTCAGGGGTTCCACATCCCAACCGTCGATAACCCAGCTGCTTGAAATCTACGACAACACCAACCCTCTCTCCATCACCATGGGTAATCCTGGCCTGAAGCCATCCTTCAACAGCAATCTCAGCGCCAATTTCCAAAAGCAACGCAGTCCCAAGTTTGTCACCGACAGCTTAGGCTTCAACATACCCAAGAACCAGCGCCATTGGAGTTTCAGCACCAATGCCTCGTGGCAGCGCACCACCAATGCGATAGGCAATGTGGTGACCTACAACAGTACGACGGGAGGTAGGATTACCCGCCCTGAAAACATAAACGGCAACTGGAGCGCCAACGGTGGCATGACCTTCAACATAGGTCTTGACACCCTGAACCGATGGGATGTCAGCGGTTCCTTGCGAGGCAGCTACAACCATCATATAGCCTACGTCAACCTGAACCGCACCGAGACACCCGACCGAAATGTCACACACACATACAACCTCAGTCCGTCTGTCTCGCTTAGTTTCAGAAACAAATGGTTGAACTTCTCGCTCAATGGCAATGCCACATACGCCCATACAGAGAACCGTCTTCAGGCATCCAACAATCTGAGCACGTGGAATTACTCTTTTGGCGGCAACACCAGAATCACCTTCCCATGGGGAACAGACCTCTCAACCGACATGCACCTTTACAGCAAACGTGGCTATAGTGACAAGACGCTCAACACCAACGAGTTGATATGGAATGCTCAATTGTCACAGAGTTTCCTCAAAGGCAAGAAGCTCACCATCATGCTTCAATGGTATGACATTCTCAACAAACAGTCGAATTTCTCACGCACAGTGAACGCCAATGGCTGGACCGACCGCGAAGTGAATGCCATCACCTCATACGCCATGATTCATGTGAGTTACCGCTACAACATGTTTGGTGGTCGCAATAGGAGTGGTGGCAATGGTCGTGGCGAGTTCTTCCAAGGAGGTTCTCGTGGCGACCGTCCTTTCCCCGATGGTGGCCAAAGAGGAGGTGGCGGAGGCGGCCAAAGGGGTGGCGGTGGACGTTTTGGCGGTTTCTAAAACCGATACTGACGCGCCATCTCCATCTGCAAAAACAAAAAATCATACAAGTAAAAAACCCGGCCATCAAAGGATGTCCGGGTTTTAATATATTGTGAACTATTGATTACTCAGCAGCAGGAGCCTCTTCAATCTCATCCATCTCATCGATGAAATCTTCTTCCACTGGAGCTTTCTCCACCGGGGCCTCTTCCACTGGAGCTTTCAGCTCCTCAGCGTTCTCAGCCACCACTTTCACAGGCACCTTCACTTCCACATCCTTGAAGAAGTGGATAGTAGCCTCATATTCGCCCACAGTTTTGATGTCGCGCATGGTGATGATCTTGCGGTCCACCTCGATGCCCTTCTTTGCCAATTCCTCCGATACAGTGTTCTTGTTTACGGAGCCATAAAGCACGCCAGTAGCACTAACTTTGGCAGCCACTTCCACTACTACACCCTCAAGTTGAGCAGCACGTTTCTCAGCGGCACTCTTGAGCACTTCAATCTTATGAGCTTGCTGGCGAAGGGTCTCTGCCAACTGCTTCAGAGCAGAAGGAGAAGCGATGACACCCTTCTTCTGGGGGATGAGGTAGTTGCGGCCATAGCCGTTCTTCACTTCCACCACATCATTTTTGTATCCCAGACCTATGATATCTTCTTTCAGTATAATCTTCATGCTGTTTCCTCCTCTATTATTTCATCAAATCGGTTACATAAGGAAGCAGAGCTATTTGGCGGGCACGCTTGATGGCGGTAGCCACGCGACGCTGATACTTGAGAGATGTGCCAGTGATGCGGCGGGGCAGGATTTTGCCTTGCTCGTTGAGGAACTTCTTCAAGAACTCAGGATCCTTGTAGTCGATGTACTTGATACCGCTTTTCTTGAAACGGCAATACTTCTTCTTCTTTGTGTCGACTGACGGCGGGGTCAGGTAGCGGATTTCAGTATCTTTCTCTGCCATAATTTAAGCCTCCTCTTTTTTACCTAATTTGATACGTCTCTTCTCTGCATATTGAGCAGCATACTTGTCGAGCTTCACAGTCATGAAGCGGATCACCTTCTCGTCGCGGCGGAAGCCAGTCTCGAGAGTCTTGATAACTTCTGGCTCAGCCTTGAACTCAATCAGCACATAGAAGCCTGACGATTTCTTCTGGATTGCATAAGCCAGCTTTTGTCTTCCCCAGGTCTCTTCATTCAAGATTTCAGCACCATTGTCGGTGAGGATCTTTTTGAACTTAGCGACCGTTTCCTTCATCTGATCATCAGACAAAACGGGAGTCAAAATGAAAACGGTTTCGTATTGATTCATACTTGATTAAAAAAATAATTTGTTAAAAAAAATGCATGATTTTCCAAAAATGCGGTGCAAAGGTAGTGTTTTTTTTTCAGTTGGCAAAACTTTTTTTGTACTTTTGCAAATGAATTTCATTTTGGAGATTTTTGGGGAATTATTGAAATAGAGCAGGTACGATGAAGAAAATGATAATGCGCAGCGGTTTGCCCATACTAATAGTGGGATGCCTGATGTTGGTATCAGGCTATCCCACTGGAATGAATGACAGCAATTGGTACCTATTGGCAAGTCTTTCACTTGTTGTATTAGGCTCCCTGCTGTTTGTCGTATCTATCAAGCGCAAGTCGCGCTATTAGCCATCACATGGCGTGAGCCTCAATCCTCTTCTGGAGTGATGAGCTTGTAACCTTTTCCATGAATGTTGATAATCTCAATTTGCGGGTCATCTTTCAGGTGTTTGCGCAACTTTGTGATATACACATCCATTGAGCGGGCGTTGAAATAGTTGTCGTCAATCCAGATGGTCTTCAGAGCGAAGTCCCTCTGCAGGATTTCGTTGGCATGCGCACATAGCAGGGCGAGCAGTTCGTTCTCCTTTGTTGTGAGTTTTGTCTGCTTCTCACCGATGGTGAGCAACTGCTTTTGTGTGTCGAACACGAAATGGCCGATGTTGTAGAGAGTAGATTCTTTGTTCTTCTTTCCTCTCACTCGTCTCAAGATCGCCTCGATGCGGAACACCAGTTCTTCCATCGAGAAGGGTTTTGTGATGTAGTCGTCTGCACCAATCTTGAACCCTTCGAGGATGTCGTCCTTCAGCTGCTTTGCAGTTAGGAAAATGATTGGTATTTCAGCATTCGTCTGGCGGATGTCCTGTGCCAGAGTGAATCCGTCCTTCTTGGGCATCATCACGTCGAGCACGCAGATGTCATACTTGTTCTTCAAGAACTCCTTATATCCGGCTTCACCATCAAGGCAAAGTTCGGCAATGTATCCCTTAGCTTGGAGATACTCGCGAAGCAACATGCCGAGGTTTTCCTCGTCTTCGCACAATAGAATTTTCAATTTTTCTTCCATGACATTAATCTTTTATGAATGGTAATGATATTGTAAACTTGGTTCCTTTTCCATATTCGCTTTCCACCTTGATTTCTCCTTTGTGGAGTTCAACGATGTTTTTAACGTAAGCCAGACCCAGTCCGAATCCTTTCACGTCGTGTACGTTTCCCGTGTGCACCCTGTAGAACTTTTCGAAGATTTTCTTCAAGTTCTCCTTCTTTATTCCCATGCCGTCATCCTTCACCGACATGCAGACCTTGTCGCCGTCGTTCCATGTGCTCAGCGTGAGGTTTACCGGCTGGTCAGGCTTCTTGTATTTTATAGCATTGTCGAGCAAGTTGAAAATCACATTCGAGAAATGCGTCTCATCTACACAGATGGTAGAGTCAACGGCTCCCACATCAGTCATTATCTTCCCTCCAGTATGCTCCACCCTTAATGTGAAGGTATGAGCCACGTTTTCCATCATCTCGTTGATGTCGAGGTCTTTTTTCTTGAATATAGCATCATGCTTGTCGAACATCGACATTTGCAGCACCCTGTCCACCAGGAATTTCAGTCGTTTCGACTCTTCCTGTATCGCCGTTCCTATATGCTTCATGAGAGCCGGACTTTTGGCAAGCGAGTCGTCATTTAGCATTTGCGAAGCGAGCGATATGCTTGATATAGGTGTTTTCAGCTCATGTGTCATGTTGTTGATGAAGTCGTTCTTTATTTCCGAGAATCTCTTCTGTCTGAACACCACAACAATGGTGAACACGAATGTGATGAGCAAGATGATGGTGAAGACTATCGAGGGAATCATGAACTTGATACTTGAGAAGATGTATTTGTTCATCAGCGGGAAGTGTATCTTCACTATTCCTGTCTTGTTGGCAGGGTCGTTGCGATATAGCACCTGCTGGTAAGTGTATTCCTCCCCCGTCTCGTCATATTCCGGACATCTATAGACCTCTCTCCCCTCTTGGGTTTCCACTGTGAAGTGGAATGGTATATCCACACCATTGTTTCTCAGTTCCACCTTCAGTTCCTGGTCGAGCATCTTGAAGTTCACCCTCTCCTCCAGCGGTTTTTCGGATGCCGAATATAGAATGCTCATCACCACTTGGTCGAGCAACGCCTTCTGATAGACATACCTGTTTCTCACTATTTCCTGCATCGACCTGTTGGTTTGCGACTGAGTGTTCTTGTCATTGCGAACGATAAGAAGTTTTGGCACCGATGACGGTTTTCTGGCAGTTACTTTCGACTCGAAGGAAGGGTACCCTCCACCCTGCGACAAGTCGTCGCCCAGTGCGCTGACCACTGCCGTGTCGCTTGTCATCCTGCGCTTCTTGGCTGCATTGACATCGCTTTCGAGGAAACGGAGAGTCTCGTTCAGCTCAAGATTGCGCGACACCTGGTCGAGCGAGCGGTTTACCGACTCGTCGAACTGGTCCTTCTTCATGCTTACCATCTCATCGATATATTTTATCTGGAGATAGAGCAAGGCAAGAAACGAAAGCCCCATGATGGTGGCCACTGTCCATATCGTTTTCTTCTTCATGACCACAAAGATAGTGGAAATATTAATGCATTAACACAAATATGTTAATTATTTACCCATAATATAGACTTTTTAACTATATTACGCTTAAATAATTAATAATTATCAACCAACAATTTATAATTTTTCATATTTTTATGTAAGTTTTTGATTGATTCCATATTTGCATATTCAGAATGATAGATTAGCAAGCGAAAATCAAGTTCATCACTAAGCAAAAAGAATGGCAATTGCGTTAATCTTCCCAAAACCCTTTGGCATGTTAAATAATCTACCTACCTTTGCCACCGATTAATTAGCATACTTACACTTATGAAACAATTATTTACTTTCATTTCTGCTCTGGTTGCAGCCATGTCTGTCCATGCAGGAGTAATCACCGTTACCGTGGACAGCACTCGCTATCAGACGATAACAGGATTTGGCGCAGCCGCCTGTGATGGTGCCATGTGCCCATTCGGCAACGACACGCAACCAGTAAAGCTGCTCTACGGACCCACTTCAAAAATTGGACTCAACATCATGCGCATGGAGATATCTCCAAACTTCATAGGTGATGTCGTTGTACCAGAGTGGAACAACTGGGACTCCCCCTATGACTGGAAAGGTTCCTTGCCATCTGCCAAGATAGTCAAGCAACGTGGCGGCATTGTTTTCGGCACTCCTTGGTCACCGCCAGGCGAATACAAGACCAATGGGTCGGCTCAGGGCGGCAACAGCGACTCCCAAGGCAAGATACGCGCCGAACTGCGCCAGGACTGTTATGAGAAGTTCTTCCCCTGGCTGAACACATTTTTGGACTACATGAAGAAGAATGGTGTAAATGTTGATGCCGTGTCCATCCAGAACGAGCCCGACTGGTGGGTGGATTATTCCGGATGCCTCTATACACCACAACAGCAACTCAAACTTGTAAAGAACTATGCACACATGCTCGACAGGGAGAAATACAATGGAGTGCGCCTCATCAGCGCCGAGCCTTTAGGCTTCGACCCCAATTATTCCAACATGCTCCTGCGAGATGAAGTGGCACGTGACCAAATTGACATTATCGCCGGGCATCTTTATGGTCATCCACCTCTTGGCAACATGAAGAGTGCATCCGTCTTAGCTTCCAAATACGGCAAGGAAGTTTGGATGACAGAACACTCCGTCACCGACAACATCGACCATCTGCCCAACTGGCACGAGCAACTGATCTTTGCCGAGGAACTGAATGAATGCATGTTGGCAGGTTGCACAGGATACATCTATTGGTACATGCGCGCCCATTGGGCTTTTGTTGGCACGGGTGAGGCGAAGTACAATCCGGGAAATACGAAAAACACGTTGCTGCCTCGTGCCTACGTCATGTCACACTTTTCCAAGCATGTCACCGGCTCCACACGTCTGGGAACCTCAGCCAGCGTCACCACAGGCACCAACTCGGCTTTCGAGACTTCCGCCTACATCAAGGGCGACTCTCTCATCGTCATGGCAATAGACACCACGAAGAATGCCCACGACCTGAAACTCAAGTTGCCATTCAAAGTGAAGAGCGGCACACACCTTCTGTCCACAGCCAACAACTCCCTCCTACAGGAAACGGCAATCGAAATCAACGAGCCTGTGGGGGAACTTATAGTCCCTCTGCCAGCACGCAGCCTCAACACCTATATCTTCATGATTGACCAAGGCAGTGCCGCCATCAGAGAAATGGGACAAACAGACAGCAAAGGTCCAAAGACATATTACGACCTGAGTGGCCGTCGCCTGACCAAGCCACATGGACTGTGTATAGAAAAGAGCTCCGACGGTTCTTCCAGAAAAGTCTATATCGACAATTAGTCTTTCCACTGGATAACACCAGCTTGCACCGTTTGCCAGACTCGTAATCCACACTTTGCTACAATATGGACGAGAAAGAATCATACTTGCAATTCCTGCGATATAGCTTGGATGAAAAAGCACCCATTCCATCTGACATCTCTCAGATGGATTGGGAAAAGCTGTATTTGTTCGCACGCAACCAAACGGTGGAGTCCACATACTGGCAAGGCATCGAACGCCTGGACCGTATGGGCGTGGTGAAGTTGTCGGAGACAGCTGTTCTGACCTGGATGGCGAGGGTGAAGAAAGTGGAAAAGAAGAACCGCACTGCATACAAGAAAGTGGGCTGGGTGTGGAACAACTTCAAGCGCGAAGGTTTCCGCTCTTGTGTCCTGAAGGGGCAAGGCAACGCCCTGCTCTACCCCACCCCCTTCTTGCGCACGTCCGGCGACATCGACATCTGGGTGGAAGGTGGCGACAAGAAAGTCATTGCATACATCGACTCCATCATGCCGGGACGCAAGCGTTCATACCACCACATAGAATTCATAAAGACAGGAGACTATCCCATAGAGGTGCACTATCGTCCGTCGTGGATGAGCAACCCCATCCACAACAAACGTCTTCAAGCATGGTTTGAAAGCAAGTCAGACCGTTGCTTCTCACATCTCAACGAAGAATGGGGATTTTGTTCACCCACCTATGAATTCAACACCATCTACCTGTTGTCACACCTCTACAGCCATCTATTGAGAGAAGGCGTTGGACTACGTCATATAGTGGATTACTACCACCTTCTCAACACTTACCCCGATGGTGAAAGAAAGCCCACAGAGAAAGAAATCCGCGCACTTGGCATGCACAAGATTTGCTCAGGCCTGATGTGGGTGCTCCACGACGTGTTGGGGCTGAAAGAAGAGAAGTTGCTATGCAAACCTAACGAGCGCATCGGCAAGTTGCTTCTCAATGAGATTCTTACCGGCGGCAATTTCGGAAAATACGACGATAGGGCTATGGGAGGTGTGTCTTCCAATTCATTCCAGCACAACGTAAAAGTGTCTTGGCGCGACCTACATTTGCTGCGCTATTTCCCATCGGAATGTCTTTTCGAGCCATATTACCGCCTGTGGCATTACTTCTGGCGCCTTCGCCACAAGCCAAAAGTCACTCCAGAGTCAACGACTCAACATTCCGAAGACCATTGAGAAACGCAGAAGCCTCCATACGCTTCTTACCCGCCATCTGAAGAGTGTCTATGCGCAAGGCACCATCCATTGTCACTACAAACAACTTGCCGCCATCTGCCACCAAAGCGCCTTTGTTCAAGCCATCGAAAAGCCTGTCCACTTTGGTCGTCTTGTAAATCTTCACCACTTGCTGCTCACCGCCATTCTCAGTTCTCATGGTGGTCCAAGCTCCGGGATAAGGACTCAGTCCACGTACGAAGTCATAAATTCTCTTGGCAGGCAAGTTCCAGTCTATGCGGCAAGTTTCCTTGAATATCTTGGGAGCGGCGTGCAGTGTCTGTCCGTCCATAAGCTGTTCCTGCGGGATGGCATCCACCTTTCCGTCACCCTCCACGATGCGCTCTATGGTCTCCAACGCCACCTGTGCCCCAAGGTGCATCAAGCCATTGTAAACATATTCCACGTCAGCATCGTCGGGGATGTCGAAAGTACGTTTCATGATTACCCTGCCCGTATCTATGTCATGGTCGAGGAAGAATGTTGTGACCCCTGTTGTTTTCTCGCCGTTTATCACCGCCCAGTTGATGGGAGCCGCCCCCCTGTATTGCGGCAACAATGCGGCATGAACATTGAACGTACCCAATCTGGGCATGTCCCACACCACTTCCGGCAACATTCTGAAAGCCACCACAACCTGCAAGTCTGCATTGAAGCCACGCAACTGTTGTACGAACTCTGGGTCTTTCATCTTTTCGGGCTGTAACACGGGGATGCCCTTTTCCAAGGCATATTTCTTCACTTCCGACGGCTGCAGCACGCTTCCATGCCGTCCCACAGGCTTGTCGGGCTGAGTGACAACAGCCACCACATCATAACCGTTTTCAACGAGAGCTTTCAAAGAGGCAACGGCAAATTCTGGCGTGCCCATGAATATTATCTTCAAATCTTCTTTGGTCATAATAGATTATTTTAATTACTCAGCCGACATGTCAGCCACCATCTTGCGGTACATTGCATACATCCTTGTTCGACTGATATAGCCAATGAGGTGATTGTCGGTATCCGTGACAGGAAGCACGGCGGCGTCTGTCTCATCGAACACCCGCATCACATCCTCCATAGGGTCGTTCACTCCAAGCGTCCCTTTGGGATGCGACATTATCTGCGCCACGGTGAAATGGCTGTATAGTTCTGTACGGAACATCACGTTGCGTATTTTTGTGAGGTCCACCTCCCCCAGCAAGGTGCCACCTTGGTCGAGAACGGGCAGGAAACTTGTGGAACTCATACTTATGACGTTTACAAGCTTTCCAAGAGTCATCTCCGAGTTTACGGCGGTAAAATTCCTGTCGATGATGCTCTCCATGCTCATGAGTGTAAGCACTGCCTTGTCGGTGTGGTGTGTTATCAACTTACCCTCCCTTGCCAATCGCATGCCATAGATGCTATGCGGCTCGAAGATGTAGATGGTGAGATAGGCACAGATGCTGACAATCATCAGCGGAATGAACATGGAATAGCCTCCTGTAATCTCAGCTATGAGGAAGATGCCGGTGAGAGGCGCATGCATCACCCCTGCCATCACTCCAGCCATTCCCAAGAGAGCGAAGTTCTTCTCCGGCAGATAAACACTGATGCGGTTTTCATTCCACAGGTGTGAGAAAAAGAATCCTGCAAAAGCCCCGATGAACAGTGATGGGGCGAAAGTACCACCACATCCACCGCCTCCATTTGTTGCGGAGGTGGCAAGAACCTTGGTGGCAAGCACCAGTCCGATGTAAATCATGAGCCAGTCGCCCTGTCCATAAAACAGGGAGTTGTTGAGGATTGTGTTCCAATCCGCTTCTGTCTTGCCATTAATGAGGATGTTGATGCTTGCATAGCCCTCCCCATAAAGCGAGGGGAAGAGGAAGATCAGTCCGCTCAGCATCACTCCACCCAGTGCGAGCTTCAGGTAATATTTGTTGCCCAACTTGGCAAATACTTTCTCGCAGGCTGTCATGAGCCTGATGAAATAAAGGCTCACCAGTCCGCAGAAGATGCCAAGCAATATGGTGGCAGGCACCCGTTCCACCTGCCATGGTGAGTCGAGGGTGAAGTGGAACAAGGAGTCGCTTCCCACGAAGATATATGTGAAGCACGTGGCAGTCACACTGGCGATGAGTATCGGCATGAGGGATGCCATTGTCAGGTCCACCATAAGCACCTCTATGGTGAACACCAGTCCTGCCATGGGAGCCTTGAAGATGCCGGCGATGGCAGCAGAAGCTCCACAGCCCACCAAGAGCATCATGGTCTTGTTGTCGAGTCGGAACACCTGCCCCAGGTTGCTTCCTATAGCCGAACCCGTGAGCACGATAGGAGCCTCCGCACCCACACTACCACCAAAGCCGATGGTTATTGCCGATGCTATGACCGAGCTCCAACAGTTATGCCCTTTCAGCCTGCTTTGCTTTCTACTGATGGCATACAGTATTCGCGTGATTCCATGGCTGATATTGTCCTTCACCACATATCTCACGAAAAGGGAAGTGATGTAGATACCGACAACAGGAAGCACGAGATAGAGCCAGTTGAATGACCTGAAGTTGAATCCCGCGGTGAGCATGTGCTCGATTTGCGCTATCAATGCATGGAGCACGAAGGCAGCCACTGCGGCGAAGAACCCCACGAAGAAACTCAGAATGAGAGTGAACTGGCGGTCGTTGACGTGCGTCTTCCGCCATTCATTCATTCTGTCGAAAATTGATGGAGCAGCTTCCACAGGGTTTTCTGGCATGTTAGCAGTGATGAAAGTATGTATTAAAGAATAAGATTATCGCGCCATGTCATTTTCTTATGACCTGCACTTCACCATTTTGTCTCAATCTGATAATAGCCGACGGAGTGTGTGGCTTTTTCTCTTGTCGTCTTGACTTGCACACATAGTCCACCGCCTCAAGCAACTCTGGGTCTATGTCAGAGAAGTTGGATGCAGGCTCCTGTCCGCTAATGTTAGCACTTGTCGAGACAATGGCTTTCTGAAAGCGGTAGCACAACTGGTTGGAAAAGGGTTCTCTTGTCACCCTAATAGCCACCGAGCCGTCTTCTGCCAGAAGGTTGGGAGCAAGGTTTGCTGCATTGTCGAGAATCACCGTCGTGGGTTTTGTCGCCATCTCAATGATGTCCCACGCCACATTGGGGACGTTTCTCACATATCGTTGCAGCCTTGCCTCGCTGTCAACAAGGCAGATGAGGGCTTTGGAGTCGGCTCGCCTTTTTATTTCATATACTTTAGCCACTGCATCGGGGTTTGTGGCATCACATCCGATACCCCAGACCGTGTCTGTAGGGTAAAGTATCACTCCTCCCTTTCTCATCACTTCCACAGCGGCTTGTATGTCTTTGTCGTAATTGGCCATAATATAATGTATTGGGTTCTAATGGAAATGCAAATTTAATAAAATAATTCAATCCAATGAAACATCATGCGCTTTTTTGATTGCGCCTCAACTTCTCAACCGGTGTTGGTAGTCGCCGCCCCTCTTTAGATAAGTCATCAGAACGAATACTCCAAGGAACGACAAAATGAGGGCGATGAATATCGAACTCTGGCAAAACGTGTCGTAGAGTCCATGAAACACAGCCGGTATGGCGAGCGCCAAGAAGTATAGCGACCTGCGATATTTGGGGTAGAGGTTGGCGAAAGCCACGAAGTAACCGGCGATGGCACACCAAATGGCATGAAGGAAAGGCAGACTTGTGAGCCTGGCGATATTGCTATAGAAGGCAGAGGTATAGTCGAGCTGGGTATTGAACGTCACTTGATACTGCACTCCTTCGAAAACGCCAAAGGCTATGCCCGACATCAGTCCATAGAACACGAGGGTGCGAGGATAAAGAGGCTCCTTCGACTTGCGGTTTATTATCAACAGCGGAACCATCTTTCCAAATTCCTCTGTGACACCAACTCCGAAGACAAACCCAAGCAAGTCGATGGGGAATGGGGATGCTGTGAGCGAATAGAAAGGATTGAACCTTACCAACCCGAAAACATCCCATACCACAAAGACGAATAGTTGGGTGAGAAAAAACACGGAAATGGTTGTCTTCAGCGTTACCTGTGGAGTCTTGAAGAGATAGTAGAAAAACAAGCCCCAGATGCACGAGAAATATAGTGCCATGACATAAAACACACCGATTTCAGGCATTGGCAGCAATAGCATGCATGTAGGAAACAGTCCCACGAGTGCGAGAACGAGCAACGTCTTGTCATTCATCCATTGCCTCTTGGTAAGGGCATCTTTCGGGAAAATCAAATCTGAACCAATCTTCCGAAGTTGCTGGCCCAAACTGCCCTCATGTACCACACGAGGCTTCATGCCATTACGCTTCAGCACCTCCCTCACAGTGGTCATCTCTCCTGTGTCGGCGATACGCACCGTGTCCTGCATAACAACCGACCCACCATTCACATAGGCAAGAACCTGACTTTCGTCGTATGGACCATAATCTCGCGAGTTTCTTATGATATAGAGCATTGTGATGAATATAATGAATGTGGTCTTAAAAAAATGCTGTTATCTCGACACCTTGAAAATCACTGGCACAGCCATTTTCACATCTACCTTGATGTCACCGAAGGCACCAGGAGTCCATTTCGCCAGTGACATGACAGCCTTCACGGCTTCGCGGTCAATGCCTGGCGACAAAGGGGATATTACTTGAGGTGACGATACTTTTCCATCCTTCCCCACAATAAAAGAAACAACCACCTTGCCCTGAATGTTCCTTCCCATCTCGTATTTGGGATAATTAATCCATTTCACGATGTCATTCATCATTGCCTTGGTGCCACCCTCATATTCCGGCATCGTTGGAGTAGCAGCATAAACCTTTGTAGTATCTACAGTATTCATATTCGAGATTTCAATCACCTCAGATTCAACCTCCTCAGAATTGCGTGACTTCACAACTGACTTCCTCAACCATTTTTTGACTTTGTTCCGATAACAGTCATAGGATTCGTGGTGAGGTATGAGCACCAGCAAGTCACCTTCATTGTCTGTTGCCGAGTAGGGAATGTTTACAACAAGTCCATCGGGAGTAAGACACGACTCGCTCGGTATCTCGTCAAGCATCATCTCGGCATTTATCACCTCATAGCGGTTTATTATAAGTTCCCATATGTAACGACTGTTGTACGAGTTCTTGAGGAATTCGGGTCTCAGAATGTCCTTTGTTCTCAGCACCTTGTCGTTCAGCATGTCATATGTCAGAAGGTAGGTCTCGGAAATAAACGGTTCCAGACTTTCTTCGTATCTCACAGACTTGACCAATTGAAACGAAATATACTTATCCATCTGAAATGCCAACTCTGACAAAGAGATGTTCACGTATGTGGTTTTAAGCCCCTTGGAGTTTGGCTTGGATTTTAACTCCTTTCCTTTGTCTGCCAAAAAGTCATTGATGCATTGCCTTATGGAGGTGCTCTCTTTATCGAAGAGAAGCTTGCACAATTCCTTTTTCAGGACAGGAACGTCTGAACAACAAAGCCTCTCGGGCCACTCCATTTTAAAGTCCACCAACGTGAGCAGGTTCATCCTCTGCATCAGGTGACTCTCATTAATATACGAAATGGCATACACCTGATTGCTGGTTTGTTGGGCAATTCCCGAACAGACCACAAACAACAATGCAACTATTATGGTTAAATAACGTTTTCTCATCATTTTGTCAAAAAGAATTATGTATGTTGCGCCATCACTTTTAGTTGGATACGGTTATGTGCAGGCAAGTTTGCTGTGTCTCGTACCTGACGTGACACCGTCCCTTTTCCCTCAATTCATTAACGGTTTCTCCGAGCAGATATTTCATTTGCGCGGCATTGTTTTTCTTGTCTCCCACCTGTTTGTACCTCCTGTAGGACAAGTCGAATGTCGTGGCACGACAATGTGCGGAGTTGGACACGGCATTGCTGTTCACTTTCATGAGGCTATTCACGTCAGCTTTTGTACGCAGCACGGATGTGACAATAATCTTGTATTCTCCCATCTTGTGTTTCTTGAGTTTTTTCTGGAAGCCCTTGCCAATGTCCTTCAACAATTTTGCCGCATGTGGTGTGAGATAAGGCACCGAATGAGTAAGTGGATCTACCGTGTAATATTTGCAGTCCTCCACCTTCTTCAACTTCCTTATCACCTTTTTCAGTTGTGTGCGGTCTTCGAGCGGTTCGATGCCATATTTCTTGGCAGATGCCAACTGGTGTGGGTTGCTGTCGTTGAATTTGAAGGGGAAGGTCTCTGGCACAGCCTTTCTACTTGTTCCACAAGCAGTGAACACCATTAAGAGCAGTGCCCATACTATCATTTTGTAGTTCATCATGGCACAAAATTAGAAAAAAAACAAGTATTACGACCAAAAGCTAAATAAAAATTATTAATTTTGCCGATAATTGCTTTGCAAATGGTCAAAATAAGATATTTTTGTAGAACAAAGAGACAATGAAAGACATGAAAGCACTTTATAACATACTCCAGACGACGGCTGTAGCCATATTCATTTTGGTATCACAATCCTCGAAAGCATGGGCTGCATCATTTCCATCCGAGGAGCAAGAACCAGACTCGTCAATAGTTAATGCTGCCACTCCCTTGAATGGGATAGAGGGAGCCAAGGCAAGCACACGATTGATTCGCGGCGACATGAATGGCGACAACGAGCGTTCTGTGGCTGATGTGCAACTCATGGTGCATTTCATTCTTGAGAGCGAAGGTGATGTCGAAACATACATTGGCGACATGAACAACACCGGAGACATTTCCGTGGCCGACGTAATGATTCTGGTGGACATCATATTGGGAGGGCATTACACCGATTATGAGAATCCCGACCTTTACATTGATGACTCCCAGGGAGGAGACCCCGCCACAGGAGTTTGAGATTGGGATTGGGATGGATTTGAGTTAATTGGAAATACTTATATATGTAGCGTAAAGTTTTGTTATCTTATTTTTTTGTCTCTATGCTGGTAAATATACCAGTAGGCATATTATGGAACTTACAATTTCAATGCAAATTTAGCAACTTTTTCTCAGAATAGAAATATTTTTGTTTGTTTTTCCTTTCTTTTTTTTACGCAAACGTTTGCGAAAGCGATATGCACATGATTTACACCACAGCAGGGAAAGGGTATGTTTACATACAAAAAAGCTGCCACCGGACTATGAATCCAAGGTGGCAGCGCCTAAAAAATATGTAAAACTATCAGATTTCCCAACCTATTGCAGAGGCACCAAGAACGGCAGCCGATGCGCCATCCAGTCCGCTGATGAGGAACTTTGCCTTGCCTTTGAAGATGGGAAGCACCTTTTCGTCGTAGCTTCTCTTGATAGGTTCCATGATGAGGTCTCCAGCCTTGACCAGTCCTCCAAAGAAAATGAAGGCTTCTGGTGAAGAGAAAGCAGCGAAGTCGGCACAAGCAGCACCCAGCATTTCTCCTGTAAACTCAAACACCTCCTTAGCCAATTCGTCTCCCTTTCCTGCGGCGATGGAAACATCGAGGGATGTGATGTCGTCGGGGTTCATGTCCCTCAGCAGAGATGGCTTGTCGGAAGTTAGCAAGAACTCACGAGCGGAACGTGCCACACCGGTGGCAGAGCAATATGCCTCCAAACAGCCCTTTCTTCCACATCCACAGCTTCTGCCATTTTCACGCTTCATGATGACATGCCCCAATTCACCTGCAAAGCCGTCGCATCCATACACCAACTGTCCATTGATGACAATGCCAGAACCGACACCAGTGCCCAATGTGATGACGATGAAATTCTTCATACCTCTTGCCACGCCATAAATCATCTCACCGATGGCAGCAGCATTGGCATCATTGGTAAGTGCCACGGGTATGCCGAGCCTGTCGCTGAACATCTTGGCGAGAGGCACCACGCCATTGTGCCCCCATGAGAGATTGGGTGCGAACTCTATTGTACCATTGTAGAAATTACCATTAGGAGCGCCAATGCCCATCGCCTTGATGGTCTGGATGCCTCCAACTTGCTCGATGATAACCTGAAGAGCTTCCACACAAGCGTCAACATAGTCTTCCACTTTGTCAAATCCCTGGGTCTTGATAGCTGTAGTGGCCTTGATGTCGCCACGACTATCTACAATGCCAAACACGGAATTGGTACCTCCGAGGTCCAATCCAATCACATAAGGTTTAATTTCAGATTGTGTATTCATATATTATTAATGTTGATAAATTCAAGTGTGATTTTCCCCTTTGCAAAGATATGAAAAAAAGGATGGCCTACAAACTTTTGCACGTAAAATTTGCTCTTCTCGCAAAAAATTAGCAATTTTGCATTCGATATGCCTTTTGAATTCCACATCAACATCCTCGACACCATTTTCAAGGGATTAATAATAGGTGTCTTGGCGTCGGCTCCGATGGGACCGGTGGGAATCTTGTGCGTGCAACGCACCATCAACAAAGGCAGATGGTATGGATTTGTCACTGGACTTGGCGCCACATTGAGCGACCTCATCTATGCCATCATCACTGGTGTGGGCATGAGTTTCGTGATGGACTTGGTGAACAATGCCCAGAACCGTTTTTTTTTACAGATAATGGGCAGTATCATGCTGTTGGTGTTCGGGGTTATCAGCTTCCGTTCCGACCCGACAAAAAACATGCATCACAGCGGCAGCACCAAGGGCTCTTACATCCATAATTTCATCACGGCATTCCTGGTGACGCTGTCCAACCCACTAATCATACTGCTCTTCATGGCAATTTTCGCACAGTTGGCGTTCATCATCCCCAACCACCCTCTGGAGATGTGCATAGGCTATCTCAGCATCATAGGAGGCGCAATACTGTGGTGGTATGGTCTGACATGGTTGATAGACAAAATAAAGAACATCTTTGAGGAATACGGCATAATACTTATCAACCGCATCATAGGAAGCATTGTCATCATTATTTCAATCATAGTCTTGTTCGGAACGGTATTCAACCTCTTCACAATACATTACTGACCATTGTAGAAGACCATATCATCACATAATACAACAACCCTGAACAAGAAGGCTCATTGCCACTACATCCACGCAATACATCATGTACATTTCGCAACAACTACGCAAGAACAACATCGCTGAATACCTGCTATACATGTGGCAGGTGGAAGACATCATACGTGCATACGGCTGCGACATGGGCACCCTCCGCCGACAATACATCAGCCAATTTGACTATACAGACGAACAAAAGGAAGAGCTCACCGACTGGTACGCCAACCTCATCCGCATGCTCACCCAGGAAGGCTGTCGCGAACAAGGCCACCTGCAAATCAACAAGATAGTGGTGCAAGACCTCACAGAATTGCACTTGCGGTTGGTGGACAGCCCCAAATTCCCTTTCTATCGTGCTGAATACTACAAAGTGCTGCCATTCATAGTGGAACTGCGCAAGCGCGGCAGCCATCCAGATGAAAGCGAAGTGGAAACATGCCTCAACGCCCTCTATGGTGTGATGATGCTTAGATTGCAAAAGAAGGAGATTTCTCCCGACACGAGACATGCCATAGAGGAGATAAGCACACTCATGGGGATGCTCTCCGACTACTACATCAAAGACAAGCAAGAAGGACTGGATTTCGAAGACTAACAAACAAAGGAAGACAATGAACATACTAATCACAGGATGCAGGGGACAGTTAGGAAACGAACTGCAACTACAAGAAGCGGAACACCCCTCCCACCATTTTTTCAACACCGACGTAGAGGAGTTGAACATCTGCGACCAAGCCGCCGTGGATGCATACGTGGCTGAGAACCAAATAGACGGCATCATCAACTGTGCCGCCTACACCGCCGTGGACAAAGCAGAAAGCGACAAGGAAAAATGCACCACACTCAACACCGTGGCTCCCGCATACCTGGCAAACGCCGTGGAACAGCGTGGAGGATGGATAATACAGATTTCCACCGACTACGTATTCAACGGCAAGGGATACTTGCCATACAAAGAGGAAGACACGCCATCACCCGACAGTGTCTATGGCAGCACCAAACTTGCCTCAGAATTAGGCGTGAGCAAATTCTGCAAAAATGCCATGGTGGTGCGTACAGCTTGGCTCTACAGTACCTTTGGACACAACTTCGTGAAGACAATGATAAGATTGGGCATGGAACGCAAGGAGATAGGTGTGGTGGCAGACCAAGTGGGCACACCCACCTACGCCCGCGACCTTGCCAGCGCGCTGCTCACCATAGTGGAAAAAGGCATAAAGCCAGGAGTGTACCACTACACCAACGAAGGCGTTGCCAGCTGGTATGACTTCACTAAGGCTATCCATCGCATCTATGGCATACAAGGATGCAAAGTAAAGCCACTGCACACAGACGAATACCCCACACCTGCAAAACGACCGCATTATTCAATATTGGACAAGACAAAGATAAAGAAAGCTTTCGGAATAGAGATCCCACATTGGGAGGAGTCGCTGAAAGACTGCATAGAGCTGTTAGAGAAATGAACAACGAAATAGCAAGAAGGCGCACGTTCGCCATCATATCACACCCTGACGCAGGAAAGACCACGCTGACAGAGAAATTCCTGCTCTTCGGTGGACAGATTCAAGTGGCTGGAGCCGTAAAGAGCAACAAGATACGCAAGACTGCCACATCCGACTGGATGGACATAGAAAAGCAGCGCGGCATATCAGTATCCACCTCAGTGATGGAATTCGACTACGAAGGCTACAAGGTAAACATCCTTGACACCCCGGGACACCAAGACTTCGCAGAAGACACCTACCGCACACTCACCGCCGTGGACTCTGCCATCATCGTGGTGGACAGTGCCAAAGGCGTGGAGGCACAGACAAGGAAACTGATGAATGTCTGCCGCATGAGAAACACGCCCGTCATCATCTTCATCAACAAGATGGACCGTGAGGGGCGCGACCCTTTCGACCTGCTTGACGAACTGGAAAAAGAACTTCAGATACAGGTGAGACCCCTGTCTTGGCCCATCAATCAAGGCGTGAAATTCAAGGGTGTCTATAACATTTATGAACATAAACTCAACCTTTTCACACCCGACAAGCAACGTGTGACAGAGAAAGTGGAAATAGACATCCACAGTGACGAACTGGACCGCCAAGTGGGAGAAAGTGATGCTGAGAAACTGCGCGACGACCTGGAGCTGATAGAGGGAGTGTATGCCGACTTCGACGTGGAGGACTACCGTTCGGCATCTGTTGCTCCCGTGTTCTTCGGGAGCGCCCTCAACAACTTTGGCGTACAGGAACTGCTCAACTGCTTCGTGGAGATAGCACCCTGCCCACGACCCACAAAGGCAGAGGAGCGGGAGGTGCTGCCGGAGGAGGACAAATTCACCGGCTTCATCTTCAAAATCACTGCCAACATCGACCCCAACCACCGTTCCTGCATCGCTTTCTGCAAGGTGTGCAGCGGACGTTTCTTACGCAATCAGCCCTACCTCCACGTAAGGCAAGGCAAGACTCTGCGATTCAGTTCACCCACTCAGTTCATGGCGCAACGCAAGTCAACAGTGGATGAGGCGTATCCTGGCGACATCATCGGACTTCCCGACAATGGTATCTTCAAGATAGGTGACACGCTGACCGAAGGCGAGCAACTGCACTTCCGCGGACTGCCTTCATTCTCTCCTGAGATGTTCAAGTACATCGAGAACGACGACCCGATGAAATCGAAGCAGCTATCCAAAGGCATCGAACAACTCATGGACGAGGGTGTGGCACAACTGTTTGTCAACCAATTCAATGGCCGCAAGATAATCGGCACTGTTGGCCAGCTGCAATTTGAGGTGATACAATACCGCTTGGAAAACGAATACAACGCCAAATGCCGTTGGGAGCCTGTACATCTGCACAAGGCATGCTGGATAGAGTCTGACGACGAGCAAGAGTTGGAAAACTTCAAACGTCGCAAATACCAGTACATGGCGAAAGACCGTGAAGGTCGCGACGTGTTCCTGGCAGACAGCGGCTATGTGCTTTCAATGGCACAAGAAGACTTCAAGCACATAAAGTTCCACTTCACCTCGGAGTTTTAACCCTGCCATCAGGATTCATTCCTGAAACTCCACCACATCGACCACAGTAAGGATGCCGCCATCGACGCGGAAACGTATGTCGCGCCCAGCATAAGGCATTCCATAAATACGCTGAGGGTCGTCATGGTATTGTGGCCTTGGGTCAAGAGAGAGCAAAGACCTCACCACCTCGCGCTCATCATCAAAAAAGCAGTTGGCAGTGTCATTGCCAAAGACCACATGCAATGACTTCCACTCCCTTTTGTCAACAAACCCATTTCTCACACCCACATGGGCATCAGCATATTCCACGTAGGGCTTGATGTCATAGATGGGTGTGCCATCCATCAAGTCGGCTCCCACTACATGCAGCACGGGACCATGCTTTTCATCAAAAGTGATGCCCTGAAGACGCACAGAAGACAGCCCGATAGGATTGGGACGATAGGGCGACCTCGTAGCCAGCACGCCCATTGCTTCATTGCCTCCAAGCAATGGGGGGCGCACAGTGGCTCTCACGTCATTGTGCGCATTGGCAGAGAAAGCCCAGATGAGCCATATATAATCGAAGCCTTCGAGTCCACGTACATAGTCAGGATTGCGGTAAGCGGGCTGGAAAACGATATCACCTTCCAAGCATTCGACGAGTCCACTTTGCCTTGGAATGCCAAACTTGGATGTCAATGGAGAATGAAAATGAGCAATGACATCCAGAGTCATGAGAAGAATGTTTCGTAGGTGGATATTGCCAAGAAAACAAAAACCGTGATGAGTAATGCGATGACAGGAACAAAAGAATGCTTTATTTCCTTTGGTTTGTCAAGTTTTGCAATCCACATAAGCATGTAATAGACAAACGTGGCGCCAAGACACCCGATTATCATCCCGATAAAGAGGTCGCCGAAATAGTGCACCCCAAGATACATGCGCGAATAGCATGTGACGACAGCCCAAAGTATCACGGTGAGCGACAGCCATCGCTTTCTGAACAAAAGGACTACAAACAAAGCCAACCCCCATGAATTGGCAGCATGAGCCGATGGAAAGCTGTAGCTTCCCCCCCTGTATCCGTTGACGATATGGACGGTATTTGAAATAGGGTTCTCCAAGTTGCTCGGCCTAAGTCGTGCCACCATGGGCCTTATGAGGCTTGCCGTCACCTGGTCGCAAATGGTGATGACAAGGACAACTGCAAGAAGCCATGTCAGAGTGACCTTCAAAGAATAATTTCTTGCTATGAGATATAGTATGCTAAAGTAAAAGAAGCACCACACGAACTTGGAACTATATAGCGGCATGAACACATCCCAGAATGAGTTGTGCATGGAATTGATGCTGAGAAACAACTTAGTGTCGGCATCCAAGATTGACTCGATGAATGTGGTCAGTAGAATATGCGTCATTGTTATCAGCGTTCATGTAATGCTACATGTCATTACATAAAAAAACCACCAATAGTGCCTTTTGTTCAAAATTGACTGCAAAAATAGCACTAATAATCAACAAAGCCAAACATAGTTTCCAAAATTAATCAAAATTCACACTTCATGTCTTAGCTTATGTTTTGGCTTATTTTTTTGGAAAGTTCGCATTTAATGGCTATATTTGCCGTGCAAAACAAAAAACAACAAACAAATGTTTGGATTAGGAACACAAGAGATACTGGTCATTGCACTCATCATCCTATTGCTATTTGGAGGCAAGAAGATTCCGGAACTAATGAAAGGTCTCGGCAAAGGAGTGAAGAGTTTCAAGGAAGGCCTCAACAGCATTGAGGACGACAAGAACGAAAAGAAAGAAGAAGAAAAGAAAGAAGACCTGAAACAGCAATGAGCACAGGTGGCAGCGACATTGGTACTTTTTGGGACCATCTCGACGAGTTGCGCAGCTGCATCATCAGGGTAATCTTGGTGACAGTAGTTCTGGCAATGATTGCCTTTGCTTTCAAGTCAACACTTTTCGATGTCGTTCTTGCTCCAAGTCGCAGTGACTTTATCTCCTATCGCATCTTAGGCGTGGAGCCATTCACGATAAGGCTGATGAACACCGGACTGACAGAGCAGTTCATGATTCACATCAAGATGTCTTGCTATTGTGGGTTGCTCTTTGCTTCCCCATACGTGCTCTATGCCCTTTTCGGTTTCGTGTCCCCCGCCCTTTATGCCAATGAGCGACGACCAGCCATCACTATTGTTGGCAGTGCCTACCTCATGTTCTTGTTGGGCACAGCCGTCAATTACTTCCTCGTTTTTCCTCTTACCGTGAAATTCTTGGGCACTTATCAAGTAAGCCCCGATGTCACCAACATGCTAACAATCCAATCGTATGCCGACACATTGATATCCATGAGCCTGGTGCTTGGTGTCGTTTTCGAATTGCCTGTAGTGAGTTGGCTTCTTGGAAGGATGGGACTTATAAAATGGCAGCAGATGTCGAAATTCCGGAAACATGCCATTGTGGTGATTCTCATCATTTCAGCCATCATAACCCCCACCACCGATGCTTTCACCTTGTTTGTGGTAGCCCTGCCCATATTCTTGCTCTATGAGACAAGCATCCTCATCGTGAGGATTACAGGCTAACCCACAATTGTTCTGTTCAGTCACAAGCTTCCACTGTGACAGACAGTCTTTCCGGGTCGAACACCACCCCATTGCGCTCGACAAAAGCAGCGAGAGAGCCATTGTCTGCCAATTCCCTTGGTGTTCCGATATTCAGCGAATTGTCATTCCCCATCAACCACACCGTGTCGGCTATTTGCAAGACCAATTCGAGGTCATGCGTGGAGAGGAATATGGTCTTGTCGGCAGCTCGACTCAACCGATGCAAGGTCTGCATCATCTCCACCTTGCTTGGGTAATCAAGAAAAGCAGTAGGCTCATCCAAGAAAATGACAGGTGTCTGCTGTGCCAATGCCTTTGCAATCATCACCTTTTGTCTTTCCCCATCACTTAGATTCTGTATCAGGCGTCCTGACAATTTTCCTATGCCCACCATTTCTATGGCATCATTCACCAATTCATGGTCGTGTGCCGACAACGTACCCCAGAATCCTGTATATGGACTTCTTCCCAATCCCACCATTTCCTCCACGGTCATGTTTTGCACGTCGGGGCGTGTGGTCAGCACCACTCCTATTAATGTAGCCAACTTCTTCTCTGTCAGTCCTGCCAAGTCCTCGCCATTTATATAGACCTTCCCTTCCAATGGTGGCTGGAAGGCGGCCAAAGTACGCAGAAGAGTGGATTTCCCCACCCCGTTAGGTCCTATGAGGCAGGTCATTTTCGAACTATGCAGCGAGGCATTGATTCCCGTTGCCACAACTTTATGGTTTTTCTTTGCGGCATATCCTATTGTCAGGTTCTCAAGTCTTATGGTCTCCATGTAGATAGAAACTTTCATTTATGTAGGTAATCGCGAGCGAAATTAGCAAAAAAAAACGTAACGACATGCGATTGTGCCGAAAAAAAGCAGGGCGGATTCACATCCACCCTGCCCCAACAAAAAAATAGTCAAGGGATTATTCAAAGAAATGTTTTGCCAATCATAATTGCTGATACCAAAAAAGTGATATTACCATATGGAAGTTTCACAACTGCCATTTTGCACTGATTGGTTTTCAGCTGCAAATATCGCAATTGTGAAACTTGTACGATAAGGAATATCCCTAAAGATGTAAGGGAAAATTCCTAAAACGAAATGGGGAAAACCCTATTCGCCCTCTGGGATGACCGGTCTTGGCATTACGACCGATGGGTCACCATTCGATTGTTGTCCTTGGTTAGCTGGTGGAGTGTTGTCCACCGGAGTAGTCTTGGCGGGGGGTGCAGGGTTGGAAGTGGCGGCAGGTGAAGGTTCGTTGGTTTTTTCTTGCACACTCACCTGCTCCGGCAATACTGGTTTGCCTACGTTGTTGGCATTCGTGTCTGTCAACGCCTCTTTTTGACTTTCAGCAGCCAATTGCTCTTGACGCTTCTTTCTTTCCTCTTCCTTTTTTTTTTTTTTTTCCTTAGCCTTGGCGTCATCCAATTCATTCAGAGGCTTTGGCTTCGCATTTTTCATTATATTGATGGTGTCCTTGCCCTGTGGCTTCTTTACTTCCACCACTGGAGCCTCCTCCACCTTCTCAGTCTCCCTTTGAGACCAGAACCAGAATCCAAGAGCCATCAGCACTATGAGGCAGGCGGTAGCAGTAACTACAGGAAAGCTTCTCTCCTCATGCTGTCTTTCCTCCAAATGATTCTCAGAATGGTCATACTCTTGTTGCTTTCCTTCAAGGTGCTGCGGGTTGCGGGCAACATGTTGCTGCGACACCTTGCTTTGTTGCTTGCCTATCTCCCTGACTGTGTCTTGATGTGGCTGTGTGGTTTGTGTGTTTGTCGCCTTGACTTCCTTGACAACCTCCATCTTTGCAGCCTGTTCCATCAGCTGACGTTCGTTGTCGGGCAGGTTCTCGTCAAGAGCCTCATTCATCACACCACTCACATGCACAAGATACACGGAATAGTTGTCGTCAGAATCTTTGATGTACTTGCCCAGTCTCAACATCTTTGTCTTATCGTTGACCGGCTCACAGACGATATCCATCAGTTCGTCGTCATTCACCATTTGTTTGGCACCCTGGGTCATCAACAAGAAATAGTCACCATACTTTACCTGTGTGATATTTGCCTTGACCATTGTCATGTTCGAACCATCCCCTGGTCTTAAGATGCCATTGTTGTCTATCGACTTGTAAAGCATGAGACGCTCCTTGGGCCTTATGTGATAAACCTTTGAGTTGCCAACATGTGCTGCAAGGCATCCATGCCTATGAAAATACAAGAGGGCAAAACTGGCACCAAGTGAATCTCCATAGTTGTCATTAAGTTTTTCTCTTGCAAACTGCAATGCGTTGTCGAGAACATCATCTTCCAATGGTTCGTCAGAACATGTATTCTGATAGAAGAAGTCTCCGACAGTCTTGCATAAATACTCACTTGCCCTAAAACCTTTTCCATCACCTCCTTTTCCATCAGCAACAATGAAAAGGCGGTCATGGATGGTGCCTTCCCCTAAAGCAGGGAACATGCAATCCTCCTGAATGTCTTTCTTCCCTGAGCCGTAGATAGCTTCAGGCTTCAAAATCTCAAATTTCATTTCTACAAATATCTTAGATTTGTACAAAAACCTGTTTACCTCTTATATTTTAAGGTGCATTGGTTGGCAAAGTAGGTGTTATAATTAACCGTTGCCATTTCTGTAGAAGCAATGCTGGCTTTGTGACCGAGAATCAAAAGCACCATGAATGTCACCTATAAAAACAATCTATCAATATGAATGGGACGATGAAAAAACGTGCCATAAAGTAAATACACCACAAGGGGGAGACGCATTATCTCCCCTTGTGAATTAATGTTCGGTTGGTTGCGAATTGCTTACAGCATTAGCCACTTAAACATGAATAGCAAAATGAAGAAAAAGGCAGCATAGACCACCAATGCAAGGATAATGGCGATAACCCAACTAAGGAATCCCTTAACGCCTTTTTCACTAAATGGTTTCGTGAGGAAATCCAGGATATTAAGCCCTGCAATCCACATGATGGGAGCTGTTGCGATAATCATAAGCCCCAACAAGAGATAGTTGCTGTGCATGCGGATAACAATCGGCACCAACACTACGCAAGTAAGAATAAGGCATATAGTACCCAATCTTTCAAATGCATCCATACGTAACAATAATTTTTTATAGTTGGGCAATCCACCTTACGACTTGCCCAACTTGAAATTAGACTTATTCTTCTACTATGGCCTGAACGGCGGTTAACGATAGTTGAAAATCAACGACTTACTGAGTTAGTGCAATGTACAGGCTACTCTTTTTCAGTCATGTTCCGCACATTTTCACATGCTAATTGCAAGATTAACATGCTGAATGACAGATGATTCTCTTTTCTATGTCATATTTCAATTATGGTTTTACACTAAATTGCTCGACATTCAGTCTCGCAACCTTTCACTGTCTATGCCTCAATATTATAAAGAGCGATTGCCTTTAGTAACACTATTTGGCAAGTTTTGCATGCAAAATTAAAGAAAAACTTAGATTCCACCAAATCTCATACTCAATTTTCACGTTTCTTTTGCAGAATATGTTTGTTTTTTTTGAAAAAAAAATATGGACTGACCATTTTTCCTTGTTTGTAGCCTGACAACAAGAATTTTCAACAGCCAGAATTGGCAACCAATACTGGTATAAGGAACAATAAGGTGTAAACACTATTAATAAGATTGTGATTATAGCAATAACCATTTAAGTTTAACTATCCCAAAAGTTACAACCTTTTTCAGTTAAGGTCATAATTACAAGGTGAAACACACATCAAACCTGCCATACATGTTAAAAAATACACAAACTGGCAGAATAAGATTATCTTTATTTTGCCGTGTAGTGCATTTTTATTACCTTTGCGGCAAAATATAATCAATATGAGTACAATTGTTGGAAGAAAACATGAGATAGAAGAGTTGGAGCGACTCTACTATAGTGACCGTCCTGAATTCGTTGCTGTTTATGGTAGGCGGCGAGTTGGTAAGACATATCTCATCAAGCAAGCCTTGAAAGATAAGTTCACCTTTCAGCATACAGGGGTATCGCCTGTTGATAAGGAAGACAAAAAGAATCGCATGAAAACACAGTTGGAGAGTTTCTACTACTCCATGCTGAATCATGGTCTTGAAGGCTTCAAACAACCCAAGTCATGGATGGAGGCGTTCTACCAACTGGAACAATTGCTCATGAAACTCGACAATGGTCAGCGCATGGTGATTTTCATAGATGAACTGCCTTGGATGGACACACCTCGAAGCCGCTTCCTGTCTGCTTTTGAGAACTTCTGGAATGGATGGTGCAATGGCCGAGATAATGTGATGCTCGTTGTATGTGGCAGCGCAACATCTTGGATGCTAAGCAATCTGTCGAGAAGCAAAGGAGGACTTTATGGTCGACTTACTGACGAGATCAAAGTATATCCTTTCACACTAAAAGAATGTGAAGACTATTTTGAACATGAGAATATAGAAGTATCTCGTTACGACATAGTTCAGTCATATATGGTTTTTGGTGGAATTCCCTATTACCTCAGTTATTTCCGCAAGGGCTATAGCTTCGAGAGGAATACTGACATGATTCTATTCGGTAGAAAGCCAAGACTGAAAGACGAGTTCAATCGTCTCTTCAAGGCAATCTTTACGAATTCGGAAGACTGCAGAAAGATTATCCGTTTTCTTGCCACTCGTAATTATGGTTTTACACGTGAGGAGATAGCATCTGCCACGGGACTCCCTTTTGGGGGGGGACTTAGCGACACGCTGTCTGTACTTGCAGAGAGCGACTTCATCTTGCGTTATAGCCCTTACGGAAAAGGAACTGGCGAGTATTATAAGCTCATCGACAACTTCTGCCTGTTTTGGCTGAAGTATGTGGAAAAGAATCAGGAGAATGCCACATTCATCAATGATAATTTCACATCAGATGTGATGAAAGCATGGCGAGGTATTGCCTTTGAGCAGGTTTGCTGGCAACACATAACTCAGATTAAACGAGCACTGGAAATAGGTGGAGTCAGGACTTCAGTCTCCGCGTGGAATGTACCTGGTACAGAACAAAAAGCAGGAGTACAGATAGACCTTTTAATTCAACGCGATGACAATATAGTAAACCTCTGCGAGATGAAGTTTTACGGTACACCCTTATCCATTGACAAGGAAGAGGAAACCAAAATGCTCCACCGCGTAGAAATGCTTAAGAAAACTCTATCTGCCAAACAAACTGTTCATCTTACGTTAGTAACCACCTTTGGACTTGTTCATGGAAAGCATAGCGGAAAGGTCCAGAAGGTCGTAACAATTGATGAGCTATTCTCATAAGGTTCAACTTAAGTTTTGACATTAATATGATTCGCATTGTTATGAGCAGAATGGTCAGAAAAGAACCGAGGCAAGAACCTGTTTTCCAAGTCCTTGCCTCGTATCTCACTAATTATCACATTCTGTAGTTTATTCCTCTACAGCTGCCTGGGCGGCGGCCAACGAGCACTGATTATCAGCACATTACAGCGAATCTGGGAAACATTTGGGAAACATTATGAGCATGTACTGCACATTCTGCACACGATTTACTCAAAATATCCGAGTTTCCTTGATGAATCTCGAAAAGCTATTGTCCCAGGAACTCTGATGCCATACGGTTAATTTCATCAATGTCCATCGGTTCAAGCACGATTTCTTCTGGTTGCAAGTTCAGCAGGAACTGCAT
>ONAG01000083.1:0-26139 GCA_900315745.1 uncultured Prevotellaceae bacterium
AATCTTTACGACATAACAAAGGCCGAGCTTGGGAAAGTTCGGCCTTTGAGCATTTTTTAACAAATAAGAGGGCATGCCTATTTTGACACACCCTCTTTTATCCTTCATATCACTCTTCCGTAGTTTGTATGTGCAGGTATCTGTTTCGAAAGTCCCATTGCTCGCCTAACAACAAGTTAAGAAAGTAACCCGAAGCCATCTTGAGGCTCTCTTTTATAGGCTCTTTTACTATCCTATGGTTCAATAAACACAGGCGTTCCTTTAGCATTATCTGGATTTATGTCTATCAGTTTCTCTATCAGATGCTGATTTACCAATAAACTTAAATCCATATCAAGAGGAGAAACACTAAATGTCATATAACTCTTTCTTGGTTTGGGATTCGGATAGCCCAAACTAATCAGTTCATCCTTGCCCATTTCCTTGTTGCTTGTAATTCTGTAAGCAGACAATTTATTGGGTTTGCCAAGTTCATAAAGGACCAAAAGAGAAGTTTGACCGAATAATTCCTTGTTTTCTTCCATAGAGCCTTTCGTCTTGCCCAATCTCACATTGTAAATATGATTAGACAATATCCATTCCAAATATTTCTTCCCTTTGTAGCATCCAACAAGGATGGTTTTATCTTTACCGAAGAAATCTATAATGTTCTGATCAAAGCGATTCCATTTGTAGCACTCAAATTGTTCAGCCGCAACCATCATCCCCTCTTCTTCCTCAATTTGAGGATACATAGTGATGACAGGAACTGTTTTTCCCGTCTCTTCATCATCTGCTTGCTCATATTTCTTGAAGTTTTCTGCCTGCTCAAAGATTTCCTTGAAGACATCATCTTGTGGAACTGGAGGATATCCATGTTCCGCCAAAATCAGAATCAAGTCCATCTGTAACTCGGCTTTGATGTCGTCGCGGTTTGCCCAGTCGGTGTATTTAGATTTGTCATCCACCATTTTCTTTACGGCTGCTGCCAACACGAGCAATTTGTCCTCTGGATATTCAAAGCCAAACTTATGGGCAATTTCTTTCAGAATGTCATAGAAAGCCTTTTCTTCGTATGTGATGCCCAAGTCCTTGAACGATTTCTTCTCCTTGTTCACCTCCTTCAAGAGTTCCGCCATCTGATTTGCCACTTCGTCAAGCACTTCCTGGGCAAACACGGCATTGTCGCTCCGGTCGTTGTATCTTGCGACAAGTGCATTCAGTCGTTTGGTGAAGTCCACACCCTTTATCTTGTTGACTTTCTTGAACTCACCAATCACGGTACGCAGCAGTTTCTCCATCAGCTTCACTTTCGTATTCGGTAGGTTCAGTTTCTGGAGTCTTGCCATATATTCCTCGCTGAAGAGGTCGATGTCCTTGGTGTTCACATTCACCTGAGCTACTTCTTCCACGCCTTCCGACTGCAGGGCTTTCTGAAGCATTTCACTCACCCTTCGGTTCATCTGTGTCACATCGGGCGCATCACCCTTTGTCAATTTGTAGATGATGGAACGTACAGCTGTGAAGAAATGTATATCCTCTCGGTCGTGGTCAGTTATGTCATCGTGGTTGGAACAGATGTTGAAGGCAGACTTCATCTTTTTGACATGCCCCATAAAGAGATTCTGGGTGTTTTCTGTACTTTGGATAAACTCTGCCGCATGTTTTAGTGTTTCCAACTGCTCCAATGGCGTCCCAGTAGAAAACTTCGAATAGTCGAATTGGGCAAACATCCTTCGCAAGATATCCAATTCGTCCTTCACCATTGTCAGCGACTTCTCGATGGTTTCCACGTTCTCGCCCATGTCACCACCACCGGCATATTGTTTCAAGGCATTGTTCATGTTGCTCTTGATGCCCAAGTAGTCCACCACAAGTCCCTTGTCCTTGCCCTCATACACACGATTCACACGTGAAATGGTCTGTATGAGCGTATGCTTTTGCAATGGCTTGTCGATATACATTGTGTCGAGACAGGGCGCGTCGAAGCCCGTAATCCACATATCCACAACGATGGCTATCTTGAATTCCGAATCGGGGTCTTTGAACTTCACGTCCAACTTCTTCCTATCTTCGTCCGTACCAAGTATGTCATATAAATCCTGTTCGTCATCTTTCGTGCGGGTCATCACCATCTTGATGCGTTCTGCTTCCCATTCAGGACGGATGGCTATTATCTGCTTGTATAAGTCATAGGCAATCTGCCGGCTGGAGCATACGAACATAGCCTTGCCACAAACAGTACTGCCTTCCTCGATTCGCTTTTCATAATGCTCCACGAAATCTCTGGCAACGACAGCCAAACGTTGAGGGTCGCCCAATATCTTGTTCATTTGAGTGACAGCCTTCTTGCTTTCCTCAATCTGATATTCGTTGGCACCCTCCTCCTCACATTTCTTGTAATAGTTCTCTATCTCCTGAAGTTGCTTGTGGTCGGCAAACACCTTGGCGGCTCGGCCCTCATACACGATGCGGCGTGTGATGCCATCCGCAACAGATTCAGTCATCGAGTAACTGTCCACCACCTCGCCAAAAACATCGATGGTTGAGTCTATGGGAGTGCCAGTAAATCCCACGTAGGTGGCATTAGGCAATGATTCATGCAGATACTTGGCAAAGCCATAACTGCGCTTCACGCCCTTATCTGTAATCTTCACATTTTGCTCTACATTGGCTTGGGAGCGATGAGCCTCGTCAGAGATGCAGATGATATTGGCACGTTCTGAAAGCAAATCAGTATCCTCCGAGAACTTTTGGATTGTGGTTAGGAACACGCCTCCGCTCTTCCTGCCTCGCAGTCTTTCGCCCAACTCCCTGCGTGTCTCCACATTGATGACTGTCTCGTCACCAATGAACTGTTTGGCATTCACGAACTGTGCTGATAGTTGGTCATCCAAGTCTGTGCGGTCGGTAATTAAGACGATGGTGGGCGATGCCAAATGACGACTGCGCATCAACATTCTCGTCAAGAACAGCATTGTCAGGCTCTTGCCACATCCTGTCGCACCGAAATACGTTCCACCCTTGCCATCACCCATGATATTGATGTGAGAATGCTCCAGAATGTTTTCATATAGCCTGTGAGTAGCAAAGAACTGAGGATAGCGGCAGACAATCTTTAGTTCACGTTTTGAGTTGTCAGGGAAGAACACAAAATCTTTCATCACACTCAGCAGCCGCTCCTTGCGGAAAAGACCATGCATCATCGTATGCAGGGAATCTATGCCATCCCCAGGCTTGTCTTTTCTTTCCACCTTGCGCCAGGCATAAAAGAAATCGTAAGGAGTGAAAAGTGTGCCATATTTGTTATTCACACCGTCACTGATGACCACAAAGGCGTTGTAGCGGAACAAGGCGGGGATGTCCCTACGGTAGCGCACCGTAAGTTGGGTAAAGGCATTCATAATGGTGGCATCCGTCTTCACGGCACTCTTGAACTCCATCACCACCACTGGCAAACCATTTACATAGACAATACCATCTGGTATGCGTTTCTCCAGACCTTTTATCTCCAGTTGGTTCACCACCTTGAAGATATTCCTATCAATATGTTCGAAGTCTATCACTTCCACGAACAGGTCTGGCATTGAGGCATCCTCACGCTTGATGGTGAAGCCCTCCGTCATCAGTCGATACGTCTGCGCGTTCTGCTGATAGAGTGGGGCTCCATTGTCTGCTGTCAGCTTCGCAATGACTCGCTCCACCTCCAAGGGCGTGATTCCCTCATGGGCATATCTGTCCATCAGATAAATCCGCAGGTCGTCTTTCAGCAGAACTTCCGACAATTCCTTATGAATCGTCTCGCCATTCACGTAGCTGTAGCCCTGTTGCTCAAACAGCTCCATGATGGCTAACTCCAAGGTATGTTCATTGAAACCAGACATATCCTTATATCTTTAATATTAAAAAAAATATTCATTCTTCATTTTCATCGATAGCTTTTTTCAGTAACGCTATCATCCTATACTCATGCTGTTTGCAAACCTCGTCTCTCCAGCGGTAACTTGCAGAACGACTATCAACTTGCTTAGTTTCGTCTCGCATAATTCGCAACTTCAAACTACCCTTGTCTATCATATTCTTAAATGTGCTCTTCTTTGCCTCAGGCGACATATTGGAGAACTTTGAATTCACATTTCGTGGTATGATACACAGGTTTCCGAAAGTGTCGTAGCCTTTTCCTTCCCATTTTTCAAAAGTTCCTTCTGAAGGGTGTTGAGGATACCAATGTTCCACAGAGTTTCTAAATTCAAAAATGAAATCACTATACTTTTTATTACCCCGTTCTTCATCTTCTTTCCACAACAAATAATCCAAGTAGTTGAAAACCACATGAGGGGTATTCACGCCAAGCATATAGGAACCATTAGGACATTCTTCCAGAAAATCATTTCGTACAGCATTTTTCAAAATACTTTCCGTTCGATTCCCATACTTATATAAATTCTCTCTAAATACATTCTCATCCATACAATAGAGCCAATCCAACAGTACCGTAATCCAGTGCATCACCTTTGGAGATGTGTATGAAACACGTAGAGCGGATTGAAGCATCAGCACGTTTTTATTTCTTTTGGCACTCCTTCTTCCTTGGTCCCATTCACGAGGACAATTTATTCTGGTATTCGAGAAATAAGGCTTCTTCTTGTTTTGCGGCCCCGAAACATGCAATTCCTTGAGGCTCCACGCACCATCGTTGTTGTCGCTCGAATATTCTCGTTTAATAATATAGCTGTCAAACAAAAAACGAACCTGCAACATAAGCACTACAAATCGCTTAGCGAATTGTTCTTTTTTCTCTTCGTCCAAAATATCCAACACACGGTCAAATTGTTCCGTCAATTTTTTATCATCCAATAACTCATCAACCAGATTCTTACTTCTTTTACCCACCAGTTTATAAAACGAAACATATACTTTCAAACAGTGCAGTAAGAAAAATGGAAAAGTTATGATACTTTCAAACCTTCTCTGAACATCATCTTTATCTACAATCTCATCTGTCACGATTCTTTCCCTCTGTTTAATTACATCTGCGATTGTGAGTTCTTCTTTCTTTCGTGACTTTCTTTTTGCAACGATATCCTCATAATCATCCCATTCATCTGAAGGATAGCCCTCCCAGTTTCCATCAAAAATGACGCCTCTTGCAGTTGTATCGAAATTCATCTGAACATAGCCCGACATATCACTGCAAGCATCCCATATCTTTGCAAAAACAGCGTGATCCTTCTCATTCAAAAAGCTCATTAAAGTCGCCTTCAAGATGTCATGCTGTTCCAACTGTTCTCCACGTGTGTTCATTATTTCAAAATAGCGATTCAGGTCTGTATGCTTTGGCACCTGAATCCTAAACAAAACCACATCGCGAAGTTTCTCCTTGAAATTCTCCACATCAATCTTTGTCAACTCATTCTTCAGGATTTTCAATCCAGCCAGTATATTCTCCTCGACCCTGTCAGCATCTACTCCATCCCAATTATCCTCTTTTAATTTCTTCAGTTTTCCTAAGGTATAGTTTGACTTGTCACGGCAAGCAAAAGATAGCGAATCTGGGCTAACATCAATATTCAAGCAAGCCAACAGCAAGAAAAGCGAAGTAAGACGTTGTTGCCCGTCTATCACCTCGTAAACATTAGTATGTTGCTCATCATTATATACAATCAGCGAACCTATATAATAATGCCCTTTCGAACCATTAACATCTTCTACCAATTGCACCAATTCCTTCTCCTTCCAAGCAAACGCTCGTTGATACAAAGGAATCACATATTTGTCTTGGGTTTCAAACAAATTCGAAGTCTCTGAAAGTATACTAAATTTACTTATAAGATTTGCTTCCATCTTACTTACCATTTATTTTTTTCAATGCTATATACAATTTATTCCATTTCTCCGCATTTGCCTTGTCTGGATCACGTAAACAAACAATTTTGATGTTGGAAATGTCAGTATGCTTTCGCGCATTTACAATTCTCGTAAACATTGGAACATTGTTCGTGTACAAATTATTCTGTTCTCCCACTGCATATTTGTTAATGGAATCAAAGCCCAAGTTCTCCACGTCCACACGTATCATCATCGCCCAAGTAAACAGTTTCTTCACAGCCATTTCGTCAAAGTTGTGGAACCTATCATAATAGCACATCAAAGCACAATAAAACAAATTGCATGCATATTTGAATCCAACTGAGCCACGATCCACACCGTCCCTAACCGACCTATCATCTTTATCCACAGGAAGAATATTTTTTAGATCTTCAAAAGCCACATTCCTGTCAATCTCCTTAAGGATATCATCAAGCATCTCCAAATAATGATCTGTCATCTCGAAAAAGTCTCCACCTGCAATAAATGGTTCTGTAATCTGGAAATATGGCATCGCCTTAAAAGCACGATTTGCATAAGTATATGCCGACTCCACTTTCACTCCCTTAAATATGTCAATCTCCTTCGCTGTAAACTTTTTTGACTTCTGAGCTTGACTCCAATTTATGATGCGGAACAAGTACAAATCAAACAAATCCCTAATATCATCCGTCTTCTTTGCCTCCCATTGCTCAACCGCATGTTCCATCTCAAATGGAGTTTTTTTCATCTCGCGTAGATGATATGCTTTCAGCAGGTCGTGAGGGTCTAAAGCACGTCCACGGGTATTCTGAGAGTCAAACAATTGGAATGCTTCCGATTGGTGTTTTACACTAACCACAACCACCTCCAACACATCTTCAAAAGCATCCGAAAAAGCCTTTTTCTCATCTTCACTTTTCAGTGAAAACCATTCCTTTATGAATCGATAATTGTCCTGAATATTCGACAAGGTGGTCTTATCCCTAAATTCTCGTTCAAGCAACTTGCATTTGAAGCCAGGATTGAGATACAGATATATCAGCAACAACGTAACAATTCGTTGTTGACCATCCACTATGTTTCCCTTTTTATCTTCTTTATGAAGAATAACCGTTCCTATACGGTACTTGAAATCTGTTCCAAACAGTCTATAGTTCTTTATTGCTTCGCTAATATCCTCCAGCAAATCCTCCACATTGTGGTTATTCCACTTGTAGGGCCGTTGATAATTTGGAATAACCAAGTCATCCCGTTTTATCAGCTTAAACACATCGCATATAATTGAATCATTCTTCATAAACCAAAATTATTTACACGATATTCAAAAAATACATCCGTACGTAGTCCCTCAGCACTACTTCCGACAACTCTTTGTGAATTGTCTCACCATTCTTATGTTCATAGCCCTGATGTTCCAGCAGTTCCATGATGGTCTACTCCAAGGTATGTTCGTTGAAGTATGATATATAATAATACTTACTTATTAATGGTTGCAAAGAAAGAATTTCTATTAGTTTTTATATTTAATTCTTTTCTTATCCATGTCATCTCATTCAGAATCTTGTTTTGTTCTAAGAATGATAACAATTCTTTTTTTATTACTATTTTGTCCTTATATTTTTTCTCTACAATATCATGAAACTTTTTTCTATCAGTTTGTTGATAGTCTAATCCATATTTATTAAGGAATAACATCAGGAAAAGGTGAAAAGATATGATAATGTTATATTTAGGGTCATCCTTATTATTTTGGATTTCTCTAATGTAAGAAAACACAGATCCTATTGGACTAAAATCATTTTCTACTTTTGAAGTAAACTGATCAAAAGTAAGCAATCTGCCATCGTTTTCCATATAGGATATAAAGTAACTTAATACATTTTTATAAAAATGATGACTACTATCTTCTGGGTTATCTGCAATCAAATCTTTGATGAGGAGTTTTTCACAGAAAAAATTCTCCATAGTTTTTACATACTTCACATAAACTTGATCAGATTTATCTGCAAGAGAAAAATCAAAATCATAGATATCATTTTCTGCTTTATCTATCCAATAGAAAAAACTCAATAAGCGATAAACAAAACTTTTTAGATAATAACCATAAAAAGGTGTTTGTATCTCCTGATCGTTATTCCTATGCCAACCTTTATCAATATTAACTGAAAAATCCCATAAGCGATAGTTCAAATCTTCAGCCGCTTTTATTAATGGAGTTTTGCTCTTTGCAAGTCTTTCTTTAATATGCATTTTCTGATTAAAAGTATATTCCTTTTTTAATTTATAACTTAACATGTATTTCTCTCGAAACCAATTGACTAGTGCTCCTAAAATGTATAAAAAAATACTTACAGCAGCACTAATTATTGCAGCTTGAACCCCAACATTTAAACCTTTAAACCATTCCATAATTTTCTTTATTTATTGCCCCATCTTTGCCAATAGCAAAGACTGTAATTCGATTAATTTCTCGTTTTCTTGTTCCATAAGAACTTTGTTCCTGTATATAATTTGCCCTTGATCGTTAAATTCTGCCCTCAAGGTTATATCTGGAATAACACATTCTTGGTTATATATTATAGACTGAGTTAGCAAAGGCTGACCAGAGCCTTCACTTTGGCTATTCAAATCAATCTGTTTTAACGTCCAGTACAAAAAGATTAGATCATTATCATTGGGAATAGCCATCATTGAGTTGTCATTTACATAACATTCTCTTTGGTGCAAAAACAAAGAGCCACAATTAATACCGACTCGTCCAATGACAACAATTCCGTTTGCATTAGAGATATTTGTATAACCAACAATTCCGTTTCCTCCATAAACGGGAACATTGCCTTCTGTCGGAACTATGGACTTTCCGTTCTTAACATTTGCAATTTCCTGTATGGTTCCCATTCTCCAACCTTCGGGCAATTTAGAGACGTCACATTGTGGCGTCTCTACTGGTTCTACGAACATTTTGCGGTAGAGGGCTTGGGCGGTGGCTTCGAGGTGCTGAATCATTTTATTGTTAAGACGGATGCGGTTTGTCAGCGTTTCGTATTCAGATACGATTTCACGTTGACGAGTGATGGGTGGGATAACAATTGGCATTTCGCAAAAGTCATCAAAGTTAACACCTCCACGAACATCACCACCAGAGTAAAACCACAGTTGCCTGTCAAATTCAGGACGACGTAACCACATCATTAGATATTCAGGAAGTAAAACCTTTTGGTCTTTTACTTCAAATACATAATAAGCACTTGAAATTATAGCAGGTTTGTCATCTTGCATCAATGAAATAGGAAGAATTCCATCACGCCCAACACTCATGAACTTACATCCGAATTGCCCTTTTCCTATTATCTTATACTTGGACAAATCAGTTCCTACGATGTTTGCAATCGAAGGAAAAAACTGCTTGGATAAGTTTACACCCAGTAAATTTGTAACCTTCAAATCCCGATTACGAACATTCACTTCTCTAATATAGTCGCCTAAACGCTTATATTCCGCTTTACTCATCGTTGTTTTTGTTTATCAGATTGACAACAACTTTCACCATGACATCCTTTTCTTCGGTCCTGCTCTCAGCAATCATTAACGTGAGGGCTACAAGGGTGCTGTCTGCTATACGTTTGCTGCCGTCAGGATGATAGAGAATGTGATTATTGTTGAGGAACCAAAGGAACAAGGTGGCGGCAATGCGCTTGTTGCCGTCACTGAAGGAGTGATTCTTCGTGACGTCACCGCCAAAGGTTTGGTATATCTGACCGATACTGCTTTTGAAAGAGTCGTCCTTCTCGTTGCCAAAGAGAACTGATCCACCAAATTTCTTGCGCAAGCCGTCAATAGCCTCCATGGCATTCTCGTAAGTAGCATGAAAAGGCTCTTCTTTTGTGGTCTTATTGATAGTAAGCCGCTCGTAATCATAGTTGTCGAGGGTATCAAGGGCGTAAGTATAGTCTGTTACCACCTCAAACAGGGCATTGGTCTCGTCATTAGACAGAAGTGGCTGACTCTGTATGGTGCGTCCAAGCATACCTACCAGTTGGCGCAACTCGCCAATCTGTTCCTTGCGCATACGTTCATTAACGGCATAGCCCTTGATGAGGTACTGCTTTAAGACATTGTTCGCCCATTGACGGAATCTTACACCTCGTTTGGAATTTACACGATAGCCAACAGAGATAATCATGTCTAAATTGAAGTATGGAATGTTTCGTTTTACAGTCCTCTTGCCCTCAACTTGAACCTGTGCAATTTTTGCACAAGTTGACTCTCTGTCAAGTTCTTCCACTTTATAGATGTTGTTTATGTGACGAACTATTGACGTACGATCAGTCTCAAACAGCTCTGCCATCTGAGCCTGTGTCAGCCATACTGTATCATTTTCAAGACGAACATCAATTTGCGTCTGCCCGTCCTCTGTCTGATATATGATGATTTGATTATTCAAGTCCATATCCTAACTTTTCAAAGAGTGATTTCAGTTCCTTGTTACTCTCTTCCTCTTGTAGAAGGAGGTCGCGTATTTCGGTTTGCAACTGCTTCATTTTCTTATCGAAGTCAATCTGCTCGTCACGATTACGGAACTCGATGTATTTGCTTGGCACGAGGCTCCAACCTTTCTTCTCAATCTCGTCGAGAGTGGCGGAGTAGCAATATTCTGGTTCGTTGTGGTACTTGGTAGAGACGCCACACTGTGACGTCTCTACACGCTGCCAGTTATGGAAATTCTCTGCAATCTTCTGTATCTGCTCCGTAGAAAACTGAATGTATTTCTTCTCGAATGGTTCTCCCCATTGGCGCAGGTCGATGAACAGCACCTCATCCTCACGATTGCGATAGCGAACCATCTTGCCGTTCTGTTCCACCGTGCGAGCCTTCTTGTTGTTGTTCAGAATCCACAGCGTCACGCTGATATCTGTTGAATAGAACATATTTCTTGGCAGGATGACGATGGCTTCCACCAATTTGTTCTGCAACAACTGTTTGCGGATAGCCAACTCCGTGCCATCACCGCTCAAAGCTCCATTTGCCAATAGGAAGCCTGCAGTGCCGTTGGCAGAAAGTTTGCTCACAATGTTCAAAATCCACCCATAGTTGGCGTTGCTGGTGGGCGGGGTTTCGTATCTTGCTCCATTTCCTCTTTTGTTGTCCACCCAACGCGGATCGTCCACCAATTCATTATCTGCCCTCCAAGCCTTTTGATTAAATGGTGGATTTGCCATAATGAAATCTGCTTTCAAGTCCTTATGCTGGTCGTTGTGGAAGGTGTCTGCGGCCATTTCACCCAAATTGCAGGCTATACCACGAATGGCAAGATTCATCTTTGCCAGTTTGTAGGTGGTATTGGTATATTCCTGCCCATAGACAGAGATGTCACGCTTGTTACCATGATGAGCCTCAATAAACTTCATACTTTGCACAAACATACCTCCAGAACCACAACAGGGGTCATATATTTTTCCACGATAAGGCTCTATCATCTCGGCTATGAGGTTGACAATGGTCTTGGGAGTGTAATATTCTCCTTTGCCCTTACCTTCGGCAATGGCAAACTTGCCAAGAAAGTATTCATATACACGCCCAATGAGGTCGTTCTCTGGGTCTTTCAGGGTGTCAATCTTGTTGATTTCATCAAGCAGGGCAGCGAGTTTTGTGCGGTCGAGCGACAGACCTGCATAATAGTTGCTGGGCAAAGCACCCTTCAGCGTAGGGTTATTTTGCTCCACTTTTGCCAAAGCCTTGTCTATTTTGATGGCTATATCGTTCTGTTTGGCATTTTCAATCAGGAAATCCCAGCGGCTTTCAGGTTCCAGATAAAAGACGTTCTTAGCATTATAGAACACAGGATTATCGGCAAAGGCTCCCTTGCCGTCTGCCACCAATTCATTACGCCGCTCTGTGAAGCGGTCGTTCGCATATTTCAGGAAGATGAGGCTAAGCACCACGTGCTTATACTCCGATGGTTCCACAGAACCACGCAGCTTGTTGGCAGACTCCCATAGAGCCTCCTCTATTGATTTCTCTTTTAATACTTTCTTTGCCATATTATTCTTAACGGACAATGTCTTTTATTGGTTACAAAGTTGCAAAAAATCTCTCGAATAACCTTTGGTTATATCGGCAATTAGCCTTTTAATGGCTCACATTTTTATTTTTTGTGCAAAAGATGTATTCATAAGCTGATTTTTGTGCTCAAATAGGATGTTGATAATACCTAACACACATTTGGATAAATCGCTTGCTCTCGACAAACTTCAATTAAACTTGAGGTGTCATGTACAGAGGTGTATTTATGTGACACTATCCTCTACCTTGTAGTCGGCTACATGCTATCCTTTTTTTAATCCACTTGTTCCTTTTTTAATCTATCCAATCGTGAAATTATGAGTTCTTCATACGCTTGTTTCTTCTCTTCGCTGAGGAAAGATTCATATATGAGCTTTTGCCACTTGGGGAGTGCCTTATGAAGACCTGTAATGAGATGTTGCACCACATTTATTTCCAGCCCCATTGTCTTTGCTGCATTCAGAAAGTCATCCATGCGAAGTCTTGTCTTCTTTTCCGAAAGAGTAAGTGCCAATTCCTCCTTGTCCTTAGGATTAGCGATGGCAACATTGAGGAGGTCATAGGCAGGCGTCAGTTGATAACGCTCTGAAGGTCTGTAGAGCGAGAAGTTCTTCAGATGCATGTCGTTATTGCCAGTGATAAAACAGAAGAGAAGCAGTTGCATGTAATTCGTGAGGTCGAGTTTTGGCGTGTTACTATACAGTACAATCGTCTTGGCTATTTGTTCATGCGACCCTTTGTATTTATATTCCGTAGGGTGCAGCGTGAGTTGACACATATCTTCCATGTCTATCTTATCGCCATTTTTGGTACGGTCAATACGCTTTGTTATGTAACCCAGTTTTCCATCAGCCAGACGGATAAGGCTATGAGGCACGACACTTATCTTTGCCGCTTCTGCAAGGTGCATCGTTAAGTCCTCGTTTTCTGGCAGCTGTTCGTAACTATCTGTCTGAGGCTTTAATATATAGTCGCCCCAAAGTCCTACGATGGTCAGACGATTACAACCATCGTGTTTGCTGAGGTTCAACGACAGTTTGGGTTGCACCCCCGTCAGTGAAGTTTGGGCGCGAATCACCTGTTCGGCGAGTCGGTCAAGTTCTTTATGTTTGTACTCTAACAAGGGCACATCTTTTGTTCCAAAGAACTTTCTGGCACAACGTGGATGATAGTCTTTCTGACCTTCTTCCAGTTCTTGATAGCAGTAGAGACATTTACACATTGTCACCTCCTTCTTTATTTATAGGCACTACACTGACAGAACCTATACATTCCTTACAACATAAAAGTAATAACGACATGCGATCAAGAATGCTGATATCGGTGTTGCGAAGTGCCACATCAAGCAACCAACCCTCGGGTATCAGTCCGTCAAAAAACGGAAATAATACAGGACTAACGAATGCCTCTTTCTGTAACGGAAGTGTCAAACTAACAGGCTGCGCATCTCCACGTGTGAGGTACGCTTCGTCATAACAGAAGAGGTATTCACCACCATCTTCTGTTAGAATGCCTGCAAGGATTTCCTTTCGATATATCTCAGCTTGTCTCATTGCTTTTTGGTTGCAGTCAGTTCATAGTTAAACAGGTCAAGGAGCTGGTTGACCTTATCCATTCTCAACGTAGCCTTTCCCTGTTCCAGATTACGTACAAAACACAAGCCTACCCCAGATTTCATGGCAAGGTCTTCTTGTGTAAGGCCATATTCCTTGCGCAAAGCCTTTACCACCGCTGATAATTTTGTTCTTTCCATATAAATTATATTGTTTCGAATGCAAAATTACAATATTTTTATTAAATTATATTGTTTCAGATATAAAATTTCATTTTTATTTCCAAACTATATTGTATCTAATATAAAATATATGATGATTGACACTTTTACATGCTTTCAACTGTACTCATCTTATGACCAAGTCTATCAGGCGAGTCGATATGTTCTTTTTTCACATTTTAATCCCTTTTGCGACAGATTTTTTTGGCTTGAAATCCATTTGTCGCAAATGATGATGGGTGTCGCAACGAAGTGAGGCGAAAAAAAGGAAAATAGTTGTGGACCGGCAAAAGCAGACTTAACTTTGCATTGTCAAAAGGAACAAACAAGGTCCTTGACGAAAAAAGAGAAATAAAAACAAAAAAATAATCACCCTTCAAAAAATAGAAATCATGAAATTGTCAAAGCTTATCCTCATCACATTTGTTGGTTTGATCATCGCCGTAATGGACATCACCCTCGACATGTACAGTCGTAACAACGAAGTCTCAGTAGAGCAGTTGGCAACAACAGCAAAGACCTACATGCACAAAATATCCCACGAAGGTGCCGTGGCATTTGGCAAGGTGACAAAGGAGATCAAGAATGCCACATACGAGGCATGTATGAACAATGACAACATGTTAGCTTACAACATGGAGGATCAGCTTCTTGGATATGATTACTAATTAAATATGAATTTTCTCACACTAATTATATTAAGTTGTTTTTCAATTTTAGGTGGCCAGGATTATCTGAAATTTTCAGATAATCCTGGCCACCTGGGATTTTTAGAGGATGAGAGAGGATTTTAGAGGATGAGAGAGGATTTCCTCTTTCATCCTCTTCTCTCTCCTCTTCCATCCTCCTTATTTTTCTTCTTTTGTCTTTTTTATTCTCTCCAGTTCTGCCTCGAGGTCTTTGATTCTCTGTTTCTGCCGCTTGATGGTGGCTTCCATCTCTTTCATCTTGCGGTCTTGTTCTGCTCGATATCCGGTGCGCACTCTGTACATGCGCTCCTTCATCCCGCCTTCCTTCCTGAATCTGTCTTCGAGCGTTGCCAGATATCCGTTCATCATCACATCAATCTGGCAGCACATCGTGTAGCCGATGTTGGCCATTTCCTCGTCGTTCCATCTTGTGAAGAAAGGCTCGTAATCCTCGAGCCTGTTGTGTGCTTTCGTGAAATCGTGCATCTTCTGGTATCGAGGGTGCAGCTTGTCCCAGAGTGACAGCTTGCGCGAGAGCAAGTAGTCTTTGAAATCTTCCCTCAGCTCATGAATACTGGAACGGGCCACATTGAGCAGTTTCAGTTCCATCTCAGTAGAAGTCTTTCCATCCTCCGAGCCTTCAATGATGTTCTGCTTGCCTGACCGTGCCGCCTGTACCATTTGGTCCACTGTGCGGTCGCCGTGCTTTGTTAGGAAACGCTCGCAGAAAACGAAAGTCATCTGGTATAGTGCCTCAGACTTCTGATAGAAACGCAGGTCTTTCCAATTCGCACCTTCAAGTAGTACTCTTTCGCTGTTGCTCAGTTCATTCATGATGATTTATATTTTGATTTGACTGGATATGAGTTTTGGAAAAGGGGTGTCTCGGGGAGGATGCTGAGAGGATGTGGAGAGGATGAGGAGAGAGGAGAGATGGAGAATGCATTTCACTCCACGCAGAGGGCGTCAAACAGCATTTTGTCTATGCCCTCTCCGGTGAGCACTACGTGGTATTGCCCTGCATTCACTTGAGAACCGGTGGTGATGCTTGTGGTCTTGCGCTTGGTGGCTTTCTGCTGTGTCTGCAGGAATGTTATGTCATCTTCCTTATAGACAACGCCGTTGGCGTCGGTGATGCGCACACGCAACCGCCGGGGCATCTCTGGATTGTAGTATTTCCAACGCAGGGCATACACCTTCGCCACTCCGACATTGAAGTCCCATTCCATGTGCCCACGCACCTTCTTTCCCTCCACTTCGAGAGAGGTGTTGCTTTTGGGCGGTAGTAGCGAGTCGGGAGTCTTTACCAAGATGTCGCTGTTGAAGTCAGACCACATCGTGGGAAGTGTGGTCGTTGGGGTAGAGGGAGCAGGCTTTTCCTCTTGTCCTTGTCGGGCTATGGCGATGGCAGAGATTATTGCCTGTCCAGCCTTCACCTTGGGGAAATCGATGCATATTTCTTCACCATGGTTCTCCACTTCCACCACTCGTTTGTATGGTTTGCCGTAATGCGCCTGCGCCCAGATGTCGAGGTCGTGGATGACAATGCTGTCGTTCACTGCCACATCAAAGAGGCGCAGACCTTCAGCATCTTGCTGTCTGTACCATGGCTCGATGAAGAAGAGTTCCATGCGGTAGGTTCCTGGTGATGCGGGGAAATGGAAACTCAGCGCATGTCTGCCGAAACGTGATGTCTTGAAAAGAGCTGACGAGAGGGAGTCGTTGAATGTTTGCGATGTCTGATAGGGGGATAGCCCTTTGAATCGTTCTCCCCATGAATGCGACCATTTTATGTTGTCCTGCATCCATGTGTTGCCGTGCTTGTCGGTGTAGTCGTCGCCTCCGCAGTTTAGCCTATAGACATATTGGTATCCAGTTGCCGGGCGCAGAATGTCCTCGTCGATGATGCTTGTTGCAGGCACTATCTCTTGAGGGTTGTAGTGCTGTTGATACATGTAGTAGGCATCAGTAGGTTGTTCCCAGATGGTGAGCAGTCCCTTGTAGTTGAATGGTCCTACCTTGTCTATTCTGCGTAGAGCCTCGTCGGGCTGTCTTCTACCTGGATTGTCGTGGCTAACCAAAAGCCAATGGAATTGTCCGCAAATGCTGTCTTTCACGCTTTCCGCCAATAGAATCTTCTTTTTCAGGAGATTGCAGAATTTCTCTTCGGTATAGTTCTCACCAGTGTGGTTGCCGAGTGTGCGCCATGCACCATATTCGCCATTGAGCAGTTGGTCTGGCTGTTTCATCTCGTTCCCATAGTTGTCAACGTCGCCGCCGTATGTGCCGCTCCAGTTTTGCACTACGTTCCAGTCCGTTCCTTCTCCACCATTGCAGGTGGTGATTAGCCGTTGCTCCCCGCAGCGTGGGTCAATTTGCCTTATGATGTCGCTGCATTCCTCGGCAAAGTCGCGTGGCAGCGTGCTCTCGTTCTGAAGTCCCCAGAGGATGATGGAAGGTGAGTTGCGACGCTCCTTCACCCATTGGCGTAGATGGCGCTTGAAACTGTCGCGAAATTCTGGCGTGTCATACCAGATATGGGCAGAGAATTGCGGCCACCAGAGCAGGCCTTCGCGGTCGAGCAGTTCCCCATAATGCAGGTTGTGTGGCTGATGGGCGTCGCGGAAGGCGTTGAATCCAGCATCTTTTGCCAATTTCACCCGTGCTTCTATCTGTTCGTTGCTGAAGGCATGGCTTTGCCCAAACTCGTGCTCGTACTCGCATGTGCCATTAATGAATACAGGCTTGCCGTTCAGCATGAATCGTTGGTCACCGTCATTGCGCGTCTTGGGCCATGAGATGCTGCATATGCCGTATGGCGTGTTGGTGCTCTCTGTTGCCTTCCCGTTTCTTTTCACGATGGTATTCACGGTGTAAAGATAAGGCTTTTCGAGACTCCACAGCTTGGGTGATGTGATAGGCGTCGTCTGTCTCACTGTCTTGCTTTCGTTAGGTGCAAGGGTGATGACGTCGGTCATTCTTGCCACCTGCTTGCCGCTCTTCTCGCATAGTTTGTTCACAAGTTCGAAGGATACTTCTTCCTTGCCATAGTTCTTCAGTTCGGTTTCTACGAATAGGGTGTCGCAGGCGTTTGTGTTCCACACATGCACGCCAAAAGGCTCCACACGCACCTCGTCGGTGATTTCAAGAACCACAGGACGGAAGATGCCGAATGGCTGGCTGCCTTCGCTGAATCCCCATTCGCTGCTGCAACCGCCGCACACCCAGGGCATGTCGGTGATGCCCGAGGGATGGCTCACCTTCACTTCAATGGTGTTGGTCCCTCCCATGCGTACCTGTGGAGTGATGTCGATGGTGGCAGTGGTGCGCCCTATGTCGTGACGGCCCAACGATTGTCCGTTGAGACTGATGTCGGCATAAGTGCCTACTCCCTCGAAGCGCAGGAAGCAACGCTTGCCGGTGAATGCAGGCACGGAGAATGACTTCTTGAACAATGCCTCGCCATGCAGGTTGCCATGTTCTTTTTGCACGGCTCCATGGTAGTCGTCGAGATTTAGTGGTATGTCGCTGCGGAAGGTCTTGTTGTCTGTCGTCACCTCCCAGTCGTCGTTGAGGCTGCTGACATATCGGTGGCCGGTGGGTTCTGGGGTGGGGAAGTTCACCTCGCTCTTGCCCAAATGTTGGCTGGTGGCGAGGGCGATGCCGCGCTGCCCTTGGTCGTTCACGGCACAATAGAAGTGATACACTATGCCCTGATGGTAGATTACACAACTCTTGTGCGCGAACATCTCGTCGTAGGGCTTGGAAGGAACTATCAGGTCCTCACCCATCCAGTCGTTCCAGTGGATGAGGTCGTAACTGGCTGCAAAGGTGTTGTAGGCATTGTATTCGCGAGTGGGATTGTAGGCTGAGAAATAGAACATCACCCACACGTCGCCCATCCTAACCAACTGGGCATCACCAGTAATGGTGCCATCGCTGTCGTGGGCGAAGACAGGGTTTCCATCATACCGCTTCCAGTGTCTCATGTCCTTCGACAATGCTATGCCGATGCGCTCCCCCTTGGGGTGGGTGTCGTCTTTCCCTCCGGCATTGTAGTACATCACGAAGGGGTATTTTTCCTCTCCCTTGATGCGCTGCCGCTTGTCCTTGAGCCAATAGATGGTGCTCTTGTATTGTGTCAGTTGCTCCCACCATTGCGAGTCCTTGTCGGAATAGCTCATCAACGGCGTGGGGCGGGTGTCCCATTGGTGGGCTGTGGTGATGTCGCCTGCTGTTGATGCCATGCCGATGCTCAGGGGGGCGTTCACTGCTTCGTAGCCTGTGCCTGGTCCTCCGATGTAGGTCATCCAATGTCTGCCCTTGTATGCCTCCATCTTGTATGTGCCGCCCCATTCGTGGTCGATTAGCGATGGAAAGCCGCCTCGTTGGTTCTGGTCCCAGGCTGCGGTGGCTGCCGTGCTTGAAATGCCTGATGATAGTTGTGATGGCAGTGCCAAAATCTTCCCTTGTATGTCCCAGTGCAACAGGTCATTGCTCTTTGCCAACCATGTCTCATATCCCCTTCCATCGGTGCCGTCCTTGCCGTCGTAGCATACGAAAGACATGTACCAGTTGTCGCCTTCCCGATATATGGTGGGACAGTCATACTTGTTGTAATTGGACTGTGGCGCAACCACCAAACCGTATTTGTAGGGTGTGCGCACTTGCTGGTAGATTTCTTGCATTCGCTCCTGCGTAACAAGGGTTTGGCTCATGGCAGACAGACATGCAGTGGCAAGGATGCAAAGGAATACTCTTCTCATGATTTTTATGGGGTGGGGTGATTGGGTTTCGTTATCTCTTAGTTGAACAGCCAGTCCACCTCGTCGCCGGCACCTCGCAAGCCAGCGTCGCGTGGCTTCAGTGGGGTGGTGGTGAATCCTGCCAACATGATGATGCCTTTGGGCAGGTTGATGATGTGCTTTCCGGCATCGAAATGATAGGCATGTATGTTTACCGTGGGCATGCCGGTCATGTTGATGGCATTGGTTATCACAGGTTCGGCTTGTCCGTATTCGTTTCCCGTGGCGTCGGTCTCCAGTCGTGGTGGTTTTGCCCATTTCGGATCGTCGTCAACGAAGAATCCAACCAACATCTGCACGGGCTTGTCGCAAGTGAAGACCACGGTGGTGCCCTCTATTCGGGTGGTGTCCCTATTCAGCACCAATGCTTCCAAGCCTTCCAGTTCCGGGGCTATGGAGTCGATGCGTTCGTTGCGTTGCTCATAGAGCAAAGAGCCTTTGGCAAGAGGAAGAGTCTGTACCGTTGCCTTTGCCTGTTGCTGTTTGCCAGCTTTCTCCGCCCAACCATTTGGCGAACCAGCATGATATAGGGTGACAGAGGCTTTTTCAGCTTTCGGCAAGTCACCTACATTGGTGGCCTTGGCTTGTGGATGGCGCAATTTCTCCGTATTTGCCTTTAGGTTGTCGAGTTCTTCCTGGTATATGGGCACCATTTCTGTCCATGTCTTGAACTTGCCATTGTCGCCTCCCACAGGTATGCGTCGTTGGGCTGTCTGCATGGAGTTGGCGTAAAGGTATGTGGTGTCGGTCAAGGCTGCCAGGACTTTCCAAATCCTAAGACTGTTCTCTAAAGGATTGATGGCTCTTTCGAGATAATTGATGTCTTTTGTCCATTTGTAGTTGAGCACTTGTTGGGCTGCCATCACCTTCTGTTGGAAGGATAGGGCGAAAAGCGCGTAGCAGGCAATGTCGTTGCCTATGCGGCGCCATTCGTCTGCATGACGCGTTGGGTGGCAATCTGCTATCCGGTCATAGGCTTCAGATGCTGCTTGTCCGTGCTTCACGCACTGTTCTACAATGTCGAGAGGCAACTCTCCCTTGTGTCCCTCATGCTTCCATTCCCTTTCCACATATTCTATCAGTTTCTCGCCCTCGGGACCGCAACTTTCATAGAATCCGGGGTATATGGTGTATTTGTAGGGATTGACCAGTTGCGACATTTTCATGCCCAAAAGGAGCGTCTGCCTGTTGCCTTCGGTGATGCCGAAGCGGCGAATCAGTTTCGGGGCTATCTCGCCCACTTCGTCATAAGCCCTTAGCAGTTGGCTGGCAGCGATGGTGTCTATGCCGAAGTAATCTGCCAACATGCCCTTCCAGAATGTCTCATCGGTGCCACGATGGCAGTTCCATGCATACCGTCCCCATGTCTTGTACCACATCCAGTCGCGGTCGATTTGCAACAGACGGTGGTTGTCGGGCAGGCGGTCGGCAGTGTAGGGCCAGTCCCAATAAGATGCTTGCGGGTAGAGGTGCAACCCTCCTGCGCCATGAACGCGATGCATGGCTTGTACGGCTTTCTGGACAAATGCCGGCGACGACCACCGCCAAGGTTCCAGGTTGGCAAGTATATGTACGTTGCTGATGTGTATTGGCGCTGCGGCAGACAGTTGGCGCTGTGTCTCACCCCATGGACCACCAGGCTCGTAGGTGGTGAGCGACTCCCCATTGTATTTTGTCATCGTGTAGATGTTGGGGTAGAGGGGCAGCGACTTCGCAAGGACGGCAGGTCCGTCGGTGTCGTGCGAGCGGAGTATGATGGGAGGGGTGTCGGTGCGCCCTGATGCTTTCAGTCCGTCCTTGATGCCGGGGATGATGGTCTCCGTCATCCATGCTATGTCGGTATCGATGCCCGACATCGCCTCTCCTAAACAGACGAGAAATCCCACATTGGGGTATTTCTGCACGAAAGCCGAGATGCTCTTTCGGGTGTAGTCGGCTATCAATGGGGTGATGGGGCGGTTGCGGTCTTGCGTCTTGATGCCGTAGTGGTCGGCAAAGGGCTTGGATACGATGATGTTGTAGAACATCTGTATCACACGAATGCCACGACGTTCTGCCTCTGTGGTGAGGAAGGCGAACATCTCCTGGTTCTTCTGCATGGTGGCATCATCCACTTCCGGGGCGAAGGGATAGTCGTCGAGCTTCACAAGCGAGGCGAAGGGATGGCCATTCCACAGATAGACGGTGTTCATGTTGTTTTCAGCCAACAGGTCAAGGTATCGCGTCCACAACTCCTTGTCGTAGAACCATGGGAAATTCTCAGGCGTGTAAGGATATTCATAGACACGGTGGCCTGGCAGATAGACGGTCTTTTGCAAGCCCACGCAGGCACCTCGCAGTTTCATCTCTGGAGTCTCAGTGATGACGGACTCTCGGTCGAGCGTGTTTGTCTTGACGCTTTCCATCAGGCGGTTGGCGCCATAGATTACACCATTGGCGTCATTGCCGATGATGGAAATCTTCTTGCCCTTGTGGGTTATGGTATAACCTTCAGACTCACCCTTGCCGCTCACCGTCAGGGTGATGGTGTAGTCGCCTTCCATGCTTTGCAGCCTGCTTGCAGCATAGTCTGCCTGTGGTGAAGGACTTTTCACCTTCACTTTCACCTTGCCAGAGATGGTCGTTGCTGCCAACAGACAGGCAAGCATTAGAAATAGATGGCGTTTCATGGTTGTGGCAACTTGTCCAAGGCTTGTCTAATGTCTTCGAGAATGTCTTCCACATCTTCTATTCCCACCGACAGGCGGATGAGGTCGGGTGCCACACCTGCTTCACGGAGTTGTTCGTCGCTCAGTTGGCGGTGTGTGTGGCTGGCAGGGTGGAGCACGCAAGTGCGAGCGTCTGCCACATGGGTCACTATGTTGATCATCTCAAGCGAGTCCATGAACTGTATGGCTGTGTCGCGAGTGCCTTTTAGTCCAAAGGCTATCACGCCGCAAGAACCGTTGGGAAGATATTTCTTGCCTCTACTGTAGTAGGTGTCGTCGGGGAGTCCGCAATAACGAACCCATGCCACCCGTGGGTCGTCATGCAAGAATTCTGCAACCCTCTGGGCATTGCGGCAGTGCTGTGCCATTCTCAGGTGCAGTGTCTGAAGGCCGAGATTCAGCAGGAATGAGTTTTGTGGTGATGGTATGCTTCCCAAGTCGCGCATCAGCTGCGCCACCAGTTTTGTGGTGTAGCCCATCTTGCCAAACGACTTGGTGTAGGTCAGTCCGTGATACGACTCGTCGGGGGTGGTCAGGCCAGGGAACTTGTCGGCGTGCGCCATCCAGTCGAAGTTGCCGCTATCCACCACGGCTCCTCCCACCTGTGTTGCCATGCCGTCCATGTATTTTGTGGTGGAGTGGGTGACGATGTCGGCTCCCCACTCGAACGGACGGCAGTTGATAGGTGTTGCAAAAGTGTTGTCAACTATGAGGGGCACACCATTCTTGTGTGCTATGTGTGCGAATTTCTCTATGTCGAGGACGGCACAGCCAGGATTGGAAATTGTCTCGCCGAAAAGCACTTTTGTGTTTGGACGGAAGGCTTTCTGTATCTCTTCCTCGCTTGCCTCCGGTGATACGAAGGTGCATTCTATTCCAAGTTTTTTCAAGGTCACGCCAAACAGGTTGTACGTGCCGCCATAAATCTCGTTGGAGGTTACTATGTGGTCGCCTGCCTCACATATGTTGAATATGGCGTAGAAATTGGCTGCCTGACCGCTTGATGTCAGCACGCAGCCCACACCGCCCTCAAGGGCCGCTATCTTGGCTGCCACGGCATCGTTGGTGGGGTTCTGCAAGCGGGTGTAGAAATATCCTTCTTTCTCCAGGTCGAAGAGCTTTGCCATCTCGTCTGAATCGTCATACTTGAAAGTAGTGCTTTGTATGATTGGCAGTTCAATTGGCTCCCCATTCTTGGGCTCGTATCCGGCGTGCACACACAGTGATGCCTTTCTCATTCCTTTTTTCATTGTCCTTGTTTATTTGTTTTTCTCGTTTTATGTTGTTGTTTTCAAGATTTTGCTTGCCCCATCATGGTGGCAATGATTCATCATCCATCAATGATGGGAATTGTGGGATAACCCCAATTTGGGTGCTAAGATAACAATAATTTTTGTGTCCTCAAAACATAACACTTGTTATTGACGAAAAACAGTATGTGTCACTGTCTTCCCTGCCGGTATGCTCACTTTTTTGTCGCCTATCATGAGCGTGCCTTCGCCGCCATCGCTGTAGATGGTTATCTCTTCGCCGTTCACCTTCACTCGAATTTTTCCCCATGGCGTGGGCACTTCGCCCTCCATCCACTCCAATCCTCCGAGGACAGGTCGCACCACATATTGCTCGTAACCGGGGCTGACAGGCTCCACTCCAAGAAAATAACGGCCAAGGAGATAGATGGGACTGGCACCCCAGGCATGACAGAGGCTCTTGCCGTAGGGCCTGCCATACATCGACAGGTGTTCTGTCCCTTGTTCCGAAGGCACATATTTCTCCCAGAATGTTGTGGCTCCCTCGCGCAACATGCCTCCCCAGTATGCCTTTATTTCCTTCAGGACGGACGACTGCTCGCCCATCATGCAGAGAGCTTCCAGTTCGTAGAAACGCATGTAGGGCGTGGTGATGGCTTCCACCTCATTGTTGAGAAGGACATGCTGCATGATGGCATCTTTGTCGTCATCATCCACCATGTCATAGATGATGGCGAACATGTTGGGGAATTTTGTCACCATCTCGTTCTTCTTGCCGTCCTCGATGGCGTGTATGAATGCCTTTCTCTCATCGTCCCAGAAAGTGGCTTTCAACTTTTTGTTGAGTGATTGTGCCAAAATGGTGTATCGTTCCGCATCATTGGCATATTTCTCTTTGGTGATGCATCCTTGTGGCGGTTGAGGGTCAGGATTGTCGCACAGGATGGCAGCACAAGACGCCATGGTTTCCAACGCCTTGCAGAAGAGTATTTGTTCGAAGCACAGCACCCCTCTCTTGTGCATGGGGAAGTCCACCCAATCCACAAAAATCCAGTCGTCGGGTTGTCCTTCCGCCATGCCGTCGGCATTTGTTCGGCTGAGGCAGTAGTCCATCATTGTCAACATGCGCGGATAGATGTCGCGCACGAAGTCGGTGTCGCCGGTGTAAGTGTAATAGTCGAGTATGGACTTGAACCAATAGAAAGTATAGTCCATTATGGTGTTTATGTGCGCTGTCACGGGGTCTTTGCCTCGCAGTTGGCGTATGGTGCGCTTCACGCATTCCGTGTCGCATCTGAGGTAATAGTTCATGAGGTAGCTCTGTATGGCATCACCGCTCCATGTCCATCGGTCGCGCTTTATGCCATCCACGAAAAACTCCCGTGTGGTCAGGTCCATGGTGTAAGCAGACACGTCCCAGATGCGGTTCAGCTCCTCGTCGCTGCACTTGAAACTGCCGCTATGTTCCATGTCGAACGGTGCATGCTCGTATTCCATGCTCACGCCATCGATGGTGAGGTTTCCAGTACCTTCAAGATAGACAAATCTGAAAGCCTTGCTGTTTTCCATCGTGTAGTTGTCATGACGCTCGGCAAGACTGTTGGTAGCAAGGTCGATAATGGCATCTGGAAGCACCTCAAGTTGGTCGAGTGTCTCGCAGTATGCCTTGTCTTGCGCCTCCTCCCTGCTCTCCCCATAAAAGATGTTGAGCATCCCTTCCCCTTGTATGTTGTGCAATGTCAGGTAGCCCATCGTCTCTTTGCCGAAGTCAGCCAACAATCCTCTGCCTGATGCCTGCACGTTAGTGGCAGTCTCATGTCTGCGAGGCAGCTGGAATGTGGAAGGACCATGGTCCATGTCGTTGAAGTTCCACTGTGCGGCATGCACATAGATGCCTGAACCATGTGCCTCGCCGTTCTCGTCAATCCATATCTTGTCCTCATAGGTGCTGAGCCAACTGCCGTCGGTCTTTATTGTCTCGCCATCCAGGAAGAGGGCTGGGGGGGAAGACAGGTTGTGAATCTTTATGCTTATCTCGTGCCTGCCTTTTGGAATAAGGAATGACTCCGGCATACCAAATTGCAACCGACCGTCGATTTTCAGATTGAACAGACCTTCCGTGGCTATCGTCACTTTCTCTGTCTGTTCCAAGGTAACGGTCTTGCAGAACTCCACTGTCGCCCAATGGCTGTCTTGTTTCCAGAATGGTGGGAACATGGCTCCACGCTCCGTGCGGCGGTTGTTGAAACGATTGCCAAGCCATACCTCGAAATCCCCGGGATACCATATCCAGGTGGCTTCTTTATCTTTCACTTGGTTGGCGCTTGTGTGTGAATGTGCAGGTGTCATGGTTGCGTGTGTTGACTATTTGCGGTCTTTCGCCATTAGGTAGGAGAGCAGGAAGCCCACAACGAATATTGTGGTGGTGCCGAGCACTATGGCAAGGTATTCGTGCAGGTGCACGCCCGGCAGTTGGAGGGTGGAAGCCAAGGATATCCATCCGATAATGGCGATGCCGGCGATGCACCCTGCGAGAGCGGCTCCCTTGCCTATGCGTCGTGGCATGATGCCCAACAGGAACAAGCCAAGCATGCCTCCTGAGAAGATGGATGACAACTTCCACCAGGCATCGATGATGCTTTCCACGCTGAGCATGGCAATGGCTACCACTATGCCGATGACTCCCACCACCACGCTCGACAGGCGCAGCACCATCACGTCGCCCTGCTCTGTGCTCCTCTTGCGTAGCGGCTTGTAATAGTCGGTGAGGATGATGGTGGCGGCAGAGGTGACGCTTGTGGATACCGTGCTCATGCCGGCGGCGAAGATTGATGCTATGAGCAGTCCGCGAAGTCCTATTGGCAGTCCGTTGACGATAAAGAACGGAAAAACGTAGTCGGGCTTTGCTTCAATGTCGGCTGGCAAGAGACCAGGATGGGCAGTGTAGTAACTGTATAGGGCCGAACCTATGAGAAAGAACAACGCCGAGACGGGGATGAACAGGTAACCGCCGAAGAGCGC
>ONAG01000083.1:26153-31725 GCA_900315745.1 uncultured Prevotellaceae bacterium
GCGCGGCCGAAGAGCGCGGAGAAGCGGGCGTCGCGGTCGGTCTTTGCCGCATGGTATCGCTGTACGTAGTTCTGGTCGATGCCGTAGTTTTGCAGGTTGATGAATATGCCATAGATGAGGCATACCCAGAAGGTGGATGTGGTAAGGTCGCTGGTGAATGCGCCAAGCGAGAACTTGTTGCCTTCGGGGGAGTGGATGGCAAGGTCGAACACCTGCTTGGGTCCTTCGGGCATCGAGAAGCAGATGATGCACAGGCACAGCAACGCTCCTCCGATGAGAATGATGCCCTGGATGGCGTCAGCCCATATCACGGCTTTCAGACCACCAAGCATGGAGTAGAGGATGATGGCTATGGAGGTGGCGATGATCACCACATGCATGTTCCATCCCATCAGTATGTACATCGGTACGGCAAGCAGATAGAGTATGCTGCCCATGCGGGCTATCTGTGTGAGCAGGTAACATGCCGAGGCATAAAGGCGCGCCCACCTGCCAAACTTCTCTTCCAAGAAAGTATATGCCGACACGCTGCCACCCTTGCGGTAGAACGGCACGAAGTAGCGGGCGGCGAAATAACTGGCTATGGGTATCGATAGCGAGAAAACAAAAGCGTTCCAGTTGGAGGCGAATGCCTTGCCAGGATAGCCAATGTAACTGATGCTCGACACGTAGGTGGCGAAGATGCTCATGCCCACCACCCATCCAGGGAGAGAACGGCCAGCCTGGGTGAAGTCGGAGGAGGTGTTGCCTTTCTTGTAGAACGAACAACCGAAGACCACCACTCCGGCAGTAAACACTATGAAGATTACAAGGTCGATGGTGTTCATGGCAGCAACTTTCCGTTTACTATCGGCAGCGCATCCAATGCTTCGCGTATCTTATCCCGCTCGGGGGCGTTGAACTTGTAGAACGGAGAGGCTACAAAGTCATCCTTGATGATGCCGAGGAGCGACAGGGCGCACTTCAAGCCTTTCAGATAGCTCGACCCGTGCTTGCCCACCGTATAGATGGTTGTGGAGATCTGCATTATCAGTTGCTGCAGTTTCACGATGCGCTTGAGGTCGCCTGCTTTGGCAGCCTCATACATGCCAACGTAGAGTTCGGGGAACATGTTGGCGCCTCCGTTGATGCCGCCATGCGCTCCCAAGAGCACACATTCGCCTGTAATCTCCTCAGGACCTACAAGCATCGAGAAGTCGCTGCGCTCCCGCATCTTGAAAAGCACCGACTGGAAATACACGGCGTTGGCGGAAGAGTCCTTGAAGCCTACCACACGTGGGTTTTGGGCTATGCGTCGCACGGTGTCGGGGGCGAAGCTCACCTTCACATGCGATGGCATGTTGTAGAGGAAAACAGGCAGTGGCAACTGCGGCACTAATTCTTCATAGAACTGTGCCAGTTCGGGCTGTCCAGGCGCGAAGTAGTAGGGTGGGGCGGAGACCACACCGTCGGCTCCGCAGTCGGCTGCCACCCTTGCGAGGTTGATGCTTTCCACTATCGAGGTGTCGCTCACGCATACCAGCAGGGGCAGGCGCCCTCGGTTGATGCGTGCCGACTGCATTATCATCTCCTTGCGCAGCCCATAGCTCAGGCTCTGCTCTTCACCGGTGGTGCCAAGGATGAACAATCCGTGCACGCCTCCACTGATGAGGTGTTCTATGAGGTTTTCAAGACTCTCCACGTCGAGAGTTTCGTTGTCTTTCAAAGGGGTGACAAGGGGTGGGATGATTCCGCTTAATGGACTTTTTCCTATCATTGCTTGTTGGTTTTTTGATTTGTTTTATTATTAGGGTTTCCAGCCTGTGCCGGCTTTAGCCTTTATGCTGTCAGCCACCATCGGACCGTTGTTTTCCCATGTGTTGCCAGGGCCGATGGCATTTTTCAGGTATTTCTCTTCCGGTGTCCAGTTGTTGCGCACGGTGATGTACGACGAACCTTCGTCGGTGTAGAGGTAGAACCAGTGTTCGGGGTCGTGCACATAGCCAGGAGTGAAGATATCGCGCACCACGTTTTCTTCTATGAAGGTGTGGGGCTGTGCCCCTAACGTGTAGATGCCCGCCGTGTCATACATGTGGCGTGCATAGTGGTGTATCAGGTTGCCTTTCACCAAGTTGTCGCTCATGGCGCAAGTCTGTTGGTTCCATCCCCATCCAAGGCTGATGCCTGTATAAGACACGTTGCATATCTCGTTGTGCAGTATGCTGATGTGGCGTACAAAGCCAGCGCCAATACCTACGCATCCCCAGTCTTCGTTTGTCGCGTCGTCGATGAGATTGTGGCTTATGGTGAGGTGCGAGCAGGTCTCTCTCTGGTCTGTGGGCGCATAGGGCAGATGAGCCTCATGACCTTCTGGTCCGAAACTGCCAGCAAGTATGCCGCTGCCACCGATGTCGCGGAATATGCAGTGGTGTATGCTTCCGCCACTGATGTACTGGTGGTAGTCGAGACCGGTGGAGGCGCAGTGCTCGAAGGTGCAATGGCTGAAATTCACGTCGCTGGCAGCATTCACTGTCACGGCGGCGGCAGGGCGTCCCACCCATCCTTGGTTGTCGAGCTTGTGGTCGCCATTTGGGCGGCTTATCTGTGGCCTTATCTTGTAAGCCTCTATCATGTACATGCCAGCTTGCAGTGGGGCATGACCTTGCAGACTGGGGCGCATCCATGTGGCGTGGCTGAAGGTGATGCCTTCCAACAGCACATGCCTTACTGGTTGGTCGGGTGTGCCCTCCACTTTCAGCAGCGTTTCCAGTGCCGGCACTTCCACCTCTGCGGTACGCATGTCTTCGCCCTCACGCGGCATGTAGTAGAGCTTTTGTTCCTTGGTGTCAAGATGCCATTCCCCCGGAGTGTCGAGCAGTTGCCTTGCGTTCGTCAGGTAAAAAGCGGAGTTGTGTCCGTCGGTGCCTGTCATGGGCGAGGGCCAGGGGTGCATGAAGTGTATGTGGCTTTCCGGGTCGTGGAATGTCACGGCGGCGCTGTCGCCTTGTATCTGGATGTCCTTGATGCGCAGGTTGGCAACGCACCACATCTCGTGGAGCACCATCTCCACATGGTCTGCGCCTTGTATCTTGCGCACGGCGTCGGCAGGCACGTAGAGAGTCTCCTTTGCCTTGTCCATCGAACGTATGCGCCACATCTTCTCGAAGTCGTCAACGTCGCGCGCCCTTACTGCCTTCTTCCCGTTCACCCACATCTGGCGGAACTCCAAGGGATGGCCATTCCACTCTGGCACATTTGCCACCCACCATTTGCCTTGCTTCTTCCACCCTTCTATGCGCACGCCGCCAGTGATGGTGGCTTTGCCGTCGCCCACGAGAGTGAGTCCCTCATCCTCCGAACGGATGATGATAGGTTGCTTGAGGCGGTAGGTGCCGGGCGCCAGTTCTATGGTCGGGTTCCCCACACGGCCTTGCAGTCGTTGCAGCCTTGCCTCCTGCAACGCCCGTTCTATGTTGTAGTTTCCTGGTTCCACCTTTATTCGCCATTCTTCCTGGCTCCATGATGGGGCGCAAAAGATGATGGCGGCAAGGACTGTCAATATCCTGCGGGCATCCATACTGTCATTTCGCTTTTCCCTCGGTTGCCCCATGCGTAATAGGGTATCAGGGTGATTGTTGCACGTTTCTTCTGCTTGGAGGCATCACGGTAGAGCGTTCCTTTCCATAAGGCTTCATCCCTTGCCAGGACTTCGCCTTTCAATGTCATTATCCTGCTGCCTCCGATGGTGCTCTCTGTCGGGGTGAAGGTGGCATCCACGGGTATGACGATGTCGTCTATAGACAGTCCTCCGAGGTCGTTGCTCTCGACGCAATAGACCACGGGACCACGTTGCACTGCCACTTGTCCGCGTGCCTCTTCCACCAGTGGGTTGGCTTCCACTATATGTACTGGCATGTCCATGTCGAGCACCACCACGTCGCCTTTCTTCCAGGTGGAGCTTATCTCTATGTAACCGTTGGCTTCATTGCATTCAATAACTTGTCCGTTGAGTTTTACCTTCCATCGGTCGCACCAAGCCGGATGACGCAGTTTCATCTTGAACGTCTTCTTGCCCTTCAGCCTTTCCACTTTCAATGTCACCTTGCCATCCCAGGGGTAGTCGGTGGTCTGCGTGATGGTGATGTCGCCTATGTTGTCGAGTCTTGTGTCGAGTCGGTTTGTCCCATATAGGTTGACATATATAGCGTCTTTCCCTGTGGAGTAGGCATAGTCCTGTGTCTGGCAGAGCGTGCGCAGCGTGTTTGGCGGACAGCAGAAGCAACTGATGTATTTCTTTCTTTGCTTGGGCCATCTCAGCGTGTAGGGCAGGTCGTCGCTCATGCGCAGGGGATTTGTATAGAAGTATTCCTCACCATTGAGCGAGATGCCGCAGAGAATGCTGTTGTAGTAGCAGTTCTCCATGATGTCGGCATGTTTCGCGTCCCCTGTGGCAAGCAGCATACGCCAGTTGAAGAGCATGTTGCCGATGTTGGCGCATGTCTCGTTGTGTGCGGTTGACTGCGGCAACTGGTATGGTCTGCCATAGCTTTGGTGCACCTTTTGTATGTTGTCGGGTTTGTAGTCGGTGCCGTCGGGCGACGTGCCGTCATACAGGGCGCCACAAGCCCCTGTGACGTACATCTTGCGTGTAACGATGTCTTCCCAGATGGAGGTCAGGTTTTTCATCAGCTGTTCCTCGCCCGACTCCAAGAAGAGGTCTGTCACGCCAGCGTAGAGGTAGTTCGCCCTCACGGCATGTCCCATGGCGTTGTATTGTTCGCGGAATGGTATTCGGTCTTGGTTGTCATCGGTGCCGTTTTTCACCATCCCCCTGATGTCGATGAATTTCTTTGCCAATTCCAGATATTTTGCATCTCCGGTCTCTCGGTACAGTTCCGCCACTGCCATGTAGTGCGACGGACAGATGGCGTTGCCAGCGAGTTCTTCTGGCGCCCTCATGCAGAAGTTGTAGAGGAAATCGGCTGCCTTCACTCCTGCATCAAACAGTGTCGTCTTGCCCGTTGCGCGCTTGTGTATTATGCCTGCTGTGATGAGGTGTCCCAAGTTGTATGTCTCGAAATTGAGCCTGTTGCCGAAAGCCCCGTCGTCTTTCGTTCCCACTGCCGTTCCCACGACGGTGTTGTCATTGTCGCCGCTTGATTCCTGCGCCAGCCGCTTGTTCAGTTCGGCTATCACCACAGGTGTGTGAATGTAGCCGTCGGGTCGTTGCGACTTCACCACGCAACCAATGAATCGGTCCATGATGCTTTCCAGTTCGGGGGCTTTGGTTATGGCATAGACCGATGCCACGGCTTCGAGCCATTTATACATGTCGCCGTCGTGGAATGGGGGTCCATGATGCTCGCCTTTCTTTTCTCCAGAGGCGATGAGGAAGTTGTTGAATCCCTTGCCCTCGGCACTTTGCCATGTTGCCCACATGCTTTGCACCGATGTCTTGCTGAACACGTCGAAGCGCTCGCCCCAGAAACCGCCGGTCCATCTCACGGCGTCAATGGGTAGCGCATTCATCACGGCATGTTGGCTGTGGCTGGTGTCGGTTAGTCCGCGTCCTTGTCCCATGGCAGTCATGGTA
>ONAG01000087.1 GCA_900315745.1 uncultured Prevotellaceae bacterium
TTTGACACCAAAACAGACGCGGAAAAAGTCTGGGTGGGCACGACGGATAGACAGACGGCGAGGGTTATCACGCAAGTAACTAAACCACCTTTCCAATTCTCCAGGCCCCTCAAGGATGTGGTCATTGTAATTGCGAGCCCAGAGATAGCCGTGGCTCCTGTCGTTTCCTTTGTTGTTTTCTTTGATGTTTTCTTTGCTGTTTCCTTTGCTGCAACAGTGTTGCAGCATAGAGGACTGGGAGGAGGAGATGGGGAGTGAGGACTGGGAGGAGGAGATAGAGAGGAAAGACTGGCGATAGAGCTTGTTGCACCCTATCTTGAAACCTTTAATGACCGTGCCGAGGTGATAGTCTGTCTTCTTTTGAACAAACAGGATGCCATGGAGATGGTCGGGCATAACCATTGTGGCGAGAACTTTGATGTCGGGATAATGACGCTCTATAGAAAGCCAACAATCCCTTACCTGCTCACCTAACGGTGACAAAACTATCCTTGGCGCATTGGAGGATCCTTCTGGAGCATCAGCATCACCCACAAGAGTGCCAAGGAGGGGAAGCCTACCTTCCACCGTCATGGTGATGAGGTAGATACGCCGAGATTCATAGTCGTGACCCACACGCCTCCGAAGCATCGAAGGCTTCTTGTCCCCTGCGAATGGCTTGTGTTTCTCGAATTCTTCCCAGTCCATTTTCTTTGCTTTTTTGTTTTGCTTTTTTGTTTGGTGCTCTCTTTGCTTTTTCTTTTGCTTTTTCCTTTGGTGTTTCCTTTGGTGTTTCCGTTTCCTTTGCTGCAACAGTGTTGCAGCATAGAGGAACATTCTGAAATTTTAGTTTTGCTCGTGTTTTACGATTATCGATGCAAATGTATATAAATAATCCAAAATTTTTTATATAATTTTGCAGTCTTCTTCACCTGAAATATAAAAAACAAAGAAAAAGGAGGAAAAAGGAGGAAAAAAGGGAAAAGAGAGAAGGGAAAAAAGGGAAAGAGAGAAGGAAAAAATAGGAAAAACAAACAAAATAAGCAAAAATAATGGAAAACAAATACGTGAAACAATACCCCGACCTGATGGCAGGCAAGAAAGTGATGTATGTACATGGTTTCGGGTCGTCGGCACAGACGGGCACTGTGAGCCGTCTGCGCACCGTGATGTGCAATGCCACCGTGATAGCCGAGGACATGCCCTTGCACCCGCAAGAGGCGATAGAACTGCTACATAGGATGTGCGAGGAAGAACACCCCGACCTCATCATCGGCACTTCAATGGGAGGGATGTACACCGAACAGCTTTATGGCTACGACCGCATCGTCATCAACCCTGCATTCCGAATCGCAGACACCATGGCGCAACATGGCTTGACTGGGGCTCAGACATTCTTCAACCCCCGAAAGGACGGGGTTCAGAAATTCTTCGTGGACAACAACATGGTGAAGGAATACAGGCGGGTGTCGGAACAATGCTTCAGCCACGTCACCGATGAGGAACGACAAAGGGTGTGGGGACTCTTCGGCGACTGCGACACCACGGTGGACACTTGGGACCTCTTCAGGCAGCACTACCCCACTGCCATACACTTCCATGGCGAGCACCGGATGGACGACAAGTCGTACATGCATGGCGTGATGCCAATAATACGATGGATTGACGACCGACAAGAAGGTCGCCAGCGACCTGTGTTGCTTATCACCCTCGACAGTGCGAAAGACGCTTATGGCGAACCACGGTCTTCAATGCAAAAGGCTTTCCGCAGGCTGATAGAGACTTACGACGTACACTTGGTGGCTCCCGCCGACTTCAACGACCGCACGGCAATGGCAGACACCATGGCATGGGCGGAAAAGCATCTCGACGCGCCATCATACAACCACCTGTCATTCGAGAACAACCCTGCCATGCTCTTGGGCGACTACCTGGTGAGCACCACTCCATGCAAAAATTTCATGGGCACGGTGATACCTTTTGGCAGCGACACCTTCAAGACATGGGAGGAGGTAATCACCTATTTCGACCGCTTAGGAGGACAATAACAAACGACTGCCGTCGGTGGTCAATGAAACATCACCACCATCTTTCAGCCTTCCGAACAATATCTCACGCATGAGAAGCGGCTTGAGGTCGTGGGAAATGACACGGTCAAGTTCACGTGCGCCATACTCGCGTGTGAAGCCCTTGGCAAGCAACCACTCGCGAGCTTCCGGCGATACCGTCATACTGACTTTGCGCGCCGCCAATTTGGCATCCAACTCCCGCAACTTCTTGTCGAGTATCATGCCAGCCATCACGATGTCCATGTCGTTGAACACCACTGTGGCAGACAAGCGATTGATGAACTCCGGCTTGAAGGTTCGCTTCACCTGCTTCATCATCGCCTCGCCTGCCGGCACGCGCGCGCCAAAGCCCACGGATGCCTGCGACGCATACTGTGCTCCAGCGTTCGACGTCATTATGAGCACCACATTGCGGAAATCCGCCTTGTGTCCCTTGTTGTCGGTGAGTCGTGCATAGTCCATCACCTGCAATAGGATGTTGTATATGTCGGCATGAGCCTTCTCTATCTCGTCGAGCAACAGCACGCAGTTGGGTGTCTTGCGTAGGGCATCCGTGAGCAGTCCGCCATCCTCATAGCCAACATATCCGGCGGGCGAACCGATGAGTTTTGCCACAGTATGCTTCTCGGTGTACTCGCTCATGTCGAAGCGCACAAGCTGCACGCCCATCTCTCGCGCCAACACCTTTGCCACCTCTGTCTTTCCCACTCCCGTAGGTCCCACGAAAAGGAGCGAAGCCAAGGGTTTGTCATCTTCAAGCAACCCTGCCTTCGACATCTGTATTGCCTCCACCACCTGGCGCACCGCCTCGTCTTGCCCGTAAATGCTCGCACTTACCCTCGACAGAAGCGTCTCCAGGCGTTCGTTGTCCTCGTCCTTCATTGCCATGGCGTCCACCTTGCACACCTTTGCCAATATGTCGGAGATGAGCTGCTTGTCCACCACGGCACCATCGCCAGTGGCATGCATCTCGCGATAGGCACCGGCTTCGTCTATCAAGTCGATTGCCTTGTCGGGCAGGAAACGGTCGTTCACATATTTCGCGCTTGCCTTTACCGCATACTCTATCGTCTCATTGGGATAGGTCACATGATGGAACGACTCGTACTTTTCCTTCAACCCATCAAGTATCTTCACCGTCTCTTCCACTGTCGGCTCGCCGATGTCGATTTGCTGGAAACGCCTGACAATGCCCTTGCTGCGCGCAAAATAACGGTTGTATTCCTCGTAGGTGGTGGAACCGATAAATCGTATGTCACCACCTTCGAGATAAGGCTTCAGCATGTTGGATGCATCCATTGACCCGTCGCTTGTCCGCCCCGCGCCCACAAGAGTGTGTATCTCGTCGATATATACTATGGCATTGCCCTCTTTCTTCAGACCGTCCATGATGGTCTTCACTCGCTTTTCGAAGTCACCACGAAACTGTGTGCCGGCAAGCAGCGAACCAATATCGATTTGATAGATGCGAGCGCCAATGAGGCGTTTAGGCACATCTCCCTTTACGATGCGGGCAGCCAACCCATAGACAAGAGCCGTCTTGCCGACTCCTGGCTCTCCCACATGCAGGGGGTTGTTCTTGTCCTTGCGGCATAGCACCTGTATGGTGCGCTCCAGTTCAGCCTCCCTGCCGATGAGAGGGTTGAACTTGTCCACCATGTCGTTGAGACATTCCACCAATGCCCGCCAAGGCTCCTTCTCATCCACCTCTTGTCCGTCGGCCGAGCCTTCACTCTTGGGATATGCCATCTCATAATCGGTGATCAGCAGTCCCATGAACTCTGCAATGTCGCCATCCACGACCTCTTGAAGCATGTAACAAGCCTTGGAGTCTTCCAAAGAGAAGATGGCTTGGACGAGATGCGGCACTTCCACTTCCGTGGCACTGGAATTGGCAACATACATCATGGCGTCGGAAATCACTTGCTGCATCTGGCTCGACAGCATGACCGTCGTACTGGCATCCACAGTGTCGGGGATGCGCTCCATGCTGTTCAGATAGTTGAGGATTTCATCATGAAACCCTTCGATGTCATCCGCAAATTCTTCCATGGTCTTGAGGAACGGCTTCTCGCTGAGAAGGACGAAAAGCAGGTGCTCGGGCGTAACAAACTCATGTCTGCTGTCCACGCATACTTGCCAGGCATCTCTTATCACACGACTGGCATTATTAGATAGTTTAATGTCGGGCATAATTCATTCTGGGGTATAAGTGAGCCGCAATGGGAATCCTTCATCACGTGCCATCTTCGTGGCTCGCTGAACTTTGGAAACGGCAACATCATAGCTGTACACGCCAACAAGACCTTTTCCACTACGATGCACCATGAGCATGATGGTCTCCGCCTCTGCCTCGTTCTTGAAAAAGACCACCATGAGAATCCTCACGACGAATTCCATCGTGGTGAAGTCATCATTGTAGATATAGACCTTGTATCTGCGCGGCTCACGCACGTCGATGCGCTGCCGTTCCTTTACTGAGGATTGCTGTTTTGCCATAACGGCACAAAATTAATGATTTTGGATGAATGAACAAAGAAAAACGCCTAAAGGTGGGCATTTAAAACAAAAAAGGTGGGCATTTAAAACAAAAAAAGGAGTACCGCCGTACTCCAACCTTTGTTAACCTTAAATCTAATACTATGAAAAACACGATGCAAATTTAATACATTCTCACAATATTTGCAAGAATTATCTAAAAAAATAAGTGTAAAAGGTACATTTTCTTGATTTATGTCAATTCGCAACTTTCAAAACCCCGATTTTGTCAAATTCGAACAATGCGGCGGGAAATTGTTTCATATTGAAATTTTGATTAATGATTGAATCCATCTCTCATTATGCCCATGAACTTTTCATAAGGGATGAACCTCCCACCCATCGACTTGAGATGGGGTGTCTCAAACTGACAGTCAATCAACGTGCCATCGGTCTCTGCAAGAACGTTTGCCAAACTGATGAGAGCCAACTTGCTGGCACTGGGCACAAGCGAAAACATGCTCTCTCCCATATACACCTTGCCGATGACCACTCCATAAAGTCCACCAACAAGACGGGTGCCTTCCCATACCTCCGTGCTGAAACCGAACCCCAAGCGGTATAGGCGGGTGAACGCCTCCTCAATGTGCGGACCAAGCCAGGCATACTTGTTGACGTTGCGCTCATCGGCAATGCCACAATTGTGGATTACCTGCTCGAAAGCCATGTTATAGGTCACGTGATAACATTCCTTGCGCATGAGGGTGCGCATGGAATGTGACACGTGTATTTCACGAGGAAAGATTACGAAACGTCTCTTGGGACAATACCAGCAAATCTCGCTGAAGCGGTAAGGATACCAGGGGAAGATGCCCTGGGAGTATGCCGTCAGCAACCGCTTGGCGGACAAGTCGCCACCCACTGCCAACAAGCCATGTTCATCGTCTGCAGCAAACGATGGATTTGGGAAGGAGCAGTCGTTGCCAAGACGGAAAATCATAAATCACTTGATATTATCTACAAGGTTGAAGAGTCTATGCCATCTGTACTTCTTGCCCATCTGGTCGGGATTGATAGACAGCCAGATAAAGATGGGCTTGCCCACAACATGGTCTTCTGGCACGAATCCCCAATAGCGGGAGTCGAGGGAGTTGTGGCGGTTGTCACCCATCATCCAGTAATAGTCCATCTTGAAGGTGTATTTGTCGGTCTGCTCGCCATTGATGTATATCTTGCCACCCTTCACCTCCAACTGGTTCTTCTCATACACACGTATGGGGCGATCATAGACAGCAATATTCTCCAAAGTGAGCTTTATCGTCTGACCTTTGGCTGGAATAATCACCGGTCCGTAGTTGTCGCGTGTCCAATGGTGGTTGGCATTCACGGGATAGACCTTTCCCTGGTCCACATTGTCGGCATCTGTCACTACGGGCACGGAATCCACCAACTCCTTGTGCTGCGACAGCACCTCTGCCGCATGATGAGTCATAGGCATGTAGTGGTTGGCTCCGGCGCTGAACAAGTCTTCCTGGGTGATGTCCAGTTCCTCGCACAATGCCTCTGAGATGGGCTGCTTCCAATTCACCCAATATGTATATTGCACATTGTCCGGCTCCTTGTTTTTCTTGTCGTCGAGATATACTATCTTGTCCTTTATCTGCAACTTCTGTCCAGGCAGTCCCACACAGCGCTTCACATAGTTCTCACGACGGTCGGTAGGTCTTGAGTCGAGCACGCCAAACTCGCCCGGGTTGTCCTTCACCACCTGAGCACCTACAGCCATCACCTTTTGATAAAAGTCCCACTGTTCCTGCAACGAAAGCGAATCGACAGGCTTCTCGCTCTCCACATTCTGTATGCCATACATGTAGCAGGTCTGGTAATAGTCCTGAGCCTGGTATTTCTCCGACATCATCACGCTGTCGCCAGCGGGATAGTTGAACACCACGATGTCGTTGAGCTCCACCTTGCCAAAGCCCTTCACCCTACGGTAGTCCCATTGAGGCCATTCGATATACGACTTGGTGTTGAAGATGGGCAGCGTGTGCTGTGTCAGCGGCATGGTGAGGGGTGTCTGCGGAATGCGTGGACCATAACTCATCTTGCTGACGAAGAGGTAGTCACCACGCAGCAGCGACTTCTCCAGCGAACTGGAAGGGATGACGTAGTTCTGGAAGAAGAACAGGTTGATGAAATAAACAGCCACGAGGGCGAAGATGATGGCATCCACCCAACTCATGACAAACTTTATCGGACCTTCGGTGTCCTTCCACCATTGCCAGTTGATTTTCTTCGAGATATAAGCATCATAGATGAACGGCACCACTATCAGTCCGAGCCAGCTCTTCACCCATAACAGGAATGCGAGATAGAGCACGAGGACGATGATGAACTTGGTCCATTGCCATTTCATATTTAGTTTTGCCTTACGCTTGTCGATCATGGTCTCTTTTTATTATATATTATGTATGACGGAATGCTAATTGAAAAAGTAGTGGTTAGAATTTGAAAAGGTCGCTTGTGGTGAGCAGTCCTTGATGCTTGGCAGTGTATTCTGCTGCCAGGACGGCACCAAGTGCGAAGCCCTTGCGCGAATGTGCGTCGTGGGTTATCACTATGCTGTCGGCATCAGAATCATATCGTATGGTGTGGATGCCAGGCACCTCATCTCGGCGAATGCTGTTGACAGGAATCTCGTCGGCACTGTGACTGTAGGTGCCTGTGGTAGTGCCGTCAGGTGCCAACAACGTGCCCTTCACCCACTTCTGCTTGCGGTCGAGACGCTCCACAATCTCCTCTGCCAATGTTATGGCTGTACCGGACGGTGCATCGAGTTTGTGTACATGATGTGTCTCTTCCATATCTACATCATATTGTGGGAAGTCGTTCATTATGCGTGCGAGATAGCGGTTTACAGCTGAGAAAATGGCAACGCCGATGGAGAAATTGGATGCCCAGAAAAGAGTCTGTCCTCCCTCGGTACACAAGCGGCGCACGTCGTCGCCATGCTCTGCCATCCAACCTGTAGAACCGGAAACCACCTTCACATTCTTGGCAAATGCCTTGAGGTAATTGCCGTATGCCGCAGTGGGTGAAGTGAATTCGATGGCAACGTCTGCAGAGGCGAAAGCATCTGAATCGAAGTCTTCCTGATTGTCGATGTCTATCACACAAACAATCTCATGACCACGAGAGAGGGCTATCTGCTCTATCATCTTGCCCATCTTGCCATATCCTATCAACGCTATTTTCATGTCTTTGAACTATTTTTTGTAACTTTGGGCAAAGGTAGGCATTTTCAAGCATTTATGACAACTTTGCTTTATAAAAAAATATAAAGGTGGCTGTCTATCCAACCGATTAGGGTTAAAAAACACAAAGGTGGTATAACAATTCAGCGAAACACAAGCTAAGGTGGATTTGTGTTATTTTCTAAGGAGTAAGGGAGGAAAGGAGTTTTTCTCGCGCCCTTTGGGCGATACTCCTTGACTCCTTGACTCCTTAGAATTTTAAATTTTGTCTAAGGAGTAAGGGAGGAAAGGAGTTTTTCCTACACCATTGGGTGCTACTCCTTGACTCCTTGACTCCTTAGAATTTTATTTTTGTCTAAGGAGTAAGGGAGGAAAGGAGTTTTTCCTGCGCCATTGGGCGCTACTCCTTGACTCCTTGACTCCTTGGATTTTTTATTTTGTCTAAGGAGTAAAGGAGGAAAGGAGTTTTTTTCTCACGCCCTTTGGGTGCTACTCCTTGACTCCTTGACTCCTTGGATTTTTATTTTTGTCTAAGGAGTAAGGGAGGAAAGGAGTTTTTTTCTCACGCCCTTTGGGCGCTACTCCTTGACTCCTAAACTCCTTGGAATTTTTACATTTAATATGTATATAAAAAAAAGTTCCCCGTCAGGTGCAAATGACCTGCGAGGAACTATCGTTGTGTGAGAAGATTTTCTATACTCTGCTATGCGTCAAGTCTCAAGCCTTAACTTCAGCAACTTCCTCTTCCTTCTCCTCCTTGATCTTGCGACCCATGGTGAGGTAAGCTGTAGGAGCAGCAATGAAGATTGAAGACAATGTACCGAAGATGACACCGAGAATCATGGCGAACGAGAAGCTGCGGATGCTTGCACCACCAAAGATGAAGATACAGAGCAACACTATCAATGTAGAAACAGAGGTGTTGATTGTACGAGCCAATGTCTGGTTGAGCGAGTCATTGAACAACTTCTGCAACTCACGTTTCTTGAAACGCTTGAGGTTCTCACGCACACGGTCGAACACCACCACCTTGTCGTTGATGGAGTAACCGATAACGGTCAGGATGGCACCGATGAACGTCTGGTCGATCTCGAGAGAGAATGGAACGATGCCCCACAATGCCGAGAAGAAGCCGATAACGATGAGTGTGTCGAATGCCAGGGCCACGATGGAACCGATGGAGAATGCCACGTTGCGGAAACGCAAGAGGATGTAGAGGAAGATGGCGATCAAAGCCACGATGACACTGATGATTGCCTTGTTGGTAACGTCACGAGCGATAGACGGACCCACTTTGGTGCTGCTGACGATGGAACCACCCTCGCGCACGTCTGGGTTCTTGAAGTTTGCCTCGCTGGACTGTGTCACGATGCCTGATTTCTTGAGAGAATTGTAGAGCATGGTCTCTGCCTCGTCATCCACTGTAGGACTGTTCGACTCGATGTTCCAGTTGGTTGACACACGGATGGTCTTGCCATCGGTACCGAGAGCGATGACGCTGGTGTTGGCTTCCTTGCCCTTGTTGTCGCCAATGCTGTTGATGAATGTGCCGGCGAGAGCCTCACGCACGCTTTCCACCTCAGTCTGTTTGTCGAGACTGATCACATAGTTGCGACCACCAGTGAAGTCGATACTCTTGCTCAAGCCACGGATTGCGAAGAATCCGATGAAGATGACTGCGAGGATGCACCAGATGGTGTATGACTTCTTGTAGTTGCCCATGAAGTTGACATGCATGTTCTGCATGAAGTTGCGAGAGAATGCAGTGGTGAAGGTGAGGTTTGTCCACTTGTCCTTTGCCATGAAGTGCTCGTAAACAATACGTGTGAGGAACACTGCGGTGAAGAACGAACAGCAGATACCAATGATGAGGGTTACAGCAAAACCCTTCACAGGACCTGTACCGATGACGGCAAGGATGACACCTGTAATAATAGAGGTGAGGTTGGAGTCGAAGATGGCAGAGAAGGCGTTGCTGTAACCAGCAGCAAGAGCTTGCTTCACACCCTTTCCTGCACGAAGCTCTTCCTTGGTGCGCTCATAAATCAGCACGTTGGCGTCAACCGCCATACCAAGAGTGAGGACGATACCTGCGATACCAGGCATGGTAAGAGCCGACTGGAACGACGCCATGATACCCATGGTGAAGAAGAGGTTGATGATCAGGGCGCAGTTTGCCATCATGCCTGGGATGAATCCATACATGAGGATCATGTAGAGCATCAGCACGATGAATGCCACGATGAACGAAATGATACCCTGCTTGATGGACTGTGCACCAAGCGACGGACCTACCACTTCTTCCTGCACGATGCGTACAGGTGCCTTCATACGTCCAGACTTGAGAGTGTTGGAAAGGTCCTTGGTGTCCTCCACTGTGAACGAACCACTGATTTGCGAGTTGCCGCCAGTGATTTCCTGATTCACGTTAGGTGCGCTATATACCAGGTTGTCGAGAACGATGGCAACGGGCTTGCCGATGTTCTTCTTGGTGAGGTTTGCCCACTCGCGTGCGCCATCATCATTCATCTGCATGGTGACAACAGGGCGACCGGTGAAGTGGTCGAAGTCATCCTTTGCGCTCTCAATCACGTCACCCTCAAGTGGTGCGCGCTCGCCAACGCCAGTCATGCGGAGGCAGTAGAGTTCGTATGTGCGCTTCTTGATGGCACCCTCTGCAGGCTTGGCGCTCCACAGCAGTTTCACATCATTTGGCAATATCGACTTTGCAAGTTCAGAGTGCAGCATGGCATTGATGGCGGCGGTATCAGCCTCGTTGGCATATCCCACGACGCAATATTGGTCGCCACGGACATTGAACAAGCTGAGCAGTGGGTGCTCGGCAGAGAGAGCCTTCATATCGTCTTCCTTCTTTGCCAACTTCTTCTCTGCATCAGCTTTTGCAGCCTTTGCACTGTCGGCGACGGTGGCGTCAGCAGCGGCCTCGGCAACTTCTGCTGCCTTCTCCTCCACCTTTGTGGTGTCGGTGGTCTCGCCACTTGCGAGTCTTCCGTCAAGCTGCTGGATATATGGTGCTATCTCCTGTGACTGGTATGTCTCCCAGAATTCCAGGTTTGCGCTACCCTGCAAGAGCTTGCGCATACGCTCAGGATCCTTCACACCAGGCATTTCCACCATGATGCGTCCTTCCTGTCCTTCGAGCATCTGGATGTTTGGCTGAACGACACCAAATTGGTCGATACGGTTTGTGATGACGTTCTTGGCATCTGCCACTGTCTCAGCCACGCGGTCGCGAAGCACTTTCTCCACTTCGCTGTCGCTGCTATTCGTCTTCACCTCAGGCAACTGCTGTGTGGCGAACACTTCAGCAAGGTTGTGCCCTGGTGCATTGGCGCGATAATGCTTGATAAACAACGATATGAAGTCATCCTGAGTGGTCTCTTCCTCTGCTCTGGCAGCCTTCATGGTTTTCACAAACGCAGCGTCTTTCTTGTAACCGGCAAGATTCTCCACCAAGTCAGGCACAGAGACTTCGAGGATGACGTTCATACCACCCTTAAGGTCAAGGCCAAGACCAACCTGTGTTTCCAAGCAATCTTGGTAAGAATAAAGTCCGAGCCATTTCACTGAGTCCTTGTAGTCCTGCTGAGCTACGGGGTCTTCGATTTTGGAAGCCTGCTTCTCCAGGTAACTCGACCCGAGGGAGAACGACAAATAGAAGATACTTGCCAGGGTCATCAAGACCGCTGTAACAATTACAATTCCTTTGTTTTGCATTTCAATTTTATGTTATTTAATTTGTTGTTTTTCGCCATTTTACGATATAGCGTGCAAAGATAGTCATTTTTTCAATTTTGTGAAAATTTCTATTGGATAATTATTCTTTTTTTAGGGATTAGTCCGTTTTTTTATAGTGGCAATGACGGGATAATGGTCTGAAATGTTGATTTTGGAGGCTATTTTACACGAACATGTCTCCCAATCATCCGAACAGAAGATGTTGTCGATACGTATCAACATGTCGTATTGGTTGTACGAGAACCCTGGACCTGTGGCTTTAGCCCTGAAACAGTTGTCAAGATATTCTTCCACCCTTCTGTAGGCGTAAGAGTTGGGAACGTCGTTGAAGTCGCCACAAAGTATGGTTGGCATGTCCTTATACTTCTGCATATAGTCTGCAACCATGTCCACCTGGGGTGCTCTGCGGGCGGCAGACTCACTGATTTTCCTCACAATGGAACGTTCCTTCGAGTCTATTTCCTTTTGCTTTATGATACTTTCTATCTTCTTGCGCTCTTTTAATTGAAGCCCCACGGTCTCGAAATGCACGTTGAGCACCAGCACGGTGTCCCCATCGACATCGAGGAAGAAAGCCGCGCAGTTGTTCTTCTTCGACTCAATCGGCAACAATTCTTTCTTCAGAATGGGATACTTGCTATACACGCATACCCTCTCCATTTGGTGACGGTCAACCATCTCATAATAGGGATATAGCGACTTCATCCCCTCGCAGAATGATTCATATTTTTCTTTATAGGGAGGAACCTCCTGCAAACACAGAATATCGGAATTCAGGTTTGCAAAAAAATCCACAGCAACATGTGTCTTTACTTTCACGAGGCTGCAAATATTGAACGACGTAACCTTTATTCCGTCCTTGCACTCGTTAGACGAGAAGTTCACAGGACAATAATTCCTTATTGGTCCCCAACACAGGAGGAAGCCAACCAATGGGATGATGGCGTATTTGTAATTGAACAACAGCCAGAACACCAAAAATGCGACATTGATGACCAATGGCAGTGGAAAGGCAAGAACCATTATCTCGGTAGAGGGATGCCGGGCGGGGTTGAACACTCCTGCATACCCCGTAGCGAGCAATGCCAAGACCATCGCCACATTCACCAAGGCAAGAATAATGCTTGTAAGACGCCTTAATTTTCCAAAGAATTTCATTTCTTGTTGCTGCTATCGAAGAGGCGTTGCTTTTCCTCCTTGCTCAGACTGGCATATCCGTTCTTGCGTATCTTGTCGAGTATCCGGTCAATTTCTTCTTCTTCTGCCTTTTTGTCGGCATTGTAGTCCCAGTCCGACTTGTGACTGATATCTCCGTCATTGCCTCCTCTCTTGTGCCTTTCCCAGTTGTTGCGAAGACGGTCGAAGAACTGCTGTCCGTTGCTCCTGCCATAAATGCCGCCAGTGTCGGGATGACGCTGCCAGTATTTGATGAGGAGGAAGCCGAAGAAGGCACCGCCAAGGTGTGCGAAATGCGCCACATTGTCGCCTGGCGAACCAAGTGCCATCGCCAATTCAATACCTACGTAAATGATGACAAACCACTTTGCCTTGATGGGCACGGGAAGTGGGAAAATGAAAATGCGCTCTTCCGGGAAGCTCATGCCGAAAGCTAACAATATGGCATATATGGCACCGGATGCTCCCACTGTGGTCCACGCATTGAGCGAGTCGGCAAGTGAAGCACTTGACCAAACGGTGGTGAACAGCGATGTGAATCCCACGCCAGGCTGTGATGACAGCATGGAATAGAGCGACACATATTGTGCTATTTCCTGAACGATGCCAGCACCTATTCCGCAGAAAATGTAATAAAAAAGGAACTTCTTCGGTCCCCACACCCTTTCCATCACACAGCCAAACATCCATAGTGCAAACATATTGAAGAAAACATGCTCGAAATTGGCATGCATGAACATGTATGTGAACAGTTGGTAGATATGGAATTTGGATGCCAGGAAGAAATGGAGTCCGAAAATATTGTTGAGGTCGATGCCCCTATAACTGAGCACCAAATAAGCCAAAAATGCCAATACATTAATTATCAGCAGGTTTTTTGTAATTGTAGGTATGCTGCGCATGGATGTATCTAAAAAATGGATTAAAACGGGGCAAAATTACTAAAAATATCCGTTATGACGCACTCTATCAGCCTTATAGATGGCAAAAAACGCATTTTTCATCATTTTTTTTTAAATTTTGTTTGATTTATTAAATGTTTCACCTATATTTGCCAAAAAATCAAGGCACTTTTATTTCATCAACAACATTTAAATCAAAGAATTATGAACAAGACAGAATTAATCGACAAGATTCACGAGAAATCAGGCCTGTCAAAAGTAGATTCCAAGAAAGCTCTTGACGCCACTCTTGATGCCATCAAGGAAGCTCTTGCTGCTGACGACAAAGTTGCTCTTATTGGATTTGGCACATTCAGTGTCAACGTGCGTGCCGCTCGCGAGGGCATCAACCCACGTCTCAAGGAGAAGATTCTCATTCCTGAAAAGAAGATTGCAAAATTCAAGGCAGGTGCTGAATTGGCAGACGCCATCAAGTAAAAATGTAAAAATTATTCGTTATAATGCAAGCGGGCTGACCAGTGATGGCCAGCCCGCTTGATATTTGCCTGTCGGCAGTTGTCATGGTTGCTTTCCGATGTATGCGAGGATTCCTCCGTCAACATACAGGATATGTCCGTTGACAGCATCCGAAGCCTTTGAAGCAAGGAACACGGCGGGTCCGCCCAGTTCCTCTGGCTGCAGCCAGCGACCTGCAGGAGTCTTGGCGCAGATGAAGGAGTCGAATGGATGACGGCTGCCATCTGGCTGACGCTCGCGCAGTGGTGCGGTCTGTGGTGTTGCGATATATCCCGGACCTATGCCGTTACACTGTATGTTGTACTCGCCATATTCTGAGCAGATGTTGCGTGTGAGCATCTTCAGACCTCCCTTTGCAGCAGCGTATGCACTTACCGTCTCGCGTCCTAATTCGCTCATCATCGAACAAATGTTGATGATCTTGCCCTCGCGGCGCTCCATCATTTCAGGCAGCACGGCAGACGAGCAAATGAATGGTCCCACGAGGTCGATGTCGATTACCTGTTGGAACTCAGCCCTCTTCATCTCGTGCATTGGTATGCGCTTGATGATGCCGGCATTGTTCACGAGGATGTCTATCTGACCAACCTCCTCATGAATCTTCTTTACAAGAGCCTTCACGTCATCTTCTTTGGTTACGTCGCAGACATAGCCCTTCACGTTTTCGATACCAGCTTCCTTGTAGTTGTTGAGACCGCGCTCCAAAGCAGCCTCATTGATATCGTTGAAAATGATGGTTTTGATACCGGCAGCCACAAAAGCCTTTGCGATATTGAAACCAATGCCATAGGATGCGCCCGTTATCCAGGCGTTTTTTCCTTCAAGTGAAAATGGATTTGCCATAGTAGTTTTGTAATTAAATATAATGTATTCTGGTTTTGTCAATTACTTCAAATCGGTGATGAGAGAGAAGTCCTGGTCTCCATAGTCGAGGTTCTCGCCTCCCATGCCCCAGATGAATGTGTAGTTGTGTGTGGCTGCCGCACTGTGGATGCTCCATTCGGGCGAGAGCACTGCCTGCTCGCCACGCATCCAGATGTGGCGCGTCTCCTGCGGCTCGCCCATGAAGTGACAGATGGCCTGATCGGCAGGCAGCTCGAAATAGAAGTAAGCCTCCATGCGGCGGCTGTGGGTGTGAGCAGGCATCGTGTTCCACACACTGCCCGTGGCCAGCTCGGTCATTCCCATCTGCAGCTGACAGGTGGGCAGCACCTGGTTGACCAGCATCTTGTTGATGTTGCGCTCGTTCGACATCTCCAGGCTGCCCATGTGAGCCACTACGGCATCCTGCTTGGTCACCTTGCGGCAGGGATAGGATGTGTGGGCAGGAGTGCTGTTGAAATAGAATTTCGCAGGCTGATTCTTATCTTTCGATGAAAGCCGCACCTCACGGTTGCCGCTGCCCACATAGAGCGCCTCCTTGAAGTCGAGGTCGAAGCTTTCGTCACCCACGACTACGGTGCCGGGCCCTCCCACAT
>ONAG01000100.1 GCA_900315745.1 uncultured Prevotellaceae bacterium
AGTCGGCGATAGTCCTTCATGTTCTTCAGGTAATCATTGCAAGCGATGATCACCTCGTAGTAACCCTGTGGATTGGCATAAGAGTTGGCTTGCAGGTTCTGGTCGTAATTATAAAGTGCTATAAGTTCGTTGCTTGAGTTGTCGGTCGGCTCTATGAGTTCTCCACGTGGCTCAGTAAGCAGTATTTCCTTGTCGCCGATAGCCTGCATCTTGGTCATGATGCCCAAGAATCCGGTGTACATCTCGGTATTGGTGGAGAAGCCTTCGTCGCCATCAAACTCATCTTCTGTCTCCGGGTCCCAAAAGTCAGAGCATCCTGTTAGAACAGTTGTTGCCATCAAGAAGCAAAAAGCACAGATGAAAAGATATGTCTGTCTCATGTTTGTTGTTGTTTTGCGTCGTTAGAATTTCAAGTTCACTCCGAATTTCACCGCTCTTGGAGCAGTAGCCTTCGCATAGTCCACGCCCTGCATCAGCGGGCTGTAAGAATAAGAGAACTCGGGGTCGAGACCGAGATAGTCGGTGAAGCAGAGCAGGTTTTGCCCTGTCACGAATATGGTTCCGCTTTGGATGAAGTTCCACAAGGACTTGTTCCAGGAATAGCTGAGTGTGATGTCTCTCAACTTGACATATCCTGCATCCTCTATCCATCTGCTGCCAAACGCATTGTTGCCCACCCTGTCGTTGTATCTCACTCGCGGCATGTCGGTGTCCTGTCCCTCCATGAGCCATCGGCGGTTCACCGAGCTTGCCTGGTTGGAGAAGTCGCTTGATGACTCGGTAACACGTCTGACAGCGTTGTATGCGTCGCTGCCAAAGGAGTATGCGAATGTCATGTCGAGAGCGAAGTTGCGGTATTCGAACCTGGTGAAGAACGAGCCGAACAAGTCGGGTGTTGACGAACCTATCACCACTCTGTCGTCAGCGTTGATGACGCCGTCGCCATTGGCGTCATAGTAATGCACGTCACCAGCCTGGAACTTCTGTCCATTGGCTGACAGGTTGGCTGCCTCTGCCTCGGCGGTGGTCTTGAAGATGCCCAAAGCCTTCAGTCCATAGAAAGCATAAGGATTCTCACCCACCTTTGTTATAACCTGTGCGCCATCATCGAGTGTGGTCACCATTTCCGACAATGAGCCAAGGGAGTTGACCTTGTTGTCGAGGGTGGTCAACGTGCCGCCAATGGTCCATTTGAAATCCTTGGTGTAGATAGGAGAAGCCACGAGCGACACTTCCCATCCTTTCGACTGCAACTCAGCCTCGTTGTTGTAATAAGTGCTTGAGCCGAGTATAGGCGACCTTTCGCCAGCGATGAGCACGTCGGTAGCCTTTGTGGTGAAATAACCCACAGCCAAGTTGATGCGGTTGTGCAAGAAAGCGGTCTCTATGCCCACATTGAGAGTGTTGTCACGCTCCGCCTTGATGTCGGTGCTCGGCACATTTGCCCTCACGATGCCCGCAATGGTCTGGTAAGGATTGGATGTGTAGTAATACTTTCCGAACTTTGAGGAGAACCTGCTGTTTCCCGTGATGGAATAGTTGGCATACACATTCAGTTTGTCGAGCCAGGAAACGTCGGAAAGGGCAAGCAGGTTCTTAGCCATGAACACCACGTCGGCGGCAGGATAGAGCGACATCCTTGTAGCATCCTTGCCTATGGATGAGGAACCATCGAAAGAAGCGGTAAGCCCCACCTTGAGGAGGTTCATCCAAGTCCAGTCTGCGTGTGCGTAAATGTCCATCCAGTTCCACTTGTTGTCGTAACCAGAGAAGTATTTTCCCAACGACTGGGCATCACCCAATGTCTGGTAGAAGTCATTGTTGGAGTTTCTTCCGAAACCAGCATCATACTCGTAGGATGTGGTGACAGCCTGCCATCCTGCATTGAGGTTCACCTTGTGAGTCTCACCAATGTTGAGCTTGTATGCAGCGTTGACATTGTAGAACATGTTGAAGGTGTGGTTTGTGCCCACACGAATGGTGTTGTTGGCTTGTCCATACTGGTCGAAGAGAGGTTCGATGTCCTCATTGTCGATGCCAGGAATGAACGCCTCCTCCTGATTGTAGTTGTAGTACATGCCCACTATGCCATTGAGGGTGAGGTTTCTTATTGGGGAGTAGATGAGGTGCAACTTGAGGTTCATGTCATACTGGCGGTTCTTGCCCATCATGTTGTTGACAAGCGACACAGGATTACTCACGATGAAGTCCTCATTGTGTATTGCACCGAACCAATAGCTGGAATACTTGTTGATAAGGTTTCCATACATGTCGCTTTGGTATGGGCTGAGCAGAGGAGCCCTCCTGTATGCGGCAAGAATCGGGTTGGTCTCCTTTGAAAGACCTTGTTCCTGGTATTGCCCCTTGAGGTAAGCCGTGTTGATGTTGGCGCGAATCTCGAAATTCTTGCTCACAAGAACAGACGCGTTGATTTGCGCATTGTAACGGTCGCTGTGAGTATTCTTCATCGTACCCTGGTCGCCCATGTAGCCTAACGAGATGTTGTATTTCGCGATATTGTCACCACCCTCCACTCTGAAGAGGTAGTCCATGGTGGTGCTGTTGCGGTAGATTTCATCCTGCCAGTCGGTGTCGTATTGGTAGAGGTACGACTTGTTCGCCTGTGGGTCGCTCATGAAGTTGAAGTCGTTGAAGAAGGCTTCCATGTTCGGGTAGTAAGTCAGACCCATGTCGCTAAGGAAGTTCTTGTATTCGGAAGAGTTCATCAGCGGCACTCTCTTTGAGTTCCAATTCACACCTGCTATCGCCGAGAAAGAGATTCGGGTATTCATGTCGCTGCTGCTTGCCTGGTCGGTCTCAATCATTATCACGCCATTGGAGCCCATGGAACCGTAGGCAGCCGCCTCAGCACCTTTCAGCACTGTGATGTTGCGAATGTCGAGGTTGTTCAGTGCCTGGAAATACGACCTTGAATAGCCGCCAATAATCTGGCTGAGGTTGGCGTCGGGCATGTAAGGCACACCATTGATCACCACAAGCGGAGCATTGTCTGCCACGAGCGAGCGAACACCTCTGAGTTGCATGAAGGCACCCTCGCCAGTCATGCCGCTCTTTTCGGTCACTTGCAGACCAGCCACCTCTCCCTTCAGTGCGTTGTCCACCGAAAGCGAGCCACGTGCGAAGTCCTTGCGGTTGATATTTGTCATGCTGCTTGTAGCGCCATCGCCTTGCGTGGTGGCGAAAGGCGTCACCTTTGTCTCATTATATCTGGTGCTGCTCTCCTCCACCATGTAGATGCGCAAGTCGGAAGCCTGCACGTCGTTGACATATACCAACCTTTGATAGAAGCCGTCATGCCATACGGAAAGCGCATTGCCTTTCTTCACACCCTCGATGGTGAAGCTGCCATCTCCATTGGTGCGCACAGCAGTACATCCGGGACTTGTAATGACGGCGTCCACTACAGGTTGGCTTGCCGAAGTAAGCACACGACCACTCAACTGCTGTGCATAAGCCCCTACAGAGGTCATCAGCGGAAGTGCGAGGCAGCAAATCACTGTTTTTATGTTGTTGCTCATATTATCTTGATGTTCAAAGGATTAATAATTGTTTACCGTCGGTCTCAAGCACCAGTGATGGAATTTCACGTTGCTCTTTCCATTCCAACTGCCACAGCTGATGCGCATGGTGATTTGCACTGGAGAGCCATTGCCATGGATGTCGGGTATCACCAATTCGTCGAGCATCTGTCCACCATCAGTGTCATAGTTGGCAGCCTTGCTGTTGCCTCCCACTTCCCTGACGTAAGTGGCATCATAGCCTTCCGGGTGTGTGTTTGAGAGAGTGGTGCCACGGTCGTAGTGGAACTCTGTCGTGGAGCCCCATGTGATTGTCCTGGTGCGTGCAATCTCCTGTCCGTCAGCCAACACAATCACCATGACATCGAGTCCTTGGTTTTGTACGGAGCCCATAGCGAAGCGATATGATCCCGGCGGGAAGAGCCATGGTCTCACCGTCCCGTCGTCGCTGAGCTTGAGAGGAGTGAAGTCCAACTGGAACCCGTCGGTGTCGGCAATGTCGGAAGGCTTGTCGAAACGTATGATGCGGTTCTCATGATATGGCCACACACCTGGCAGTGGCGACCAAGCAGTCACCTCGGTGTCACAAAGCTTGTAGTTCAGGTTCACCGCCTTGTAGTATGCAGCCTTCTGCTCATCGGTACAGTTCTCGTAATAGTAGAAATAGTCCTTCAGCCTGTACATCAAGAGGTTGTTTGGCAAGTGCAGATTCTTAACCTTATAGACGATGCCGTTTGACAGTTCAATTGGTTCTGTGGTCTCCACCTGCTGAATGTTTGTCCTCCATTGTGTGCTGAAGATGCTCTTGAGGTCATTCACCTCAGTGGTTTGCAAGTCGGCTGCCGTATAGCGCTTTGCGTGGAAAGCAGCCTTCAGTATCCAGTCTTTCATGATGCTGTCGCTGCGCTCCATGTCCCATGCAGCCAGTCGCTGGTGAGCATCGTCAAGAGCCCGCTGTATGACATCGTTGGAAGGCAGCAGCAGCGTAGCGGTGAGAGATTCTGAATTCATGTCGAAGTTCACAGCCTCGAAGAACGTGTTTCGATAGATGAACACGGAGTCATATACCGTGTTGCCCTGGTCGTTGACACCTATTGCCTTGCTGTTGGCGCGGTCGAACTCCTTTCCACCCGAAGCCAGCACCATCTCGCGGAAGATGGAATACTCATCCCCGAGGTCGGTTATGAAGTCGTAGAGCGAGGTTGGTGTCTCTATCATTTCCGAAATGACATAGACATATCCAGTAGTGGTCTTCACCACCTCCTTCACGGCTCCATTGTTGAAATAGATGTGATCTACGATGTTGCCTGCACGCCCTGCCTCGTCGATGCTCACATTGACGTACTTGCCATGCCACATCATCAGTCGGGTGCCATCCTCAAGGTTGGCAGGCGAGATGGATATGTCGCTCACATGCGAACGTGTGACAAAATCCTTCTTGTCTTCAGGTTGGCGGAACTTGTCGTTGGTGACAACAAGCATGGTGCTCAGCTGTCCCTTCTTGTGCAATTCATCATAGATGCCCTGATTGCGGAAAAGTTCGTTCATGTTCGAGAAGTCACCCCTGCTTGCGAGGTACTCTTCCGATGTCATGCCAACGATTTTCAACTCATTGTTGGCAATGACGGTATTGGAATTGTCGTAGTGTTCGTCATCCTTTAGTTCCGAGCAGGAAGCTACTGAGAACAAAGCCAGCAGCATGACGAAAGATTTGATTATGGTCTTCATTTGTCTCGTTCTTGGGGTTATTCAATGGGAATGAACTTAATGTAGTCGAACTGCAAGCTGAAGTTGCTGTTGGTGCTTGCCGATGGGTCGAGCACCACGAAGCTGAACTTGTGGGCAGCCGTTTCAGGGAATTCCACTTCGTCATATATCGTACTGGTGTAAACACCAGGCAGCGGACTTGGCACCTTGGTGTATGGTGCGGTGAATATGGTGTAGTCCTCGTTGTCATCGAACGACATCTTGAGCATGCCTCCATTACCATCAGAAAGTTGCCTCATGAAGTTGTTGCCAGTCATATAGACAATGGTAAGCTCCACCCTGTACTTTCCTCTCACGATGGTTGGCGTCCTCATGCTCACCTTGCCCATATACCCCAAGTTGAACACTATTCTGTCGTGGTTGTTTGCATCCTTGAGGTTGTTTCGGCAAGTCACATAGTCGATGTCGCTATAGCTGCGGTTCTTCGACCCTGCCTCGCCCATCTCATACTCGAAACAAGGAGCCGTAGCCACCCTGAATCGCTGTTCGGAAGCGGTGGGTTCTGCAGGTTGGTAGAACTCGGCATCCACCAAGTTCTTGATTTCTGTGTAGTCTGCCAAGTCCCAAAGCACCGTTGTCTGTTCTGGTTCCCATACAGGCATCCAACCATCCAGTTCGTGGATGTATCCATTCTTGCACAGCACGTTGGATGCCGCCGGCACGAACTTCGCCTTCACTCCCATGGCGTTTATAACATATTTGTCCGCCTCGTTGGCAGCCAAGCTGTCGTAAGTCACGGTGAACACCTGGTTGGTGGCAGACGAGCTCCAGATGCGTGTGGCATCCGAGCCCACCATGGCACCCAGTTCGGCGGTAGTGTATTGGTTTGTCAGGATGTGATACCCCACATATTTGCGAAGCAGCGAATCCTCGCTCAGTCCGTCGTTGTCCTCACTTTTCAGTTTTGCCTTCAGCTGGTCGAAAGAACCTATGCCATCCTTTGCAAAAGTGGCGTCGGAGACGTTGAGCAGCGTATAGTAATAATGCGTCACCACCTTCTGGCGGTCGGCATTGATTGTGGTGTCCATCACCACGCTGAGCTTGTCCGCCCATCCTGTGGCACGCAGAGCCTCACCCATGATGGAAGAAGCGCCCTGCCCCACCCTGTCGTAAACAGTTTCGACAAGAGGTGTCATGGCAGTGTGCAACACATAAACAATGCCGTTACTGGCACTGACCTGCTCGGTGGAAGCCATGCCCTCACCATTCAATATGGCAGCACCAGCATGAAGGGTGTCGATGACGACGCTGATGACATCGCCATTGAGGTTTTGCACTTGTTTTTTCTGCACGAAAGCATCATGCTGTATGGAGTCCTTCAGCGTGTGGTAGAGCACGAACTGCCTGGCATACTCTCTTGAAAGCTGCTCCAAGCTATCTACGCCACGACGGCGATAGAACTCCTTCAACGCATTGTCGTCAGGCACGAAAGCGGTGAAGCTGACGCCCGCCGACGACTGGTTGAGAGCGTTGTACATGTTGGAGTAACGCAGGAGTTTGACATATTCAGCAAAACCCTCGTTTTGTTCTTGTTCGAGCATGGTGGAAATAGGGCTGAGCAACGAGGTGACAAAGGTCTGGTCTTCAGCCGGGTCATTATCTATGTCGAACACATCCTTGTCGCATGAGGCAAGCATCAATGCTGCCGCCATCATGGGCAATAGGCTATTATAAAAATGCTTTATAAAATTCATTCTTGTCCTCCTTTCCTTACTTGGATGATGAATAATATGGGTTCTGCTCCAACAGTTTGTTGTGCTCTATGTCGGCTTGCGGCAATGGCATGTACCATGCGTTTTCATCTTGCAGCACCGACTGAATCCACTGCAGGTTGGTGGTCTGGTTGCCTTCCATTACCTTGCTGATGAACTGTTTCTTGTATTTCCCGTTGGCTATGCGTCCCAACCACAGCAAATCATACCATCTCTTGCCCTCAGCCATGAACTCCATCTCCTTCTGGTCGAGAATCTCCTCAATGAGCGTGAGTTCGTCGAGTTGCGAGATTTGTGCCGCGGCATCCGCTGATTGCAAGTCGATGTCCTTGAAGTTGCCGAGACCTGCACGGTTGCGCACCTTGTTTATCAACGACACCGCCTCAGCCCAGGAACTGGAGCCTTTCATTGTGAGAGCCAGCGCCTTCATCAGCATCACCTCTGCCACTCGATAAATTATGAAATTGGCATCTTGGTGAGCACGTGCGCCACCAGTGATATCGGGCACGTCGGTACCATAATACTTCCAGATATAATATTGGCTTGACGAAGCCCAGCCAATCACCTGTCCGTTGTCAGGCACATAAGTTGCCATGAGCATGCGTCCCATCCTGCCATCCTCGGTCAGTCCCCTGTCCTTGAGAGCCTGTGTTTCCTCCTTCATCTTTTCCGTTGCCCTCATGGTGGGTCTCAGCGGCGAGGTGGCATTCAATGTGAACAAGCTGTTGAAATTGTTGGTCTGCGTCTGCGAGTAGTCCCAGTTGAGTTCAAAGATGGACTCGTTGCTGTTGCCTGGATAGAACATGGTGTACCAATCGTTGGTATTGGTCATGAACACCGGTCGGAAGGCATCATTGGCATTGAGAATCATGTTGCAATACTCTATGCATTGGTCGTAGTCCTCGCTCCAGAGGCAAGCGTCTGCCATGAGCGCATACAACGCCCATTTGGTTGCCCTTCCCTTGGTAGCCCATTCTTCCTCGTATGTTCCCTTGGCAGCCCCGGTAGCCAGAGCCGTCTTCACGTCTTCCTTCACCTGTGCGATGATTTCAGCCTCGGAGGATTTTGCCAGGTCGAAGCTCGCCTTGTCGTTGACATAGGCTTGCAGTCCCAATGGCACCTCCTTGAAGTTCTTTGCTAAAAGCAGATAGCAGAAAGCCCTTTGGAAATAAGCCTCTGCAAGGTGTGAATTGCGGATGGCATCATAGTAAGTGTCGTCGCTCACCCCCGGTGCATACAATATGACGGAGTTTGCCATGCCGATGACTTTATAGACATTCGACCAGTCGCAGAGCGAATGGCTGGAAGTCATGTTGAAGTCCTGCAACTTGGCATCGCCGGTGTTGATGGTGTAGATAGAACCGCCACGCAACTCACCCCATTTGATGAATGTCGGCACGCACTGTCGCATATAGTAGTATCCTGAGGCAATGACAGCCTCCACATCCTCCTTCGACTTCCAATAGTCGTCGGTCACTTGCTCGTTGTTGGGCAGCACGTCGAGCCAGTCGTTGCACGACGTGGTGGAAAGCGTGGCTGCCATGACGAGAATATATAATAATGTTTTCTTCATTGTCTTCGGGATTAAAAGTCAAGATTTAAACCGACAGCGAAACGTCTTGACACCGGTGTGGTGGCATTGTCCCTCACCAGACTGGTGGCAGATGGCATGGAAACCTCCGGGTCCTGTCCCTTGTACTTGGTCCAGGTGAAGAGGTCGTAGCCAGTGGCGAAGACGTTGAGTTTCGATATTCCCCATTTCTTAAGCCATTTCTTCGGGAAATTGTAGCTTAGCGAGAGAGTCTTCAGACGGATGAAGGAAGCATCCTCCACGAATCTGTCACTACCCAAGTAGTTGTATCCCATTCCATAGAGAGCACGGGGAATGTCAGTCTGGTCGCCTTCGGCACGCCAGCGGTGCAGCACGGCAGTACTTTGGTTGTTCTTCCCATACATGTTCTCAAGCGAGATGCGCGCTCCATTGATGACCTTCTGTCCGTAGCGTCCATAGAAGAACGTGGTGAGCGTGAGGTCTTTCCATCTGATCTGGAATCCACCACCACCGAAGAACTTGGGGTTGGCATTTCCGAGATACACGATGTCGTTCTCGTTTATCACGCCGTCATGGTTGACGTCTTCATACTTGGCATCTCCAGGATACGTCTGCACCGTACCATTCCTCATCGTGATGACATTTCCTTGCCAGTCGTACATCACCTGCCCCTGTGCGTCGCGTGCGTATGTCTCCTCGACATTCTGATATACTCCGAGGTATTTGTATCCATAGAACGAACCTACTGGTGCATTCTCCACGATGCGCAAGGCATAGTTGCCGTTGCCAAACGAGTAATTGTCCATCACCCATGTGCTTGGCAGTTCCTTCACCTTGTTTATATTACGGCTTATGTTGGCATTGGCAGAAATGGTCCAGTCCTTGTTTCTGAAGATCTGATACTCGAATCTGATTTCCACACCCTTGTTGCTCATCTTTCCGGAGTTGATGTACTTCACAGAGCCATAGCCAGTGGTTGTAGGCAACTTGGTATCCTTGAGCAACATGTCGTCGGTGAGCTTGTCGTAATAGTCGAAGGTGAAAGTGAGTTTGTTGAACAGCCTCAAGTCGATACCGAAGTCCATTTCCCTCGTGCTTTCCCACTTCAGGTTGTCGAGCTGCATCCTGTCGGGAGTGATGGCGGCCATGTTCATGTATTGTCCGAGGCTCTTGTATGCGCCGAGGTATATAGAAGCTCCACTTGGCGATGTGCCCGACCATCCATATCCGAAACGTATCTTGCCTTCATTGAACCACTTCTTGAAGCTGTCGCTCCAGAAATGCTCCTGCTCGATGTTCCATGATGCACCGAAAGCGGGGAATGTGCCCCATCTCTTTTCCTTACCCATTGTGGAATTACCCTCATGGTTGATGGTTCCGCGAAGCACATAACGGTTGTCGTAGGAATAGACAGCCTGTCCGATGAGCGACACCGAGCGGCGCTCGGAATTGCCAGAACCCGACGAAGCCACCACACTGCCCACGATGGGGTCGCTGAGGTTGGCAGAAGCATTGCCGTAAGTGCTGCTGGAATAGCTGAAGCTCTCACTGTCCGACGTCTTGATCAGTCCAGTGGCAATGATCTTGTGCTTTTCAGCAAATGTGCTGTTGTAGATGAGCTTGTTCTCTGTCTGCAAGGAGAAGGCGTCGGTGGAGGCATCCACGCTTCGGTTGGCGTAACTGCTTGTCCAAAGCACGCCGGTAGCCACCTGTGGCAGGAACTGCTTGTTCTTTGTGGTGCGCATGTTGAGCGACACCCATCCCTGGTATTGCAGGTTGAACGGGAAGTCATATTGCAGAGTGATGGTCATCTTCTCATCGCGCTGCGTGGTCTTGTTGTATCCCTCCTTGACCATTGCCACAGGGTTGTAGTTGCTGTCGTATGCCCCCTGGAAGTCCTCATCCCTTGAGAAATAGACATCCGTGGGCAGTTTGGTCTGGTCGTCAATCCAATACGGACTCAAGTTAGGCATCTTCTTCTGTGCCATGGAACGCACACTGCTCAGCGCGTTGGCATCCTTGTTGGTGTTGGAGAACGAGAAGTCGGTACGCACGCGCAGGCGGTCGCTGAAGTTATAGGTAATCTTCATGCCTGTTGAGAGACGTTGCACTCCAGTGCCCACTGTCGTACCCTGCTCGTCGTAATAGCCGAGGTTGAACTTATAGACAGCCTTTTCGCCACCACCGGTCATCGAGAAGTTGTTGTCGGTGATGATGGCATCTTGCTTCACTGCGTCCAGCCAGTCGGTGTCCACATTATACTCATCATAGTATCTGTAGCTTGGGTCGTAGTTGATTTCCGGATTGTTGAAAAGCATGTTCATTTCGCTGCTTGCATTTCCGATACCCTTTGCATTGGCAGCATTCCAGATGGCATCCTGCATGAGCGACACATATTGCGCCCCATTGAGAAGCGGGATGCTCTCCGGTTCACGCTTTGCGGTGAACTTGGATGAGAACGAGAACTTTGTCTTTCCCATCGTGCCGCGCTTGGTGTTGATGAGCAGCACACCATTGGCACCCTTAGTACCATAGATGGCAGTGGCGGAAGCATCCTTGAGCACCTCTATGCTCTCGATGTTTGCCGGTGCGATGTTGAGCAATGCTCCGAAGTCTTCCTCGTTGGCTGTGGAGAAGTTGAAGTCATCGGTAATGTCCACATCCTGTGGCACGCCGTCGATGATGATGAGCGGTTCGTTGGAAGCGCTGAGCGAACTGGTACCACGAATGCGGATGCTGCTTCGTGCTCCAGGGTCACCGCCGAGGTTGATGTCGAGACCAGCCACCTGACCTTGCAGTGCCTCCTCTACAGAAGTGACAGGCGAATTCTCAACAATAGATGCCAAATCCACCTTTTGCACTGCCGACGTCTGTTCCAGTCGGGAGATGCCCATGCCGTCGCGTCCGCCCCTGTTGCCAGTCACAGTGACTTCTTGCAGCATGGCTTCGCTTTCCATTGCGAAATTTATTTCAGTCTGTCCGTTATAGTTCACCGTTACGGCTTTCATTCCGATATAGGTAGCCTTGACCTTCAGGTTTTTCACATCAGATGGCACCTGAATCATGTAATTGCCATCGATGTCGGTCACGGCGCCCTTGATGTATCTGTTCTGGTTGTTCACGAGCACCACGTTGGCACCAATGATTGGCTCTTGTGTGCCATTGTCGAGTTTTTCCGTCACCTTTCCCGTGAGAACCTGTTCCTGTGCCATCATGCCCACTGCTGAGAGCAGCATGATGAAGATGATGTATATTTGCTTCTTCATGGCGTTCATATTATTGTAGGATATCGTCGATGAATTGCAAGCATCCGTCGGCGAAGGCAAATGGCAGGCAATAATACTTTTGGCTCACTCCCACTTGTGTGCCGTCGCTGAATCCAGCAAACAGCCTGCCGTTGTTCTCGCTGATTACCATTTCATGAGTTCCCATGGTGTGGAACGTGCCATTGCATGTAGAGCCAGGATAAGGATAACTGGCAATGGTATTCATCAATGATGAAACGAAATAATTGCGCAAGTAATTAGCCAAGAGGGTCTTGTTTGTTGCCGACAATGTTCCGCTGATGGTATAGTCATCGGCAATGCTGAGAGAGGAACACCCGGGGATGTTGGCGATATTTGCCTTGATGGCGTCATTTGTTGGTACAAAAACGATGTAGCGGGTGCCTTCGCTTACTATCGAGGGCATCGTCCCACCAGCCACAAGACCAGCTTTCTGCAACAGTTGTGCAAAGAGGTAATATTCATAGTTCTTGTCGTTGCCCACGGCGAGGCGGTGTGTCAGTCCGTCCCCGGAGGCCTCGGCGAAGAGCATTTGATAGTCGTATGCGTATGCCCTTCCGTTGCTCCACGGCAAACCATTGTTGGTGATTTCGTGGAAGTTGACGAAGGGGTCTCCCTGGTAGGTTGGGCTCAACTGCTCGTTGAAGAGTGCGCTGGTGGTGATTCGTCCATTGTTGACATACCAGTAGTTGAACGCGGTGTTGGTCTCCACCACCTGTATCCCGTCGCTTTTCAGTTCTGCGATATTGGATGCGGTGTGCATGTTGACGATACTGCGAGCCTGCCCCGAGCCCATGTTGGCGAAGTTGCCGTCCACGTCGCTATACACCTCGAGGTTTCTTCCCGCCGTGGTGGTGTTGAG
>ONAG01000026.1 GCA_900315745.1 uncultured Prevotellaceae bacterium
CGTCCGTGGCCGTGTCATGGTGCTCAACCTGTGGTATTCCGGCTGCGGTCCGTGCCGTGCAGAAATGCCCATCCTCTCGGAGTGGAAGGAACAATTGCCTAACGTGTTGTTTTTCTCTGCCACCTACCATGATGCCGAGACTGCCAAACGTATCACAGACAAGCATCACTTCACATGGACGCACCTCGTGGAGGCAAAGGATATGATGTCGTGGATCGGCACCAAGGGGTTCCCTCTCACCATCGTTGTTGACAAAAAGGGTATCGTACGTTATTCCGTACATGGCACCAACGAGACAACACGCGCAGAATTGTTGGCGAAAATTAAGGAAGCAGAGGCGGAATAGCAATATCATTCAACTTGTCTATTTCAACAATCTACCTTCTCTCCGACCAAGGTGGGACAATAGCATGTGACATTCAAAACAAGATGATCAATCAAAACCGTTTATGTCCAAAAGCCATAAAAATCCAAAAATGAAGTCAAGGACATTTAGCGACCAAAATACGACAGATGTAAGACAAAACTCTTCTTTTTGCTGAAAAAGAAGGTTTTCCGTTATTTACACCTCCTTTTCCTTTCTCCATTTCATAATTTTGCAACAACGGCATCAATGTGTCTGACATAATACAATGTCATATGGCAAGAGCCATCGGTGGTTGCATGGAAAAATGATGCAACAAAGAATGCAAAAAAAGGGAAAAGACAACAGGAAAAGGAACCATTCCCAATGATGAGCAAAGTGGAAAATGGCAGTTGAGGTTAAGGCCATGAAGTGTTCAAAACCCGACAAAAGTGTTCAAAACCCGACAAATAGGTGTTCAAAACCCCATTTTTTATCTAAAAAAGAGCGTTTAACTTTTTTTATCTTTCATATCCTTCCTGTTTTTCCTAATTTTGCATCAACGGCATTGCCTTTATTGGCATCTTTGATATGTCGAAAAATTGCCGACATCGGTGCTTGCACGCAAGCAAAAAACGTGTGGCATTTGGTGTGCGATGTTTGGGAAGTTGAAAACCGGGAGAGGGTGCACCAATCTCCCATAATAGTAAAAATATGGAAGGTAGAACTGAAGACATGTTGAACATGTCGCTTGGTGAGATGACCATTGAGGAGTTCACGCCAATACTAAGAAATATCATCTCTGATGAATTCTCAAAATGCAGCAAGGCAATGGCGCTTCCTGCTGACACCAGTGGTCTTGATGGTGATTTTGCAGAGAGATTTTATGAAAATCCGAGAATGTATGTCATTGGCATGGAAGGATTGGCGAAGTTCCTCCATTGTAGCGTAAGGACTGCATACACATATTTGAAGAGTGGGAAGTACGACGCCGCCATCCATAAGTTTGGCAGGAAATACGTCATAGACAAGAAAATGTTTGAGGAAATACATTTCAAGACAAGCAAATTTGGAAACAGACGTATCCGTTATGGCAATCTCAACAAATGAACTGTTCTGATAAATGACCAACTCTGACAAAATCTGTCGGAACACTTGTTTTATCGATGAAATCTGGAAAATTTTATCAAATCGAAATCAAAGGTGAAGTGGATTATGAAAATACGGATTCCAAAAATAAAGCGGCTTTTAGTGTGTCATCGATGTCATCTCCCAAACCAGTGAGGATATGGCACGACCACCAATCGTATGGACGGATGAAATGTTGGAAGATTTCATCACGTCATATCCCGTCATGTCCAATAAGGATCTTGCTGAAAGATTCAAGGTAAGTTTGAACACCGTTCGCCGCAAGGCCAAGGAAATGCATCTTTACAAGTCACCGCTATATCAATCACGCGGCAAAACCATCGAGACAGTCAAAGAAATGCATGGCAGATATACGGCGAAGGAGATGGCGAAGGAGACAGGTGTGAGTACACGTACCGTTTACCGTATCTGCCATCAGCACAACTTGGAACTTGGCAAGAAAGAAAAAAGCAAGATTTATAGTCTGGCCGCAAAAAGAATGCTCGATCGAGAACGCCACAAAAAATCATGGGGGCTTGAGTCAAGCACATTACGATTGATAGGCAAAAGTAAACCGAGGACTGATACAATCAAAGAATTGATAAGCCATGGCTATATCGCCATCAAAGGGAGTGCTTCAATATATTATAGCAGTAGCATGACGAGGTATAAGGAGCTTGAAAAAAAGGCTGAAGCCTATGGCCTGAAGTTCTTGCTTTGGTGGGAAGGATAGAATCATCATCTTTTCATCCTTCTCCCATCGTCCAATTCATTTTCCCCACCAACTTCCCACTCACGGTTGCTGTCGTGTGACCCTCCACGCTGTTTGGCCACCATCTCTATAACGCGACCGACACCAGGACTGGAGATTTGTTGCCTTTGGCCTTGTCGTTTCTGTGCTTGTTTGGACTGAAGCCGTTTCACATCAAGGCCATGGTCATTCATATTGATAATGGTGCGGTTGGCGAAGTCGATGCAATAGTACTGGTCATCGACAAGGGTGATGAAATAGCCGTCCTCGTGGAGTTTGTCCACGAGGGCATCATCAGAAGTTGTGTCGAAGATATAGCGCAAATGCGATACCGTCTTGCTGACGTTGGTTCCCGGGGTGGACTGGATGGTGATACGCTCAGGATGGCTGTAATTGCCTATAGTACAAAGGATGTGTCGCTCCTGCTCATTGGTGGGACAAAAGGACTGGAGCCAGGCTCGACGGTCGTTGGATCGCAGCGTGGTCAGAATGTGCCCAGGCAACTGATAGGTGGAATCGCCATAACGGACACTGCCATTCAAGAGTTTGGTACCAAACTGACGGCGGAGAAGCCGGTTGAGTTTTTTGGTGGTTAGGTTGATGTTGTCATCCAACATCTGGTCAATGAAGGCATCCACCTGCTTGAAGCGCTCTTCCTTGGATTGAAATTGTAGCAGTTCCTTGACCTTTACCACGTCGCTACCCTTAAAGACGGCCTTCGTATGGTGGTCAACAATCAAGTAGCCATAAGGAGAATCCTTGGAGCCAAGGAACACCAGACTGACACCGAATTTCGCTTTCATGGCATCCTGCAGTTCCCGACGATTGGCAGACATATCACGATACTTCTTCAAAATGGCTTTGAGTTGGGCCATACGTTTCTTGTCCAGCTTCTCTTGACTGATTTTGCTCTCTACAAGTTGAATTTTCACTTTCTCCTGCACTTCGCCGTTGCGCTTCAGAACAATCTCGTCATCTTCGGTGTAACACTCGTAGCCCATGGTTTCGAGGATGGCTGTGAACTGTGGTACCGTGGAGAAATGGTACTGGAATGCCTTGGACATCGCTTCGCCTACTTGTTGGGATTCATCAACGCCCATGATGCGGTTGATAACGTCCTGAGAACGCATCTTCTCAAAGTTATGGTCGATTTTCTTTCCGTTCGGGTCAATCCGGCTGGTGATGACATGGATGTGGTTGTTGTCGGTGTCGTGGTGGCCATATATCAAGAGGGGCTGTCCGGGTTCGCCGTAGCCCATCTCACGGAGGTATTGATGGGCTATCTCGACCAGTTCTTCCTGGGTGTATTCGTTGCCCCGACAGGATATAGCCAGATGAAACTGAGGGTATTTGATGCGCCCGTTCTTGGAGGAATAATCCAAGAGAAACGAGGTGAGGTCTTCCCACGTGTAGGCATCGCCTATGGCAATATAGCCGAAGTTGGTCATTTCCAACAGATCGGCTCGGCCCTGTGCGACCTTTCGTTCATTATATTCCACGGCGTGGAAGTTGGCACTGGATGGAAGTATCGTGGCTATCATAATCACAAAAATTGTATTTTATAATTTTGTATATTTTAGTATTTTATAAAGATGTGAAATCATAAAATGGTATTTTACCCAAATAGCATTTCACTAAAATGGTATTTTATAAAAATGGTATTTCATAAAAATGGTATTTCATAAAAATGGTATTTCATAAAAATAGCATTTTATAAAAATACATTTTTACAAAGATGGTAAATTGCAAAAACATTTTTTATCATTTTGCCCTCCGTGTCAGTTTCGTGAATATCTTGTGTTGCTCATCCTTTACCTTCTCTAAGAAGTCGAGGAGGTGGGTGAGCTGCGGCACGATGACATTCTCATAATAGCTCTGGGTGAGTTCGCCGCCGATGGCGAGTTCATTGGCCCGCTTCATTGCCTGGTTGAAGTTGCCGCCAAGCCATGCCAAGTCCTGCTGATACTTTCGATAGAGCACAGCCATCTCTGTCAATGCTTCAATCCTACGTATAGTGCCGATGTCGCTGAACTGTCTGACGGCATCCCTTATCATTCCACTGATCGTCGGATAGTTGGCTGCCTTTTCCTTGAACAAAGCATCCTCCTCCGGCGTAAGCCTTACCTTGCGTACAATATTCCTGTTGTCCATGTTATCCTAAATATAATAATACGAGTTGCGAGTATTGTTTCCCTGCTGTTGCAGGCAAGACGACTTTTGGGGGGCATATCCACGGAGGGGATTTGTGGCCACAAAAGTACAACTTGCTAAGCAATTTTTCTGAGTCGTACATGCTGTGACCTGAAAGGCCATTTCTGCCTTGCATACAACGATGAGAACCGTATGACCGTCTTGACTTCACCACCGGCTGGTGATGGCAAAGGAGAGGCAAGCCATCTTGCCTTACACACCTTGCCAGAAGACATCCCAGAAGACACACCTGCAATGCAGGCCGCTAAGGTAAGCATTTATCCTGACGATAGTAATTTTTCAATACATTATTATTGTTAAATAATGCTTATGTAAAACACATAAATATCAAATTATCAAATTATTAAAATACAATTTTTAGAAAAATAGAAAGATGATAAATCCTAAAATTATAATTTGTATAAATGTATTTTTTAGTATTAGCATAAATGTAATTTTTAGTATTTATAAAAATACAAAAAATAGTTTTTTATATTTCATTAAAATTACAAATATACGAAAAGTATATAGTGTCATCAACGAGCGCATGGGCATACATAATTACACGATTTGACACCCGTCATCATTTATGATATAGCCCCATGGGAATGAGGTGAACTACCGGAAGCTCCAGCTTCATCACCATCTTCACCAACTTTTTTTCCGGCGAGCGGCACGTCGGCCCCATTCAGATGGGAGGGCTGCGGGAATTTGGACAAACTGACGACACCTCGGCATCTTCTTTTTCCCTTCGGTTCGAGGTTTCCATAAAGCTTTATTTTTTGAATGTATTTTCAAGCTTTATTTAAAGGTGGGCAAAAACCCTTTGTTCATCGGGGTTTTGAGAAACTATCGGGGCTGAACTTGGTAGGGAATGCGCTGAACTTGGTAGAAAATGCGCTGGAACTTGGTAGAAAATGCGCCGAACTTGGTAGAAAATGCGCTCAAACGAAGGTTTGAAGTAAAGTTGGAAAAATTTTTACAGGCTTATTTTCGGGAGGTGAACCAATCCATTGCAGGCAATATGGAAAGATGTAATTTTGCATCGCCACAATTGGAATGGGTGTTTTTATCGGACAACTTATAGAGAGGTATGATTGTCATGGCTTTTGCATCAACAAGGATGTCAGTCTGGCAGCAAATCATTTATACTCACCCGCTCATATATTTATTATGAAAAAGGAAAAGAACTGTTATCCGCTTAAGATGAGCATGATAGGCATTCATCATGAAAAGGTCAGTTGGTCGAATGTTGTCATACAATCGCCAATGGCTTGCAGCCTCCTCGAACGACGTGCCATGTACTTCCTCACCAAGGAAGTCAAGCACAAGTTCGTAGAGGAAGGACTGGGTGTTCCCGAGAGATGGAAAGAACTGTATTTCCACCTCACCGACCATGACCTGGGAATCATCGGAGGCAAGAAGAATGTTCCACGAACATACGAGGTTCTCAAATCGTTGGTGAACAAGGCGTTTCCCGTCTGTTGCTACAATGAGCAAGGGAAAAAGATGGAGGGCTTGGCGCACTGGGTGGACACCTTCTATTATGATAAGGAGAAAAACGTTTATGTGGTCAGGATGTCGCCGGAGATTATGCCTTATCTTGTCAACCTCAACAAGGACTTCACGTCCTTCGACGTAGGCACTGCCATGAATCTGCGCTCGAAGTATTCGCAGAAGATGTATGAGCTGTGCTGCCGGTACGGTGGTGAGTACAGAAGAATGGACCGCCAGAAACAGTTTGAGGGTAAGACCTATAAGAAGAGGGTGTTCGTGTTGGACATTGACAAGTTCAGGGATCTCTTCAATTTCGAAGAGGTGAAAGATGTAAGGACAAACAAGACCGAGCAGCATGAAAGATATAGGAATTACAAGAACATCAGACACTTCGTTCTGGATGCCGCTCAGAAGGAATTGCTGGCCATGTATAAATGGGGAGCTTCGGATGTTTGGTTTGATTATCAAGCAGGCGAAAGGAAGGGACGTGGGGGAAAGGTGTCATCCATTGTCTTTTACGTCTATACCAGAGAACATCCCAAGAAGGGAGAGCAACTGCCATGGCGGAACGGGGACGAACCCTTGTGTCCATTTGAGGATAAGCCTGAACCAATGGAGAAAAAGACACCGGCCCAAAAGCTTCATGCCAACGAATATTATGGCCTTCAGAAAGAATATCAGGAAGTTGTTGTCCATGCTTTGCTCAAACGGTATCTTACCGACAAGGAAGTTCTCTATTATATGAATGAGATAAGAAAGGAGGCTATGAAATGCAAGGACAGCTGGGCACAGGTGATACTGGTGATTCAAGCGAAGGAGAAGCAACGCAAGTTCATTACGGGCACCAGGCAATACAAGCGCAATGCCATCATGGACTATGTATTGAAAGAAAATTTGAGGGATTACGGGTGGTCAATCAAACCTCCATCAACGAAAAAAGAAAGGAGAAAAGACATGAAACTGTTTGAATGAACTTCATACAAGCTGACTTTGTGGGTTAAGCACTATGTTGAAAGGAACCATTTCCCATATCGGAAAAATCAGGCGTGCATCAGCAAACATCGGCAAAAAGTCAGTCTTGATGCAGCCAAGCAGGTCAAATCCATAGGTGTCTTGTTCGTTAGGAAGGGTCACCATAGCGGCAAAAACAAGCAACAAAGGTAAAAAAACGGCAATTAGTACGTCAGTCCGAAACCGTAACAGGCAACCATCGGAAAATAGAGGAAAACACGCAATTTTTCAGGATTTTTCATCAAGGCCTTTGCCAACCACATTATTTAGTGACTTTTAACATTTTTTAATTTCAAGATTTTTCAAAAAACCATTGTCAGAAGCGAACCCTGTTGCCGAAAGGAGGACAGAAAATGGCGTTTTGCGTCCCCACAGCGTCCCCCAAAAATCCAAAATCTTGGGGACACGGGCATAATTAAAGCCGCCAACCCATTGAGGATTAGCAGCTTATAGTTGGTATGGGTTGTGGAGCTGGCGGGAGTCGAACCCGCGTCCAAACAAGGAAACCATACGCTTTCTACACGCTTATTCCAGACTTTGGTTTTCGTGCCTCAGCAAGACCTGGACCACCAACTGAGACCTTATCCCCTAAATTTCATCATGACAACGAGGCTTGGCATGACTATTCCCGATTTACCTGCGCCGCTTGATCCTCAGATTCGGAACAACACCCTTGGAGCGACGTCTCGTCCTGTCACCTTGTGACGGGATTGAGCCAGTAATCTACTATACTTCGATTAGGCAGCGAGAGCATACTCATTGTTGCCAATTAATTTTTTGACCGAATGGATTATGGAGTTTACAGCCGTCACTCCGCGTGCTTACGTACCATCTCAGCTTGCTGTCAAATCCAGTCAACCCCGAATGTCGTAATTTCAATCTGCAAAGATAAGACATTTCCTTGACTCCACCAAATTTTTTCGCATTTATTTCACGATATACTTCTTGCCGCCGATGATGTAGATGCCGCGGGGCAGGGTGTTGAGCGCGTCGTGGAGCGAGCTCCTGCTGATGAGCTGTCCGGAGATGGAATACACATCCACCATGCCGTCGCCGATGGTGGTGATGTCGCTTATCGAAGTCTGTCCGGGCGAGTAGTCGTCGTTGTTGGTGAGGTAGATGTCCTCCACCTCTATGGTGCCGTTGCCATTTGCCCAGAACGCCACGATGTGTATGTTGTGCGTGTCGAGAGGCTGTCCCTTGTGGTCGCCAGATGTCAGTTTGACTGTCTGCAACGGTATGGGTATGAGCTTCTTGCTTCCGAATCCTGCGGTGCTGTAGCAGTCGCCCCAGATGCTGTTTTGCGGGAAGATGTTGAGGTGGGCGTCGCAGTTCTGTGTCTTGCGCAGCTTCACCACCAGGTATTTGTATTCCGACATGTCGGCGCCGTTAGGGTAGGTCCATCCCATCTGTCCCCATTGTCCTGGCTTGAAGGTGTGTGTGGCTTCGTTGTATGTTCCTTCGGCGAAGAGCGAGGTGTTGATGTATTCCGCTCCTAAGGGGAAGAATGTTGACTTTACCACAAACGAGGTGGAGAAGTCGTTGCCCATCGGGTCGGTGTAAGTCACTGCCACCGTGGCTGTTCCCTCGCGGATGCCACGCACCTGTCCGTTCTTTATTTCCACCACGCCGTCGATGTCGGGCTTGTATTTTGCCTGTGCAGCCACATTCTCCTGATGTCCGTCACGATAGGTGGCTGTGAGTGACAGTTGGCTGTTGTTGCCTATCATCACCTCTATCTGTTCTTTTGACAGCGTGAGGCTCTCGGCGGTGAGCATTTCAGGGTTGAAGCCCTCGAAGGTCTCGGGGAAGAAGGTGCTTTCCTCGAATGTCGGCTCTGTGGAGAACCAGTCGAAGTCGGCATATCCCTTTTCCTCGCCCTTGGTGTAGCAGAACAGTCCGAAGCGAGCACCCACGAAGACTGTCAGGTTGAAGCCCAAGGTGGTCTTGTTGCCTATTGGGGTGTAGGTGACGTTGTCGAGCGAGTAGTAGAATTGCGTCTTGCTGTCGCTGTAGTTCACTGTTGCGCGAAGATAAATCACGCTGTCGATGTCGATTGCCTTCACCACCTGTGCAGGGGAGAAAGAGTTCTGGCGTCGCAGCGTGTCTTGTCGCCACACTAATTGACGCTTGCCATCCTTCACCTCCACAGCCAGCATGGCATACGGATCTTGCAGTATGCAGATGCCAGCCATGTTGCCCTCTGCCATGCCACTCACATCCATGCGTATGGTACCTGTGGAAGCCTGGTTGTCGTATGCGAAGATGCGCTGTGTGAGCATGTTGCGGGCTTGCGTGAGGCGACTGGTGGGGTCGGAGGCTTTCAGCCGCAGCCATCCCGGGCGTTCGAAGAGCGTCCAGCAGCCATCGTCAGGATTGTGGTTCCACTGCCACTGCATACCGAGAGGGTAGGAGCGGAAGTGGTCGTTGGTGGGCAGCAGGTTGACGGGGTACGCAGGACCCACGTTGGGTTTCTTGTGGCGGTAGTAAGGCACGCCATTTGCCCCGATGGAAGGCCAGTTGTCGTTCCATGTCACAGGTTGCAGGTTGGGCATGCGCCCCAATGCGCCCAAGTCCTCTTGCAATATGGTCCACCATTCTCCCGTGGGTGTGTCGAACAATGCCCCTTGGTGCACGGTGTTGGGCTTGCCATTGATGGTCTTTGAGAGCAGCAGTCGTTCCTCGTAAGGCCCGAAGACGTTTTTCGAGCGGAAGACAGCCTGTCCTGAGGGCCATCCGCCGTAAGTGGCATAGATGTAATAATACTCGCCGAACTTGTAGAAATGGCATCCTTCGAGACCTTCGCCGCCATTGATGACTGTCTGTTCGCGGATGAAGTTGAAGTCCTCGTCCAGCTCGCACACCTGGATTCTCGTGTTGCCGCAGGCTATATAAACCTTGCCATTGTCGAAGAGCATCCCCGGGTCGTAGTATATGCGTGAGAGTTGTTTCTTCTCCCATTTCCCCTCAGGGTCGGTGGCGGTGAGCAGCCATCCGCCGGCATCATTGCCGTTGATGAGGATGTAGAAGCGCCCGTCGTGATAAGCCATCGAGCAAGCCCACATGCCCCTGGCGTAAGCGTCCTCGTTGTTGGCGAGGTTGTAGTTGTCGGCTGTTGACAGCTGTTTGAGAGGTTGTGCGCAATAATCCCAGTTGACGAGGTCTTTCGACTTCAGGATGGTGGCACCAGGGAAGTGGTGCATCGTGGTTGACACCATGTAGAAGGTGTCGCCCACGCGGATGACGTCGGGGTCGGGGAAGTCGGCACGCACCACGGGGTTCTGGTAGTTGCCGTTGCCCATGTCGCTTGTCGGGCGGTTGCGGTAGTCGGGATGCGCCCAGTCCACCTTGCTGTATTCTTCATACCAGTCCATGCATGCCTTGCCGCACGCCTCCTCATATCCACCGAAAGCGGGAACCACCGAACCGTCGGCAAGCAGCTTGTCGATGTCTATCAGGCAGGCGGTGCCCGAGAGCGTCATCGAGATGTTGCCGTAGTGGTCGAGCAGTGCCTTGTATGCCTTGCCCCATTTCGAGGTGGAGCCGGTGGACCATGTGCCGTAGTTGCTTGGCACCCACTCGCCATGTTCGTTGTAGTGACCCTCGCCGGGCTTCTCAGGACTCCAATCTACCTCGGTGATGATGATGGGCGCGGTGTCCACCACCGGCACCTGCTGGCGGAACTGCTGTATGTATCGTTGCGGGTCGCAACTGCTGTCGCTGCATCCAAACCATCCCGTGTAGTCGTGCACGGCATAGCCGATGTTGTAGCCCTCGATGGGGTGAGTGGCATAACTGACGTAGTTTGCCTGCCATCCGGTGCCAGGAGCCCAGATGATGCCAGTGAAGCCGTTTTGGCGTATCTTGTCAACGATGGGTTGGAAGTAGTCGTGTAGTGCGGCTGACGTGTCCTGTCCATTCCTGTCTCTCAGCGACACAGGTTCGTTGGCAAGTTCTATGCTTATCTGCCCGGCGTATTTCTTGATGGAGTCGTTTTGTGAGAAGATGTCCCACACGTCCATGAGGTATGCCTGGTATTCGTCGCCCACTTGCAGGTTGCCGGGGCACACACCCGGTGGGCGCACCACCACGTACATGCCGTGGTTCATGGCTTTCTTGGCAAGAGGGAAGTAGAGTGTGCGTAGATATTTCCTCAGTCGTGTAGAACTATATTGCGAGATATTGTGCTCGCCGGCGTCTCCCACCCTTGGCTTGGAGGGGTCGTTGGTCCAGCAGGGGTCCATGTGCAGTCGGAACACATCGCAATGCGCCTTCTCCAGTCCTGTGTATAGTTTCTCGAAGTAGTTGAGGCATTTCGAGACGGTGTTGTCGCTTGTCTCCCAGCCCCATCGTCCGCCATTGAACCATGTGTTGGGGGTGTCCATCACTCCATGCAGCACCACGTGGTTGCCATGGGTGTCCACCAACCATCGGCCCTCGGTGTGGAGGGTGGGCAGGGGCTTCACACTTTGCGCGCTGAGAGTGGTGCTGAGGGCGGCACAGAATAGCAGCATCACGCTGCATAGCCATTGTCTTTTCATGTTGTCTTTTTTTTGTTTAGTTTGCTTTTGGGTGCAAAAGTAGGGATTTTATTATAATATTAAGGTGTGTTTGTGTTGCATAGACTTTGGCTGGAGTATAAAGGGCGCTTTTGTGGGTGATAAAAACCATGGAGCCAAGGGGGAAGGGAGTGGGAGAGGGTGGAGAATAGCTGTAGATAGCTGAGGCGGAGCCTCAGCATACGGAGAAGAAGAAGGAGATGGAGAAGATGGAGGAGATGGAGAAGGAGATGGAGAAGAAGATGGAGGGAGGCCTGCGGAGAAGAAGATGGAGAAGAAGAAGGAGAAGAAGAAGGAAGGGCTCTCCTTATGAAGAGGAGGTGGGAGATGTGGAAAAACTTACAATTTATTCATATTTTTTGGTTTTTATTTGCGAATTTCAAAAAGAATGTATAATTTTGCGAATGTTTTTGATTTTTGCGAGCCTTGAACTATAGACAAAAGTCTTGGAAAAGTCTTGAATACTTTTGAAAGAGGCTTGAAAGCATGAACATAATGAAGGAGTTATTTAGGTTTTGATAGGGAGACTATATTTTTATACATATATTATTCATTATTCACTTTAAAACAGTTTTGATATGAGAAGAAGTTTATCTACTATCACGATGGGCATGTTGGCATTGTTGCTCATGCTCTCCGCTCCTGTCTCAGCTCAGAAGTTACATGAGAAAAAGACTGGGGACGTTAAACAAGTAGAAAGTACTTTCCAGCGCGGCATCTTCAAAAAAAGTGCTGACAACGGGAAGATGAGCAGCAAGGCCATTGCACAGAATGCCGTGAAGCCATCAAAGTACTCGAATTTGCTGAAGGCCGCAAAGAGGATGAACCCGATGGCTCCTTTTGGAAGACCCTTCCGCATTGCTAAGGCAGATGGTGACGTCCTCGTTCCTCCATTCACAGAGACTTGGGATGGCACTTACAACTCAATGTATTCAATAATCGATGCCAACCAAGATACAAAAACATGGGTTTTGGGGTCAACTTATGCGTATTGTCAATATAATACAGCAAACGGAGCTGACGACTGGCTCGTTTCTCCAGCTTTACAACTTGAAGGTGGAAAACAATACGACTTCGAGGCTGCGATATATTGCGCTTTAGCAGCTTACCCCGAAAGAGTGGAAATCCTCTTCGGAACAGGTGAAGACCCAACAACCTATACCAACTATATTCTTGAGGCTACCGACATCACAAAAACCGTATCAGCAGAAGATGCACAACCTATTACTGGTAAAGTAGTGCCCGCTGCTGATGGTGTATACCATATTGCATTCCACAGCATCTCTGATGCAGACATGTATCAGCTTAGAATTCATAGTTGGAGCCTTACACCTCCTGCCAACACAGAGATTCCTTCTCCTGTTTCCGACCTCCAAGTAGCTCCTGCTGCCAATGGAGCCCTCAATGCCGTTGTTGCATTCACCGCTCCTACCACCACTGTTGGTGGCGCCGCTCTTGAGTCGCTCACCAAGATTGAAATTCTTTACAACGGCACAGTTGCCGAGACTATCGAGAACCCAATTCCAGGTTCATCACAGAGCGTGACAGTGACAGTGCCAGAAAGTGGCTCTTACAAATTCGATGTGATTCCTTACAATGCAGAAGGTGCCGGTTCTGCAGTCTCTGCCACTGTATTCATTGGCCTTGTTCCAACTGCTGTTTCCGACCTGCAAGTGACTCCTGCTGCTGATGGTGCACTGACTGCCGTTGTTTCATTCACCGCTCCTACCACCACTCTTGGTGACATCCCTCTTGAGTCGCTCCCCAAGATTGAAATTCTTTGCGACAGCGTACTTGCAGAGACTATCTATAACCCTGTTCCTGGTTCATCCCAGAGCGTGACAGTGACAGTACCTGAAAATGGCACTTACAAATTCGATGTGATTCCGTACGCTGCTGGTGGTGCAGGCCCTGCCGCCTCTGCCTCTTCATACATAGGCAAAGACGCACCTTCCTACGTGGTGAATATTGAAGGTGTGGACAACAAGGATGGTTCTGTAACTTTCTCATGGGCACCTTATACAGAGGAGACAGGTGTCCATGGTCTGCCCCTCGACCTCTCCACATTGAAATACAATGTGTATTCAGCTTATGTAGATGGTAATTCACTAGCACTCGGCGATCTTCTTACAACGGTAACTGATACACTTGCCACCATAGATTGCCCGAATTGGAACACTGGCGATTTCGATCTCTTCTATGCCGTTGTGGCTCCTGTGGTCAGTGACATCGAAGGTGACTACAATGCAGGATCAATCGTCATAGGCGCACCTGAGGAACTGCCATTCTTCGAGTCAACAACTACAGAAGGAGAAGATATTAAAATTAATCATGATTGGTGGATATCAAGTATAGCAGGCAGTAGCAATTGGGGCTTGACTGATGACAGTGCAGATGATGAGGGTGGTTGCTTCTTATACCAAGCTGCCTCTTTGGGACAAGATTATGCTGCAGCATTGAATACTAATAAAATAACGCTTGCTGGAGCTGAAAAACCAGTGCTGAAGTTCAATTACGCATTACAGACAGGATACTTTGGAGGTTATGCAGATCTCTATGTTGCAATAGAGTTGCAAGATGGTACTGGCTACAACTTTGTCTTTAGTGCTTCAACAGATGATGAAGGTTTCCAGGAAGGCACATGGTATGAGGGTGTTGTTGACTTGAGCGAATTCGCCAATGAGGAATACGTCATCGTTTCGTTCATAGGTGCTAGCAATGATTATGGTGGCTCAGCATACTTGGACAATATTCAAATCAAGGACATGGCAGGTGTGGATGACTTGTCAGTCAAGGTGTATGCACCTGAAAAAGCAGAAACTGGCTCTACAATCCAAGCCTTTGCGCTTGTAGAAAACGTAGGCGGTCAAGATGTGGAAGCTGGTTCTTACAGCGTCAAATTCTATGTGAATGGTGAATTGTATGAGACCATTACAGAAACAGAGGCAATGGAAGCACTGACTGGATATTCAATATACAGTGTAGAGTATCCTGTGACATTGTTCGATAAGGAAGGTGTAACCATCAAGGCTGAAGTGGTATATGAAAACGATACAGATGTAGAGAACAACGCAGATGAGGCAGAAATTGCAGTATTGGTAAATGATCTGCCAACAGTCACCGACCTCAGTGGAGTTGAAGAGGATGGCAATGTATCCCTCACTTGGTCTGCTCCAGAAGCAGGACTGGCTACAGTGACTGCTGACTTCGAGGATGGTGAAGATGGCTTCAGTACCATAGATGCCGACAATGACGGATACGGATGGGATTTTGTAACTAGTCTCAAGTCACAAAGTGGAACTAATGCTTGGTCATCAGCCAGCTATGTCAACAATGTTGGAGCGCTCACACCAGACAACTGGCTCGTTACTCCAAGGGCATTGCTCACTGGAAAATTCTCATTCTATGCTTGCGGACAAGACGCAAGTTGGGCAGAAGAGCATTTCGCAGTGTTTGTTACCACTGGTGACAGCCTCAACACACAAAGTTACACTAAGGTTTCTGAAGAGTTCGTAGCTACCGGTGAAATGACCAAGTACACTGTTGACCTAAGTGATTTTGATGGTGTAGAAGGCTATATCGCCATCCGTCACTTCAACTGCACTGACATGTTCCGCCTCAACGTGGACGACGTGACATATACTCCAGTGGGTGCAACTGAATTGGTGGCAAATGGATACAACGTATATCGTGATGGCGAACTCATCGCTACCGTTGAAGATACAGAATATGTAGATGAAGGTGTGGCTGATGGCGAACACGCATACTTTGTGAGCGTGCTCTATGGTGAGCAAGAGTCTGACCTCTCCAACGAGTTTGACATCACCATCTCTGGTGGATGGCTGCCAGGTGATGTTGACCATGATGGCGAAGTTGGCATCAACGACGTGATGGCTGTGGTGGCTTACGTCCTCGGCAACACTCCAGAGGTGTTCTATCCAACAGAAGCCAACCTGGATGGTGACTCAGAAATCGGCATCAACGACATCAATGAGATCGTGAAGATCATCTTGGATGGCACCCAGGCTGCTCCTGCATCTGCACGCACGACTCAAGACAGGCTTGTCATGACTTCTACTGCCGATGGCTACAACATCAACCTCAAGGCTTCTGAGGCTTATACTGGATGCCAGATGACTATCCAGCTGCCAAACAGCTGCACTTTGGTGGATGCACAGGCAGCCAACGGCATCACAGTAAAGACCAACGACCTTGGTAATGGCACTTACCGCCTCGTGGCTTACTCAGCAGATGGCAAGAAGATCAACACCGAGGATGCTCTTATCAGCCTCTCCGTAAACGGCAACTGCAATGACAATGCCTCTATCTCACAGATTCTCTTCACCAACCCTGCGTTCGAGCTTGTCTCTTTCGCTGCTGTAGAGAGCGTGACAGGCATCGCTGACGTGAAGGCTCAGACTGAAAACGCTCCTGCATACAACCTGCAAGGCGTGAAGGCTGAAAACCTGACAAGAGGTGTCTATGTAAGAGATGGCAAGAAGTTCGTAGTGAAATAAAATCGTTTCACAACAATAATCATGCTGCTGCCTCAGTTGCGAGGCAGCAGCTTTTTTCTTTTAAAGACTTCAAGGTCTTTATGGCATTCCAATTTTTGGTGCTTGATGTTGCCTGTTTGCAAAAATATTGCTACTTTTGCAACTTGTTTGATGTTATGGGCTGTCCACCCTAAATAGTGGTATTCGGGATGGCTCTGTAAACGCATTGATTTACAAGCTCTTATGATGATAAAGCATTGGAAATGCTCATGAAAAAAATAGTCAAGATAAATCTTCTGTCGCACAATAGCCGTAGTTTGCTCTTCTTGTCAGCACTGGTTTGCGTGTTGCAACTTTCTTTTGTCAATACATACGCTCAGCCAGCCACGGGGACGACGGTGAGGGTGTTCGCACCACCTCCAAAGCCAACCAAACCCATTGAAATTGACTCGCTTTCAGAGCTCGAAGACCTGCCTCTGCCAGAGGTAGCAGAAGAGCCGGATGCCGTGAAAGATAACGTAAGCAACATGACAATGGGCATGGTACCGACATCAGCATACAGACGTACGGCTCCCAAGAAAAAGAGCATTGTGGATGGAGAAGCGGAAACCATAACTGTGAATGGGGTGTCGTTCAACATGGTTGGCGTGAAGGGCGGTTCCTTTGTCATGGGAGGCACAGAAGAACAAGGCACCGATGCAGAGATGGAAGAACAACCTGTTCATACGGTGACACTTAGTGATTTCTCCATCGGTGAGACAGAAGTGACACAGGAATTGTGGGTGGCTGTCATGGGCAAGAATCCCTCTCGTTACCATGGGCCGCAATTACCAGTGGAGAGTATCAGATATGTTGACTGTGAGTATTTTATCTACAGGCTCAATTTCCTGACAGGCAGAAATTTCCGACTGCCAACAGAGGCGGAATGGGAATTTGCCGCAAGGGGAGGCAACAAGGGGAAGCCCACCAAATATGCCGGCAGCGATGATTTTGATTCCGTGGCTTGGTATTGCAACAACAGCGGCAATGTGACACATGAAGTGAAGGGAAAGTTTCCTAATGAGTTGGGGCTTTACGACATGAGTGGCAACGTGGATGAATGGTGCTTTGACTCATGGGTGAGATATAGTGACATGCCGCAAACCAACCCGAGATTTACGGCAGACCATAAACAAAAGGTGCGCCGTGGCGGTGGATGCCTGGATTTTGCCAAGCATCTGCGAGTGTCGGACAGAAGGGGAAGTTCCAGCAGGATGTGGAACTTCGACATTGGCCTCCGACTGGCGGAATGATTTTTTCTTTAGGGTCTTTAAGTTCTTTCGGGACTTTAAGGTCTTCAGTAACTGTTCAGCGAATCTTAGCAACTACTAAGCACCCCATGGCTAAAAGGTTTAGAAAATCAAAAAAGAGTCGCCTACGGCGAGAAATCTTTCAAATCTTTACAAATCAAACAAATTGATATGGTGAAAAAATATAAAGATTTGACAGATTTGAATTGATTTGTAAGATTTCTGCCCGATAGGGCACTCCTTGAAAATATTCGCTGAATAGATACGGTCTTCAGGGACTTTATAATATCACCTGCTTCACCACATGGTGGGTGTAGGCATAGGGTATATAGTCCAATGACGGTAGTGGCTCCGTCACTTGCAGAGCCGCTCTCTTGCCCACTGCTATAGAACCGTATTTGTCGCTCAGTCCCATGGCGTAGGCGGCATTCAGCGTGGCTGCGTTGATGGCTTCCGCCGGCAGCAGGCGCATCTTTATGCATGCCAATGAGACGACGAATTTCATGTCGCCTGATGGCGTGCTGCCAGGATTGCTGTCGGAAGCCAACGCTATCCCAAGACCTTCGTCTATCATCTTCCTCCCACGTGCGTACGGCATGTTGAGGAAGAACGACGTGCCCGGCAGCAGTGTCGGCATGGTGTCGCTGCCATGCAGCAGTTGTAGGTCGGCATCGGTGGCGCTCTCCAGATGGTCCACGGAGAGCGCGTTGTGAGCCACTGCCACTTCCACACCACCGATGGATGCGAGTTCCGAGGCATGTATCTTGGGGCGAATGCCATGCGCTATGCCAGCCTTGAGTATCCGTGCCGTCTCCTCAGGAGTGAAGAAACCCTTGTCGCAGAACACGTCGATGTAGTCCGCCAAGTGTTCGGACGCCACCGCAGGAATCATCTCTTCAATCACAAGGTTCACGTACTCGCCCTGCCTGCCCGCATATTCCCTTCCCACAGCATGTGCGCCGAGGAAGGTGCTCACGATGGCAGCCTTGGTATGTTCGCGAAGGCGTCTCACCACTCGCAGCATTTTTAGTTCATCCTCAGTGTTCAGGCCATATCCGCTCTTTATTTCCACGCATCCGGTGCCGTTGTCCACCATGCGCTGCAGGCGCTGCAGACTCTGCTCAAACAGTTCGTCCTCAGTCATCTCATGCAGTCGGTCGGCAGAGTTGAGGATGCCTCCGCCACGCCGTGCGATTTCTGCGTAGGAGAGTCCGCGAATCTTGTCCACAAACTCGCCCTCACGGCTGCCGGCACACACTATGTGCGTGTGTGGGTCGCACCAGCAGGGCAGCACCATGCCGCCACAAGCATCGATGACGTTGTCCGCGGGTGGCGCTTCATGGTCGAGCGACTCCATAGTGCCAAAGGCGGTGATGATGCCGTCCTTGAAATGCAGCCAAGCATTGCCCATGGTGCCGATGTGGCACATCTCACTGCCTTGCAACCGCAGTTGCTCCTTGGGATGGATGCCGGCGAGCAGTCCGATGTTTATGAGCAGCGAAGTCATTCTATGTCGTATTTTTGCATGAAATCCACCGTCTTGGCGATGTGTGGGTACATCACCACGTCGTGGTCGATGAAAGGCACCACCTTGCGGTAGTCTTCATGAATCTTCTCTATCAGTGGCGAGGAGTGCAGCGGTCGGCGGAAGTCAAGGGCTTGCGCTGCGGTGAACAGTTCGATGGCAAGCACCCGTTCGGTGTTGTCGGTGATGCGCAGCAGTTTTGTGCCGGCGTTGGCACCCATGCTCACGTGGTCTTCCTGGCCTTGCGAGGTGGGGATGCTGTCGGCAGAGGCTGGCATGCAGAGCATCTTGCTCTGGCTGACTATCGAGGCAGCAGTGTATTGGGCTATCATGAAACCGCTGTTCAGTCCTGGTTCAGCCACAAGGAAGCTGGGCAGGCCGCGCTTGCCCGACACCAGTTTGTATGTGCGTCGCTCGGAGATGTTGCCCAATTCGCTCATGGCTATGCATAGGAAGTCCATGGGCAGGGCTATTGGCTCTCCGTGGAAGTTGCCTGCAGAGATGATGAGGTCTTCGTCGGGACAGATGGTGGGGTTGTCGGTGGCGGCGTTGATTTCGATGTAAATCACAGATTTCACGTACGAAAGCGTGTCTTTCACGGCGCCATGCACCTGTGGTATGCAGCGGAAGGAGTAGGGGTCTTGCACATTCGTCTTTGGCTGTGCTATCATTTCGCTGTCGCGCAGCAGTTCGTTCATTCTCACGGCGGTGGCTATCTGTCCTCGGTGCGCCCTCACCCAGTGAACGGCGATGTTGAAAGGCTCTATTCGCCCGTCGAAGGCGTCGAGCGACATGGCAGCGATGGTGTCCGCCCATCTGACGATGCGCTTTGCCTTGATGAGCGACCACACCGCATGCGCGCTCATGTTCTGTGTGCCATTGAGCAAGGCGAGGCCCTCTTTCGGTCCCAACCGTATGGGCTGCCAGCCAAACTGCTGGAGCAGTTCTGCGCCAGTCATGCGCTTCCCCTGATATTCCACTTCGCCCAGCCCCAACATGGGGAGGCACAGGTGAGCCAAGGGCACGAGGTCGCCGGAGGCACCCACCGAACCTTGTTCATAGACGATGGGGTAGATGTCGTTGTTGAAAAAGTCTATCAGCCGCTCCACGGTGTCGAGCTTGCAACCGGAATGGCCGTAGCTGAGCGACTGCACCTTCAGCAGGAGCATGATTTTCACCACCTCGTTGGCAACGCGGTCGCCTATGCCGCAGGCGTGCGACATGATGAGGTTGACTTGCAGTTCCGCCATCTGACTGGCATTGATGCTGATGTCGCAAAGCGAGCCAAATCCGGTGGTGACGCCATAGATGGGCTTGTCGGTGGTGGCAATCTTGTGGTCGAGGTATTCGCGGCAGCGCAGAATGCGCGCCCTGGCATCATCGCTAAGCTCCAGTTTGTAGTCTTTTGTTATTATCTCATCTATAAGGTCTTGGCTGAGGTGCTCAGCACTTATCTTGTGAATCATGCGATAAAAGGTCTTTTAAGGTCTTTAAGGTCATTAGGACTATTTAGATTTTTAGGATGTCTTCGTTTACCAAGTGTGGTAGGGTGACGATCAGGGATGGGGTGCGCTCCATTTCGCGGCGTATGGCGTCGATGCTTCCGGCGTTGCGTGCCCAACTGCGGCGGGCAATGCCGTTGTTCACATCCCAGAAGAGCATCTCCTTGATGTGGCGCTCGCTCTCGTCGCTGCCGTCGATCACCATGCCGAAGCCGCCATTGATGACTTCGCCCCAGCCCACGCCGCCGCCATTGTGCAATGACACCCAGGTGGCACCCCTGAAAGCGTCGCCGATGACATTCTGCACTGCCATGTCGGCACAGAATTGCGAACCGTCGTAGATGTTGCTCGTCTCGCGGAAGGGAGAGTCCGTTCCCGACACGTCGTGGTGGTCGCGGCCGAGCACCACGGGGGCTGTCAGCCTGCCATCACGGATGGCGCGGTTGAAGGCGAGGGCGATGGCTGTGCGGCCTTGAGCATCGGCATAAAGTATGCGCGCTTGCGAACCCACCACGAGGTGGTTGCGCCCTGCCTCGCGAATCCAGTGGATGTTGTCGTCCAGTTGTCCTTTGATGTCGTCGGTGGCATCTTGCCGCAGAGCTTCCAAGGCTTCGGTGGCAAGTTGGTCTGTCAGTGCGAGGTCGGCAGGGTCGCATGAGGTGCATACCCAGCGGAAAGGCCCGAAGCCATAGTCGAAGAAGAGCGGACCCATGATGTCCTGGACGTATGAGGGGTAGCGGAACTGTCCGTTGGGCAGCATGACATCGGCGCCAGCCCTGCTTGACTCCAACAAGAAGGCGTTGCCATAGTCGAAGAAATACATGCCCTTGTCTGTCAGTCGGTTGATGGCTGCCACCTGGCGGCGCAATGACGCCCTGACACATTCCTTGAAGTCTTCCGGCTTCTCAGCCATCATCTGTTTCGATTCGTCGAGGCTCAGTCCCACGGGGTAGTAGCCGCCCGACCAGGGGTTGTGCAGCGAGGTCTGGTCGCTGCCAAGATCTACCTGGATGTCCTCGTCGGCGAGGCGTTCCCACAAATCGACCACATTGCCCACGTATGCCATAGAGACCGTCTTGCGCTCTGCCACCGCCTTGCGTATGGCGGGGATCAGTTCGTCGAGGTTGTCGTGCATCTCATCCACCCAACCTTGTTCATATCTCTTGCCGGCGGCCTTGGGATTGATTTCCGCTACCACGCTCACCACACCGGCGATGTTGCCAGCCTTGGGCTGTGCGCCCGACATCCCGCCAAGTCCCGACGAGACGAAGAGCATCCCATGGGTGTCGGTCTGTCCGGGACGGAAGCGTCGGCGTGCAGCGTTCAGCACGGTGATGGTTGTGCCATGAACGATGCCTTGCGGACCGATGTACATGTATGAGCCGGCGGTCATCTGCCCGTATTGGCTCACACCTAATGCGTTGAGGCGTTCCCAGTCGTCGGGCTTGGAATGGTTGGGTATCACCATGCCATTGGTGACCACCACACGAGGTGCGCCGGGGTGTGAGGGGAAGAGACCTAAAGGATGGCCGGAGTACATCACGAGAGTCTGCTCGTCGGTCATCTCGCTCAGGTATTTCATCACCAGCCGGTATTGCGCCCAGTTCTGGAAGATGGCGCCATTGCCACCATAGATGATCAGTTCGTGAGGATGCTGTGCCACTTGTGGGTCGAGGTTGTTCTGTATCATCAGCATGATGGCTGCGGCCTGTCGCGAGTGGTAAGGGTACTCGTCTATTGGTCGTGCGTGGATGTCGTAGTCGGGGCGGTAGCGATACATGTATATCCGCCCGTATTTGCGCAGTTCCTCGGCAAACTCAGGAGCCAAGGCGGCATGAAGGTGTTGGGGGAAGTATCTCAATGCATTGCGCAGGGCGAGTTTCTTCTCCTCTTGAGTGAGGATGTCCTTGCGCTTGGGAGCGTGGTTGATGTCGGGGTCATAGGGCTTTGCCTCTGGCAGCATGTCGGGGATGCCAGCCCTTATCTCGTCTTTGAAACTGAGTGCTTTCATGTTTTTTTATTCTTTTTTAGTCTGTTTTTTCAGGCTTTTGTTTTAGACTGATTTTTTCAGGCTTTTGTTTAGTCTTTTGTGTCCAGTTGCCTTATTCTTTTGGATCCAGTTGGCTTATTCTTTTGGATCCAGTTGGCGCATGATGTCCATGATGATTTTCTCTTCCTTGTTGGCGCTTTCCATCAGGGAGTTGGCTTCATTGATGAGAGAGAGAGCCTTGTCGCGGTCTTTCAGCGACGCAGCATTTATTTTCACGTTGAGTCCGGCACCGAGCACAGATGCGCGAGCGGCGAGAGCTCCCACTCCAGCATCCGACAGGCTGTTGGGGTTGCCGTCTTCAGCCATCCGCTTGCAGAGCGGGAATACGCGCATGGCAGCCTTCATCGTGCGCAGGGGCACTTCGGCAGCATAAAGCGTGGCTTCTTGTATTGCCTCCGAGCGCTTGGCTTTTTCTGCATCAGTGGTCTTTGGCATTCCGAAAGCAGCCATGATGCGGTTGAAGGCTGCCGTGTCTTCGTCAACCAAATGCAGCAGTTCTGCCATGATGTCCTGTCCCTCGTCGGCACTTTCAGCGAACTCTTTCCAGCGGTCGTCCCATCCTGCCTTGTGTGAGGAGAGATTTGCCACCATGGTGCCGAGGGCTGCTCCCAAGGCTCCCATATATGCGGCGATGGTGCCTCCGCCAGGTGCGGGTGACTCGCGAGAGGTCTCATTGGCGAAGTCCCTCACCGTGAGGTCAGCCAGCATGGGTTGTTTTTCCGCATCTTCAAGCAGGTATTCTATCACTTTCTCACGTGGGTTGAATGGTCGGAGGTCCGACAGTCCCATCGACTTGATGGCGATATCCACGATGTCGCTCTCGGGTATTCCGGTGGAGCGGTGCTGCTTCTCCAGGAAATATCTTCCTGCCTCGATGAGTGTGCGCTTGGGCACCAGTCCCACTATTTCCGTGCCAGTGACGCGTATCCCACGGTTTTGGGCGCAGCGGCACACCTCGTCGAAAGCGACATGCAGCGGAGTGACATTGATGTCGGTGATGTTCATCGACACTTGTGCTATCCCGTATTCGTCGATGTACCATCCGATTGCCTTGGTGCCTTTCAGCGTGCCAGGAATCATTATGGTGTTGCCGTTTTCGTCCTTCATCGGTTTGCCGGTGATGGGGTTGCCTTCGCGTCGCGGCCTGCCTTTCTCCTTCACGTCAAAGGCGATGGCATTCGCCCTGCGTGTGGATGTGGTGTTGAGGTTGAAGTTCACGGCGATGAGGAAGTCGCGTGCTCCCACCACGGTGCATCCTGTGCGTGCGATGTCATCGTCCATAGGTCGGCTGCCGAAGTCGGGCTCTTGTCCCGGGGTGCTCAGTTTTTTGGCTATTCCCTCATATTCTCCTGCGCGGCATACTGCCAAGTTGCGGCGCTTCTCATTGAATGCTGCCGCCTCGTAGCAGTAGCATGGTATGCGCAGCTCGTCAGCGATGCGCTTGGCAAGTTGGCGTGCCATCTCGGCACATTCCTCAAGGGTGATGCCACTCACGGGGATTAGTGGCAGCACGTCGGTGGCACCTATTCGCGGGTGTGCGCCATGATGCTTGCGCATGTCGATGAGCTCGCCGGCGCACCTGACAGCCCTGAAGGCTGCCTCTACCACGGCATCGGGGTCTCCCACAAAGGTATATACCGTGCGGTTGGTGGCTTCTCCTGGATCAACATTGAGCAGCCGCACACCGGGGATGCTCTCAATCTCTTTTGCTATTTGCTTGATAGTCTCTTGATTGCGGCCCTCACTGAAATTGGGCACGCATTCTATTAGTCGTTTTTCCATAAAAGGGTATTTTAAGGTCTCTAAGGTTTTTTGGGGGGTATAGATTTTCTAGATGCTCTAGATTTTCTAGATTTTCTAGATATTCTAGATCTTCTAGATTCTCTAGATCTTCTAGATTTTCTAGATACTATAGATGCTATAGGGTTATCGTTTCTATATCCTCTTTCTATATCCTCTTTCTATTCCTCTGCAAAAATATACATTTTGTATAAATGCGGCAAATTTTCTCAAGAAAAAAGCCCAATATCCACCTCGCTTTTTAGAAATCCCCACCTCGCTTTTTAGAAATCTTATCCTCGCTTTTTGGAAATCTTCTGCTTGCTTTTCTGAAAATTTGGAATATTCATGATTTTTATATATTTTTACACCCGAAAAATGATTCTAAAAGCCTATGATAGTATTTCTAATAGCCTATGATAATAATTCTAAAAGCCTATAATAATATGATGAATACAAAAACTTCTTTTTTCCTGTTGCTTTTTTTCCTGCTTACATCCAATGTGCCTTCGTATTCCCAGGTCATGGCTGACTTCAATGTCGTTCCTCTGCCACAGCAATGTGTGGAGAAGAAGGGACAACCCTTCGACCTCTCCACACTGATGGCAATCAGCTATGAAGGTGGGGAGGACATGCAGCGAAATGCACGCTTCTTGGCAGATTACTTGTCGAAGGTGGTGAAACAAGAGGTCGGAATAATCGGCGTAAGACCCTTAAAGGTGAAAGGACCTGCCATAATGCTGAAGTTGAACTCCAAGATGAGCGAGCCGGAAAGATACCGCATCACTGTGAATGACAAAAGTATTGTCATCGAGGGAGCTACACCTGCGGGAGTGTTTCATGGCATTCAGACATTGCGCAAGGCATTGCCTGCAGGCAAGCAAGAGGGAGTGCTTGTGCCCGCTGTCGTGGTGGATGATGTGCCGCGGTTCGCGTACCGTGGCATGCATCTCGATGTGGCAAGGCATTTCTATGGAGTAGATTGCGTGAAGAGCTATCTCGACATGCTTGCCCTCCACAACATCAACATCTTCCATTTCCATCTCACCGACGACCAAGGATGGCGTGTGGAGATAAAGAAATACCCACGTCTCACCGAGGTGGGTGCCTGGAGAAGACGCACCGTCATTGGCCGCAACACCGGTCTTTACGACTGGAAGCGGTATGGCGGCTTCTACACACAAGAGGAAATAAGGGAGATAGTGAAGTATGCCGCCGAAAGATACATCACGGTGATACCCGAGATAGACATGCCGGGACACATGGAGGCGGCTCTTGCAGCCTATCCCGAATTGGGATGCACGCAGGGACCTTACGAGGTGGAGCCTAACTGGGGCGTTTTCGACGACATCCTCTGTGCCGGTCGCGAGAAGACCTTTGAATTTGTGGAGGGAGTGCTCGACGAACTGATGCAACTCTTCCCCTCGGAATACATCCACATCGGTGGCGACGAGGCACCACGCACACGGTGGAAGACATGTGCCGACTGTCAGCGCCGCATAAAGGAAGAGGGGCTGAAACCAAAGGGAAAGCAAGTGGCAGAAGACTGCTTGCAGGGATATTTCATGAAGAGAGTGGAGCGTTATCTCAATGCCAAGGGCCGCAAAGCGATAGGATGGGACGAACTGCTCGACTGTGACGTGGAGCCTTCAACCACCATCATGAGTTGGCGTGGCGCAGAAGGAGGGGTGGAGGCATCGAAAAAAGGACACGATGTCATCATGGTGCCTACCTCGTGGCTGTATTTCGACTATTACCAGACAAAAGAAGACGAGTGGAGCAAGCCATTGCTCATTGGCGGATACGTGCCATTGGAGAAAGTGTATTCCTTCGAACCTGTTCCTGATGCCATTCCTGAGAATTTGCGCGGGCATGTCATTGGCGTGCAAGCCAACTTGTGGACAGAGTATTCGTATGCTTGGGAACTGGTGGAGTATCAGGTGCTTCCGAGAATGGGCGCCTTAGCAGAACTGCAATGGGTGCAGCCAGAGAAGAAGGACTATGCCGAATACAAGTTGCGCCAGAAGAGACTCAATGCACTATATGAACTTCATGGATGGAAATATTGTCCGGTGGAGTTCAAGTGATGTCAAGAAGGCTGTCAGTCGAAAGTCTTGAATTGGTAGCCTTCTGACTTCAGCCACTCCAAAGACTGGGGCAGGGCGGTGCGCAACTTGTCGATGCTCTTCAGGGAGTCGTGGAACGTGATGATGGAGCCGTTGCGGGCATAGAGTTTCACGTTTTCCACCACGTCGTCGGCGGTGAGCAGTTTGGAGTAGTCGCGTGTTACAAGGTCCCACATCACGATTTTGTATTTCCTGCTTAGCCAGATATATTCGCTATGCGTCATTATTCCGTGAGGAGGACGGAAGAGGTGTGCGCCTATCAACTCGTTTGCCTTCTGTGTGTTGTCGATGTAAGTCTTGGTGAAGTGCTTGAAGCCTCCATAATGGTTGAAGGTGTGGTTGCCCACCTGATGACCTTCTTCCACCAGTTGGCGGAAGAGATGCGGGTATTTCCTCACATTGTCGCCAACCATGAAGAAGGTAGCCTTAGCCCCGTAATGGCGCAAGGTTTCGAGAATGAAAGGCGTGGCTTCTGGAATGGGACCGTCGTCGAACGTGAGATATACGGCATGTTCATGCTTGTTCATGCGCCACAAGGCCCTTGGAAACATCCAACGCAGCCAGAATGAGGGTTGTTCCAGAATCATCGTGCAGACAATGTTTGAGTAATGAAAAAGGGAGGGGCAAAAACCCCTCCCGAATGTTTATCAGTAGGCTCCGGAGCGTGTCAGACATGCTTCGTAGGCTTCCACAATCTTGTTGAATCGCTGGAAGTGGCTGTCATACCATGTCTTGTCGATGTTCTCCATGGAGCGCAGTGTGAGCTGCATGGAGCCAAGGTGCATGCGTTCCACCTCGTAGCGTGAGGAAACAAGATAAGAAGGAGAGCAAGACATGTACCAGTTGACATATTGCTCAGCCTCGTTCCACAGCTTGTCGGCAATCTCGATGGCACGTTTCTTATTGCCAAGGCTGCCCCAGGCGTTGAGGAAGTCCATGCCGCCGCTGATGTAGTTCATCGGGACATTGTACTCGGGAATTTCCTTCTCAGCCTTCTCCAAAACCTTGCGAGCCTTGTCGAGTTTGTCTTCGTTGACGAGGTTGGTGGCAAGTTCGCCCATCAGCTTGCGGTGGGTATAGCACATGCGCATCACCGTCTGGTCGAGATAGATGCCCTTCTTGTCGAGGCCGCCAAACTTGAATTTGTTCATTATGCGGTCGTAGGTCTTCTCGGTATCCATCATGGTGTATGGCGAGTTGGCGTCATTCACGGTGAATGGTGTGATGCGGCAAGCAAGACCTTCCTGGATGAAGTTCTCTCCGAGGTTCATGTAGTTTTCCTTGCCCACAGTGATTGCCACGTAGATGGGGCGAGTCCAGTTGGCTTGTGAAATCATCTCCAGCATCATCAGGTCGCCCTTGCCCAAGGAGTTGTGGCCGGAAAGAGTGATCACCATGTGGTCGGGGATTTCTTCTGTAGGTATCATCATGCCGCTCTTGCGTACTGCATCCTTGTCGATGGTCATGAACAGCGAGTCGGTAGGTATCACATGGGAGTTGCCCTCCATGCCCACTGCATTGAGAATCACCTCTTTGGCTTCTTTCTGCTCCTTGTTGAGGCTGCAGCGAACCCAATATTTCAGGATGTTCTTCAGTTCGAAAGGATTGCTGCCGAAGAGTGTAGCAGCCTTCTCAGGATAAGCTTCATAGAAGGCTTTCACAGCCTTTTCCAGTTCGGGATTGACAGACACCACGTCGTTGGTTCCCGAGCAGTAGTCGATTCTCGGCCATGTGATAGGCACGCTTGGCGAGTCGTAGGCAGGTCGCAGCATCTGGTCGATGTACCAGTCGGTCTGCAGGTAACTCAGGTTGCAGACGCGGGCGTCGGTGCGGTTGCCCTCCGTTTCTTGGTTATACCATAGTGGGAAGGTGTCGTTGTCGCCATTGGTGTAAATGATGGGATAGCCTTTGTCGGGTAGCGAGTTGAGGTAGTTGAGACCGAAGTCGCGGCAAGTGTATCGTCCGCTGCGGTCGTGGTCGTCCCATGTCTGCGAACCCATCTGTATTGGCACGAGCAGACAGATGGCGCCCACGGCGGCTGCCACGGCAGTTTGTTTAAGTCCCAACTTCTTCAGCCAGTCGATGATGGCAGCCACGCCCAAGCCGCACCAGATGGCGAAGGCATAGAACGAACCAGCGTATGCGTAGTCGCGCTCACGAGGCTGGCTTGGTGTCTGGTTTAGATACACCACGATGGCAAGACCAGTCATGAAGAATAGGAAGAATACCACCCAGAACTGGCGTATGCCACGCTGACCGCGGAAGGCTTGCCACACCAGACCGAGGATGCCGAGCAACAGTGGCAGGCAGTAGAACACGTTGTGCCCCTTGTTGTTCTTCAGTTCGTCGGGCAGGTTGTTCTGGTCACCCAAGCCAAGCACGTGGTTGTCGAAGAACGGTATGCCAGTGAGCCAGTTGCCGTGTTCCTTCTCTCCATAGCCTTGGATGTCGTTCTGACGTCCTGCGAAGTTCCACATGAAATAGCGCCAATACATGAAATTGCATTGGTATGAGATGAAGAATTTCAAGTTGTCCAAAGTGGTAGGCATCTTGATGGGTCCCTCGCTGTATGTGGGAGGCTCCATTCTGCCCTCCACATTGATGATGCTCTCATAGAGTTGGGCATGCTGTGCCGAGTACATGCGTGGGAAGTACATGTTTTGCGCATATTCCGGCTGTTGTTTCCAGTCAACTATGAAGTATTCGTCAGGCTCGTTGGGGTTTGCCTTCTCCCTGCGCTGATAGACGGGAGCAGTCTTTTTCATCTTCACATGGCCAGTATCGTCGATTGCATATTCCGAGTTGTAGGCTTGGCCGTAGAACAATGGACGGTAGCCATACTGGTCGCGGCTGAGGTAGTTGCCCAAGGTGAAGATGTCCTCTGGAGAGTTCTGGTCCATTGGCGGGTTGGCAGACGAGCGAATCACGATGACAGCGTATGTGGAATAGCCTATCATGAGCATGAGCATGCAGAGCAACGTGGTGTTCTTTATGCGCGTGGTGATGAGCAGACCACCCTTGTACTTGATTTTCAGGCAGAACCATAAGATGACCAATGCCACAATGCCAATGCCGGCAGCCCCCCAGCCGTAGCCGTAGAATGGAATGCCAAGCAATGCCACAGCCAAGATGAACGAGACGTTGATGCGCCCTTGGCTCTTGTCTTGATAGCTCTCGTAGATTGCCCAGATGACAGCAGCCACCAAGAGGATGATATAGATGATGACGCCAGTGTTGAAAGGACAGCCCAACTCATTGACAAAGAGCAGTTCAAACCATCCGCCCACGGTGATGATGCCTGGCACCACGCCATAGAGCACCACAGCCACGATGGCAAACGAGAGAAGGAGCACGAGGAGCGAGCCTTTCAGGTCGGCTTCTGGGTTGCGGCGATAGTAGAACACTAACACTATAGCTGGGATGCAGAGCAGGTTGAGCAGGTGGACGCCGATGGATAGACCGGTCATGTATGCTATGAGCACCAACCAGCGGTCGCTATGTGGATTGTCGGCATCGTCTTCCCATTTCAGGATTAGCCAGAACACCAGGGCGGTGAAGGCAGATGAATAGGCATAAACCTCGCCTTCCACGGCGCTGAACCAGAATGTGTCGCTGAAAGTGTAGATGAGTGCGCCCACAAGTCCGGAAGCCTCGATGGCTATCAGTTTGGAAGTGGTAAGGTTCTCCCATTTGTCAAGAATCAGACGGCGGGTGAGGTGGGTTATTGTCCAGAACAGGAACAAGATACATGCGGCACTGAGCAGTGCGTTCATGATGTTCACCATGTATGCCACCTGTGAAGGGTCGCTTGCAAACTGCGAGAACAGGTTTGCTGTGAGCATGAAGAAAGGCGCCCCTGGCGGGTGGCCGATTTCAAGTTTGTAACCTGTGGTGATGAACTCAGGACAGTCCCAGAAACTGGCTGTCGGCTCTACGGTGGAACAATATACGATGGCGGCAATCAAGAATGCCAGCCATCCCATGACATTGTCCACTATTCTGTACTTCTTCATATATTTTTGTGTAAAAAGCTATTTGGGGGCAAAAATACTAAAAATATCGCAGTTTGCGGCCCTCATGCAGATGTTATTTCTTGGCAGGGGCTTTTTTTTCATTTTTTTTCAGATTTTGTGGAGGGTATAGATTCTCTGGATGGTCTAGATTTTCTAGATTTTCTAGATTCTCTAGACTTTCTAGATTTTCTAGATTTTCTAGAAGCTCTAGATTCTCTAGATTCTCTAGATTTTCTAGATGATTTAGAAAAAGCCGATGGCATTTAGAATAGCATGGCGGCGCCGTAGGCGACGAAAAAGTAGCGCAATACCTTTCCGAGGAAGACGCTGATGGCGGTGATGATGGGATTTGCCCTCATCAGACCAAGGACGATGCAGATGGCAGTGCCGATAACAGGGAGAAAGGCGAAAAAGCCCATCCATGCCCCCTTCTCACCTAAAAACTTGTGAGCCTTGTCAAGACTCTCCTTCTTCACATGAAGATAACGCTCTATCCATTCCATCTTGCCCAAATGTCCGATGAAATAGTTGAACATGCTGCCAGCCCAGTTGCCTATGGTGCCATAGATGAGCAAGGGGAGAGGCTCAAGACCTGCAGCCACAAGACCCGCCATCACCGCCTCGCTGCTGAAAGGCAGGAAACTGCCTGCTATAAAGGCAGATACAAGCATGCCTGTGTAGCCATAGCTGATAAGAAATTCGATGAGGGCATCCATACGTTATAGAAGATGATTGCCAAGGTGATGAGAATGATGAGATGAAAAGATATGTTGGTGAGCCATGTGTGCGTCAACGTGAGGTAGTGGGCAATGAGCGGACTGGTGTTGACGATGATGATACCCATGAGCAGGTGATGGTGCTGAGGTTGCAGAACATAGAAAAAGATGGCAAGCATGTCGATGGTGATGAACACCTCATGCAAAAGCCGGGTGCGTATCTTGTCCTGATAACCCTGGTTGGCATAATGGATGATGCTGATGAGTGAAAGCAGGCAAAGCCAGCCGAATGTCAGCCACTCGTGTTCGTCGATGATGCTGTAGTCGCCAAAAGCCTGGAATGAAGCCAGTTCGCTGAAATGAGAAAGAGCCGCCTCGGGAGTGCTGATATACAGGAAGATGGGCATGACAAGCCAATAAGGCGTTAACAAGCCTAACAGTGAGGCGAAGAAGGTGCGTGCCGTAAAAGCCCTGAAACAAAATGCCATGAGGACCCACAGCACAGGAACGAAATACAGGATTTGCACAAACACCATGCTGGCAAGACCGAGGCAGAAAAAGCCATAGAACGTCCAACCTGGCGACGGGTGGTGCAAATCACAGTGGAAAAGCATGAAATAGACAGCAACGGCACACAACTGCACTATGCACGATTCCAAGTTGGGGAATATGAAGATGGCAGCAGATGTGAGCAGAAGGAACATTGCAGGAGTGGCTTGACTCTGCACGCGCAGCAACTGATGGCTGCTGTTGAGTTCCAAAATCAGTATGGCAGACACGAGAAGGCACACCAACTGCATCCATAACGCATTGGTTACCAAGCCTGAAAGATAACAGGCACCTGCTGAAATGGCCACCGCGAGGGGTAGGAAAAACTTGCTCTCGGTGACCGTGTTTTGGAATCTCTTGAATGCCATCCCTTACAAGTCGCTGCCTATGTCGCCGCGGAAATATTTGTCGGTGAATTGTATCTTCTGAGCCTCCTCGAAACTCTTGCGAAGAGCTTCCTCCTTATTGCTCCCATAACTGCTCACGGCAATAACCCTGCCACCGGCTGTCACTACCTGTCCGTCGGACAATGCCGTGCCGCTGTGGAACACTATGGCACCCTCCACCTTGTCGATGCCGGTGATGGGATAGCCTTTCTTGTATGCTTGAGGATAACCACCGCTGACGAGCATCACACATACGGCAGATCGCTCGTCGAAAGCCACTTCACGACGATCGAGGTCGCCAGCAGCCACGCCTTCCAAGAGATCGACAAGGTCGCTCTTCAGGCGAAGCATCACGCTCTCGGTCTCGGGGTCGCCCATGCGGCAGTTGTATTCAATCACCATTGGGTCGCCGTCAACATTTATCAGACCGAAGAAGATGAAGCCCTTGTAGTCGATGCCCTCAGAAGCCAAGCCCTCCACGGTGGGTCGAACGATGCGGTCTTCCACTTTTTTCATCCATTCTTTTGTGGCGAAAGGCACAGGAGTAACGCTGCCCATACCGCCAGTATTGGGACCCGTGTCGTGCTCTCCTATGCGCTTGTAGTCCTTTGCCTCGGGCAGCAACTGGTAGTGGCGACCATCGGTGAGGACGAAAACAGAGCACTCTATGCCACTGAGGAATTCCTCGATCACCACACGGGCGGAGGCATTGCCGAACATGCCGCCAAGCATTTCCCGCAGCTGTGTCTTAGCCTCTTCGAGAGTGGGAAGAATCAGCACGCCCTTGCCGGCACACAGTCCGTCCGCCTTCAGCACGTATGGCGGTTGCAAAGTCTCAAGGAAAGCGATGCCCTCGTCGAGAGAGTTGCCGTCGAAAGTCTGATATCTTGCTGTTGGGATGTTGTGGCGCTGCATGAAGCCTTTGGCGAAGTCTTTGCTGCCCTCGAGCATGGCACCTTTAGCCGAGGGACCTATGACGGGTATGTTGGCTGTACGGCTGTCAGCGGCGAAATTGTCGCTTATGCCCTTCACCAACGGGTCTTCCGGTCCCACCACCACCATGTCGATGGCATGGTTAGCGGCAAAATCCTTCAGCGCTTCGAAGTCGTCCGCCTTGATGGCAACATTCTCACCAACCCCCGATGTACCGGCATTGCCAGGTGCGATGTAAAGTCTTTCCACTCTGTCGCTTTGGGCGATTTTCCATGCGAGGGCATGTTCGCGCCCTCCGCTTCCTAATAGGAGTATGTTCATGAATCTGTAGTTTATCTTGTTACTTTTCCTTCAGGTAATCTTCGAAATACTGTGTTATGCGCTCATGCAGGTGTACGCTCTTGCGACCGCGCATGTTGTGTGGCTCGCTGGGATATGTGAAGAAGTCGGGCTGAGTGCCTGATTGGATGCAAGCCTCGATGAACGACAGGCAATGCTGTGGCACCACGGTCTTGTCGTTGAGACCTTGGATTATCTGCAACTTGCCCTTCAGGTTCTTGGCTTGTCGCAGCAGCGAAGTCTTCTCATATCCTTCCGGGTTGGTCTGCGGGGTGTCCATGTAACGCTCGCCGTACATCACCTCATACCATTTCCAGTCGATGACAGGTCCTCCAGCCACACCCACCTTGAAGACATCGGGATGGTTGGTCATCAGGCTGATGGTCATGAATCCGCCGTAGCTCCAGCCGTGAACGCCAATGCGGTCGGTGTCCACGAAAGGCAAGGACTTCAGATATTCCACACCTTTCATCTGGTCAGCCATCTCCACTTGTCCCAATTGTCGGAAAGTGACCTGTTCGAAGTCTCTGCCACGGTCCTTGCTTCCCCTGTTGTCGAGGATGAAGAGCAGGTAGCCCTTCTGTGCCATGTACGTCTCCCACCCACGAGAGTAGTAGTGCCATCGCGCCTCCACGTTGCGTGCGTGAGGACCACCATAGACGTAGATCACGGTGGGGTATTTTTGGGAAGGGTCGAAATTGGTGGGTTTCACCATGCGGTAGTACAGGTCGGTAGTGCCGTCAGCAGCCTTGATGGTGCCGCAGCTGTATTCCGGCACGTTGTAGCCCTCCCATGGGTCTTGTGCTGTGAATAGTGTGGCACGTTTCTTCTTCCCCAATGTGATCAGTTCGATGCACCGAGGCACATCAGGTTCGGTGAAGTTGTCGTAGGCTTTCATTCCAGATGCAGAGAGCATGGAGGTATGTCTCCCGTCCTCCTGCCACACGTTGGCGTGGCATCCACGTCCGTTGTCGAGCAGCGTGCGCTTTCCGTTGGCGAGGCTCACCTCATAGAGATTGTTCTGTATGGGATTGGCTTCCGTGGATAGTATGACGATGCTGTTGCGTTTCTTGCAGAATCCCACGAGGTCGAGCACCACCCACGGTCCTTTGGTGACTTGTTTCAGTTGCTTGCCATTGGTGTCGAAGAGATAAAGATGGTTGTAACCGTCTTTCTGACTTTGCAGCAGGAATTTGTCGGCATCCCACGGCAGGAAGGTGATGGGAGTCAAAGGCTCAGTGTAGCGGTCGTCGTGCTCGGTGTATATGGTTCCGATTTTTGTACCGTTAATTGCGTCATACACAGTCAGTTGCATGTCAGTCTGGTCGCGGTTGAGCTCCTGCATGTAAATGCGTTTCGAGTCAGGGCTCCACTGTATGTTGGTGAAATAGCGGTCTGTGGGGTCGCCAGCCTGCAAGTATGTGGTTTTTCCTGTAAGCAAGTCATAGACGCCCACGGTAACCTTGTGGCTTGTCTCACCCGCCATGGGATATTTGTCAGGCTCCTCGGTGGCAATGCGCGTGCTGTGGTTCACTTGTGGATAGTCGCTCACCATGCTTTGGTCCATTCGGTAGAAGGCAAGACGCTGTCCGTCGGGACTCCAGAACGTGCCTTTGTAGATGCCGAACTCATCGCGGTGGACACTCTGTCCATAGACAATCTCCCTGCTGCCGTCGGTGGTCAGTTGATGCGTGCTGCCCTGAGCATCCTCAACGAAGAGGTTGCATTCCTCGACATAGGCGTTGGCACGTGAGGCAGGAGTCCAGTCTTCGGTGTCGTGGCCCGCTGCCTGCCTGAAAGTCACCTTCCCTTTCTTCCAGTCATAAAGAATCCGCTCCTTGGATGACTGCACCATGATGAGAGTGGAGTCGGGGTAGGGAAAGGAAGCCGATGTGAGGCTCCATACCGCTTCGTCCATGCCTATGGCAGTGTTTATGCTCTCACGGTTTACAAGTTCAGACTCTTTGTTGTCCTTTGAGTTCAATTTCAGACAAGCGTCTTTGGTAAGGTGAATGAGCACGTCTCCCCACCAACAATACGTTTGGTTTTCCGGCGACATCTTCCGGTAGTTCATGCCGCCGAAATTGAGGTCTTCAAGGCTGAAAAGCTTGTCTTGTGCCATCGTGGTAGTGGTGAGCAGTGCGAGCAAGATGAGCAGTGCCCATTGCTTGTTCTTAATCTTCATCGTCGAATCTCCTGTCTTTTTTCTTGTTGAAAGGCTTCTTGCCGAATTGCTTGCGGTCGAAAGACTTGCGGTCAAAAGACTTGCGGTCGAAGTCCTTTCTTGGACCTCTCTTGTCATCATCGCCCTTGAAGCCTCTTTTCCCGCCATCACCGCGTCCGAATTTTCTGTCGGAGAACCTGTCACCTCTTTCGCCTCTGTCTCTTCTGTCGCCTCTTCTGTCGTCGCGCTCGCCACGGAATCCGTTTCGGCGATCTTCCTTCTCCTCCTTGCGCTGGAAGGACTCCAACTTGTGGTGATGGAAGGTGAAGGAACGGATGTCGCCATCCTCGTTTTCGCTCTCTTCCTCAATACGTTGCTTGAAATCGCGATTTTTCTTGAAGCGGTGCTTCTCAGCCATGGCAGCCTTCTCTTCTTCAGTCTTCACAACGCCTCCATCGCTGCGGAATTCCTTCAGTTTGCCCTCGAAGATGGTGTATTTGCGGAATTCACATTCGAGCGAGCCATTATAGACAGGAATCTTGATGGATGGGCGCAGTCCGATTTGCTCGAAGCATTCTTCCCTATAGCTCAAAATCCAAGCCTCGTTGCCGGTGAAAGCATGTTTCAGTTTCTCACCGATTATGCGGTAAGTGCCAAGCAAGTCTGGGGTGGAGATGCGCTCTCCGTAAGGAGGATTTGTCACCATGATGCTCTTCTCCGCAGGCTGCGTGAAGTCGTTGATGTCGGCTTGTGCCACAGTAATGACCGATGCCAAGCCGGCAGCCCTTACGTTGAGGCGTGCCGTGTTCACACATTTCATGTCTATGTCGTAACCATAGATATGATGGTTGAACTCCCGCTCCTTGGAGTCGTCGTTGTAAATCATGTCGAACAATTCCTCATCGAAGTCAGGCCATTTCTCGAAGGCATATCCTTTGCGGAATACGCCCGGCGACATGTTCTGTGCAATGAGGGCAGCCTCGATGAGCAAGGTTCCTGAGCCGCACATGGGGTCGATGAAGTCGCAGTCGCCTTTCCATCCTGTCATGAGTATCATACCGGCAGCCAGCACCTCGTTGAGCGGTGCTTCCACAGACTCCTGGCGATAGCCGCGTCGGTGCAGCGACTCTCCGCTGGAGTCGAGGCTTAGCGTGCCGTCCTCGTCGGCAATGTGTATATGCAAACGCAGGTCTGGGTTGGTCACCGAGATATTGGGGCGTGTTCCGGTGCTTTCACGGAATTGGTCAACAATGGCGTCTTTCACCTTGTAGGCTACGAATTTGGAGTGTCTGAACTCTTCGGAGAACACCACGGAATCTACTGCGAAAGTCTTGTTGTTGTCCAAGTATTTTGTCCAATCCACCTTGAGCACCTCGTTATAGACATCGTCGGCGCTGCGTGCTTTGAAGTGAATGATTGGTTTGAGGATTCTGATGGCAGTGCGCAATTGGAAATTGGCGCGGTACATTAGTTCTTTGTCTCCCTTGAAGGATACCATTCGCCGGCCAATCTGTATGTCGTTGGCTCCTAATTCAGTCAATTCTTGTGCCAAGATGGGCTCCAGACCCATGAAAGTCTTGGCAATCAGTTCAAATTCCATTTCTTTGTAGTTGTTCAATAAGATATGCTGCGCCATCAAGGCAGTCCCTTGATGACATTGCAAGCGCGAAAAGCGCATTTTCGGGGCAAAGATAAGCATTTTATATCGATTTCAAGTCAAGGAAATCATTTTTTTGGGATAATTCAGAAAAAGATGATGGTGAGAAATTACTTTTTTAAGGACTTTATGGACTTAGAGGACTTTATGTTCTTTGAGGTCTTTTTCTTGAAAAATCGGGGAAAAGTTTTCAAATCTTCATATTAATGTTTATCTTTGCAAATTCAAAGAGTAAATGAACAATATTGATAATACGTCCCTAAAGAACATTTCCGACATGACTTTCAACGAGAAATTGCACGTCTCGGTGAAGTACGATGATATAGAGGACTGGCTCGACATGCATTTCATACGCCCTGTAGGACTCCGTTGGGCAATGACATGCATGAAGCATAATGTGCATCCCAATGTGGTGACAGTCATCTCCATGTTCCTTGGCATAGTTGCCGGGGTGATGTTCTCATATCCAGACGTGGCACACAACATCATCGGTGTGGTACTCATGCTGCTCTTTACTTTTGGAAGTTCCGCCGACGGGCAATTGACAAGGCTCACAGGCAAGAGAACTTTTGAGGGCAGAGTGCTCAACCGCTTGTCAAAATACGTTTGCTTTTTTGTCATTTATGTGGCTATAGCCATCAGAATCTACTACACCCCAATGCCTGGCACCGACACGGCATGGAGGCTTGCAGGATGGTTGCTCGTCATCATAGCCGCGGTGTTCGCACATTTGCAACAGGCATTGCTCGCCGACTACTACAAGAGGTTCCACTTGTGGATGAAGAAAGGAAAAGAAGGTGGCGAAATCGACAGCTACGCACAACAGCGCGACATCTATGAAAACTTGCCAAAAAAGGGGAACGTCATTAAAGGACTCATAAAAAGAGTGTGCTATTCTAACTACGCCAACTATTGTCGCAGACTGGAAAAGAGAACACCCAACGCCCAAAAGCTAAAAACTGCTCTGTTGGAGAAATATGAGACGGTGGAATCTCTTCCCGATGACCTGAGGCAGAATTACCTCAAAGGAAGCAGTCCGCTGATGATAATAGCCAACTTGCTGACATACAATTCAAGAGTCATCTGCCTCTTCGTGGCATGTTTGATAGACCAGCCTTGGATATACCCACTCTTCGAGATTGTGGTGCTGAGTTGCCTATACATCCACATGCACAAGAGTCATGAGGACCTATGTGCCTCAATACATGATAAATACCTGAAAAACACGATATGAATAGAACAAGCGCAGAGAATAACAAGGTTCTTGCAAAGCCCAAAGGATTTGTCTTCGACTACAGAGGAACCATCGACACGCAAGGATGCCATTGGGGAAAGATGATATGGCATGCCTACGAAAGAGCGAACATTCCTGTCAGCGAGGATGAATTCCAGAAGGCATACGTGGATGCGGAACGCACATTGGGGAGAAACCCCATCATACAGACATCCTACACATTCGAGAAGACACTGAGGGTGAAACTGCGCATAGAGATGGACTATCTGCTCGAAAACCATTGCCTGCAAATGGATGTAGAGAAAGGATACAAACTGGTGGACAACTTGCTCGACGACCTCTATGGGCGAGTATGCAAGACGGTTGCCAATAGCAAGAATGTGCTGGCTCTCCTCAAGAAGCAATTCCCATTGGCATTGGTGAGCAACTTCTATGGGAACATGGGAGAGGTGATAAAAGAATTTGAACTTGAAGGATTGTTCGAACACATAGTAGAGTCGGCAGTGGTTGGTGTGAAAAAGCCTGACCCAAAAATTTTCCAAATGGGAGTGGAGGCACTCGGGTTGACACCTGCCGACGTCGTAGTAGTGGGCGATAGCTTTGACAAAGACATACTGCCCGCGAAAAAACTTGGATGCCGAACAATATGGATAAAAGGGGAGGAGTGGACAAAGGAAAGGCACGACGAGAACATCCCAGAAGCTGTGATAGAGTCGTTGGACGAAATAATCACCTTGTTCGCTCTTGACCTACATTGACAATCATGAAGAAATCGACAAAACTCATATTGACATTATTTCTTTGGACATTTGCCGTCGTTGCCAATGCCCAAATCAATGGCCTCGTGCTCGACAAGGAGACGGGCGACTCCATACCTTTCTGCAGCATCATATACAAAGGAAACCATGTGGCAGTGGCAGGAGGACCAGATGGCAGGTTCACCATCGAAAGGCATAATGGATGGTCGCTCACCATAAAGGCTGTGGGCTACAAGTCGCAAACCATCGCCATCAAGGAGAACACGCCCTCCGAACTAACCATAACGCTGAAGCCTGAGGCTCAAAGACTTGAGGAAGTTGTGGTGAAGTCGAAGAGGAAAAACAAATACAGCAGGAAAAACAACCCCGCCGTGGAACTGATGAAGAGGGTGATAGAAGCGAAAAAGCGGACAGACCTGACAAACCACGACTATTACAAATACGACAAATACCAGAAAATCACCTTGGCTGTGAACGATGTCACGCCAACGGAAATGGAGGAGGTGCAGAAAAAGAAGCAACAATGGCTCTTGGACCAGGTGGAGATGTGCCCATTCAACAACAAGCTCATCCTGCCAGTTTCAATAGACGAGACAGTATCGCAGCACATCTACAGAAAAAAGCCGAAGACAGAAAAGGACATAATAACAGGGCAGAGAAGCAAGGGCGTGAACCAGCTCATAGAGACTGGAAACATCCTAAACACGATGCTGAAAGACGTCTTCACCGACATAGACATCTATGACGACCAGATAAGGCTGCTGCAATACCCATTCACAAGCCCGATAGGAAAGGATGCCGTGGCATTCTACAGATTCTATATAGAAGACACCGTGTATGTGGGCAAGGACAAGTGCTTCCACTTGCAGTTCACACCCAACAACCAGCAAGACTTCGGATTCAGAGGAGAACTGTTCATATTGGCAGACTCGTCGCTGCATGTGAAAAAATGCAATCTCACCATACCCAAAAGAAGTGATGTGAACTTCGTGGAGAATCTCAAGGTGGAACAAGAATACACCCAGCTCGACAACGGGGAGTGGGTGCTCACCATAGACAACATGTTGGTGGAGATGAAGTTGACAAACTTCCTCAGCAAGGCTGTGGTGATAAGAAATACCTATCTGCATGACTATTCATTCGAAGCCCTGCCAAAAAAGATGTTCAAGGGAAAGGCGGCTTCAATAGTGAATGCCGATGCCCGAATGAAGGATGATGGCTTCTGGAAAGAATACCGACAGGTGGAACTCACCAAGAGCGAGTCGAACATGGACGATTTCCTCAGCAGCCTGCAAAACATCAAGGGATTCAAATACATACTCTTTGGCGCAAAGGCACTTATCGAGAACTACGTGGAGACTGCCGGTCCTGGCGGGAGGAGCAAGTTCGACATAGGACCTGTAAACACCATCGTCTCCACCAATTTCGTGGATGGAATGAGGTTCAGGTTCAGCGGGCAGACAACAGCCGCCTTGAATCCACACCTTTTCTGGAAAGGCTATGTGGCTCATGGCATGAAGACCAACAAAACCTATTACAGTACGCTGCTGACCTATTCGTTCAACAAAAAGAACTACCAGCCTACGGAGTTTCCCATAAAGACGATCTCTTTCCAATCTGCATACGATGTGATGTCGCCTTCCGACAAGTTCCTGCATACCGACAAGGACAATGTGTTCACGGCGTTCAAATGGAAAAAGGTGAACCAGATGTATTTCTACAACCGCCAGGAAGTGAAATTCGACTGGGAGACAGAAGGAGGACTTCGCACGATGTTCAGCGCCAAGACCGAAAGCAACGAGCCTACGGGAGAACTCGCCTTCAGACGATTGGCAAGCAACGAGCCTGTCACCAAGTTCAGGACCACGGAGATGTCGTTGGGATTCATCTATTGTCCTGGCAGGACATACGTAAATACCAAGCAGCATAGGCTTGCCATCAATTTCGACGCGCCGGAATTGTCGGTGTCGCATACCATCGGCTTCAATGGATTTCTCGGAGGAGATTACAAATACAACTATACTGAGCTCAGCATCTACAAAAGGTTTTGGCTCAATAGTTGGGGAAGGTTGGACGTGCGCTTGAAAGGTGGAGCACAATGGAACAAGGTGCCCTTCCCACTGCTCATCATGCCGCCGGCAAACCTCTCGTACACCATCAACCCGGGTACCTTCTCGCTGTTGAACAACATGGAATTCCTCAACGACAGGTTCGCCATGCTCAATGTGGCATGGGACCTCAATGGAAAGATATTCAACAGAATACCACTGTTGCAAAAACTGAAGTGGAGGGAAACAATAGGAATCAAAGGCATGATCGGGCATCTCACCGACAAGAACAATCCTTTCCTGCCACAAAACGCAAACTCTGATTTCCTATTCGCTTTCCCATCAGACACTTACTTGCTCAACAAAAAAGAGCCGTACTGGGAATTCCATGTCGGAATATACAACATATTGAAGTTCTTTGAGGTGGACTATGTGCGCCGGTTGAGCTACACCGGACTGCCAGGAGTACACAAGCATGGAATAAGGTTCACTTTTGAATTTACTTTCTGATAAGGATTACACATAAAACAAAAAGCACACCAATGAGAAAAATAAGGAACCCATGGCTCCACAAGGAGGGATATTATTGTTTCGGATGCTGCCCCACCAACCCCATGGGCTTGCACATGGACTTCTATGAAGACGGCGACAGCGTGCTGTGCTTCTGGATTCCACAGGAAGTGTATCAAGGATGGGTGGGTGTGCTGCATGGCGGCATCATCAGCACTCTCATCGACGAAACTGCAGGATGGGTGGTATCGAGGAAACTGCAGGCAGCGGGAATGACAAGCCGTCTGTCTGTGGCATACCACAAGGCACTGACAAGCAGGGAGACTCAAATCACGATAAGGGCGAACATTGCAGAGCAGCGCAGGAACCTCGCAACAATCCACGTGACAGTGGAGAACGCTCATGGCGAGGTGTGCGCTGAGGGCGATGCAGTCTATTTCGTTCTCTCACAAGAAAAATCTGCCGAGATGGGATTTGAAAAATGCGAGGTGGAAGGCGACAACCTCTTGCCATTCTGAAGAAGTCATGACAACAATAATTCTTGCCGACAACCAGGACATCACACGAGCTGGACTGCAATATGTATTGCAGCAGTTTGATGATTGCAACATCCTCTGCGCTTCCGACAAAAGTGGGATGATGGAAATCTTGAAAGTCACGAGGGATGCAGTCGTCGTGATGGACTATACCCTGTTCGACATCAACGACGCCGACGAATTGCTCATCCTCGCAGACCGCTTCGCCACAGTGAGATGGGTGCTGTTCAGCGAGGACCTGAGCCTGGATTTCGTAAAACGTGTCGTGGCTTCATCGCCACAGGTGAGCGTGCTGCTCAAAGAGTCGCCTATCGACGAGATACGCGATTGCTTGCGTCAAGCCATCAGGGGCAGGAGGTTTATATGCCAACGAACAGCCGAGATGATGTTTGTGGCACCACAGGTAGAAGAAAAACCAATACTGACACGCACCGAACTGGAAGTGCTCAAGGATATCGCCTTGGGCATGAAGACAAAGGAAATAGCAGAAAAGAGATTCTCAAGCTTCCATACCATAAACACACACAGGAAGAACATTTTCAGAAAACTCAATGTAAACAACGTGCATGAAGCCACCAAGTATGCTCTTAGAGCAGGACTTGTGGATGCCGCTGAGTATTATATATAAGGTGAGCCATGTTGCATTAGTCGGCATCCCGCTTTTGAGAGAAGCGACAAAATTATTATAAGGTATGATTGGGTGGTTGCCAGTTTGGTAACTACTCAGTCATTATCATAGCCTCATTAAGCAATATATGAAGCAAACGGCGATGCCGTTAAAAAATCATAATGAGAACCTGTTTGGAAGCTGG